>JAGOCP010000070.1 GCA_017998715.1 Thermoanaerobaculia bacterium | reverse complement strand
CGATCAGAGTCAGGAAGGCGGCGATGGTCGTCAGGTTGAATTCGTAGCCCATGAAGGCGTAGAGGCCGAGGGTGATCAGCACGTCGTGCAGGCTCGCCATGGTCGCACCGATGCCGAAGAGCAGCTCAAAGCGGATCCAGATGTAGACCAGCATGCCGATCAGGGCGCCGATGACGGCGAGGAATCCACGCTGGCGGAGCTCCTTGCCGACCTGCGGGCCGACGTTCTCCGTCGCCAGCGGGGAGAACTTGCCGATCGCAGCCGAAGACTTCAAACCTGCGAGCGACTTGCCGGTCAAGCCAGGGACGGCAGCGACCTCGTCCCAGGACTTGAAGATAGCCGACTGCTTGCGCACCGCCATCACCGACTCGGCGACCGCGGTGTAGTGCGCGGAGATCGCCTCGGGCTCGCCGACAACGCCGTCCGGGTTCGACGCAGCGAGGAGCTGGGCGATCGATCCGGTGCCGATCTGGTTCAAGTCGGCGCTGCCGTCCGCCTGGTTGTAATGCTGCGAGAGCGCCGCGAGAATCTGCGTCGCGGCACCCTCTTCGGTGCCCTCGACGATCGGCGTGCGCACCAGGATCTCGTTCTCACCCGGCTTGCCGAAGCGCTGAATCTGGCTCTCCTTGAGACCGGCGCGACCGAGAATGTCGCGAAGCTCCGCGACGTTCGGCTCGGAAGCGAACTTCAGCGTCAGCTGCGTGCCGCCGACGAAGTCGATGCCCATGTTCAGCTTGCCGAGGAAGAAGACCGCGATCGCGCCGACGACCATGACCACGAACGAGAAGCTGATCCAGAACTTCCGGTACTTCATGAAGTCGATGTTGGTATTGCGAAGAAAATCCATTCCCTGGCTCCTGTCTGCGGTTCCGGGCGGGTAGGTCTAGATCGAGATCGACTGCGACTTGCGGGCCGGCGTGTATACGAGATCGAACAGGTAGCGGCTGACGAAGATCGCGCAGAAGAGAGTGCCGAGGATGCCCACCGACAGGGTCACCGCGAAGCCACGGATCGGTCCGGTGCCGAACTGGAAGAGAAAGAGCGCCGCGATCAGCGTCGTGATGTTCGCGTCCATGATCGACGACAGGGCGTTGCTGAAGCCGGCGTCGATCGCCGCCCGCACGGTCTTTCCGACCTTCATCTCCTCCTTGATGCGCTCGAAGATGAGGACGTTGGCGTCGACCGCCATGGCGATCGAGAGCACGATGCCGGCAATACCCGGGAGAGTCAGCGTGGCGCCGAAGTAGGCCAGCGCGCCGAAGAGAAGCAGGGTATTGAGCGCCAGCGCGAGGAGCGCGTTGACGCCGGAGAAGCGGTAGACGATGAGCATCGTCAGGACGACGCCGATCAGAGCGTAGAGCCCCGCCTTCGTGCTGGCGTCGATCGAGTCCTGCCCCAGGGACGGCCCGACGGTGCGGTCTTCGAGGTACGTGATGCCGGCCGGCAGGGCGCCCGAGCGCAGCGTCGTCACGAGGTCCTGCACCTCCTGCTGGGTGAAGTTGCCCTCGATGATGCCGGAATCGGTGATGCGCGAGTTGATGACCGGCGCCGAAACGACGCGGTTGTCGAGAATGATCGCCAGTCCGCGTCCGACGTTGGCGCCGGTCGCGTCGCCGAACATGCGCGCGCCGTCGGCGGTGAGGTGGAACGCCACCACCGGCTGGTTGAACTGGCCGGAGGACATGTTGGCCGACTTCAGGTCGCGCCCGGTGATCACTCGCCGCGCCTGCACCGCGAAGAAGCTCTGGCCGACGATCCTGCCCTGTTCGTCGCGCCTGTCCTGGGCGAAAATCTCGACGTCGGCGGGGAGATTGCCGCCGTAGCGGCCGAGAATCTCGTCGCGCGTCGCGACACCCGAGCCGCCGGCGGGCGGATACTCGGTCAGGCGGAACTCGAGGAACGCGGTGCTCTTGATCAGGCGCTTGACGCGCTCCGGATCGTCGACACCAGGAAGCTGGACGACGATGCGGTCGCCCTCGGTGCCCTGCCGCGTGATGCTCGGCTCGGCGACGCCGTACTGATTGACCCGGTTGTCGATCGTCAGCTTCGCCTGCTCGACCGCGAGGTTGCGCACGTTGCGCTCGTTGAGCGAGGTCATCGCGAAGACGGTGCGGCTGCCCTCGCGTTTCCAGTCCCAGCGCTGCGCGGTGAGGAAGTCGTTGGCAGCCTTGTTGAGCACCGCCTCCTGCTCCGCGGAAACCCCGGTGACGTCGAAGGAGGTGTCCGAGATGCGCGACGTCGCCACCGAAGAGACGCCGTTGTCGGCGATCTCGCGGCGCAGGACTTCCATGTCCTTGTCGGTCTCGGCGCGCACGGCGTCCTGGGTCTCCACCTTGAGCACGAGATGGATGCCGCCCTGGAGGTCGAGTCCCAGATTCAGCTTGTCCTTGGGCGGATAGGCGGCGAAGACCGACAGGGCGGCGAGGCCCAGGATGACGGCGCCCTTGATGAGAAGTCCCTTGTTCACTTGGTTGCCTCCGGTTCGGCACTGCCCTCGAGGCCGGCGATGGCGGACTTGAGCACACGCACCTTGACGTTCTCGCCCAGCTTCAAGTGGACGACCCGGTCTTCGACCGCGGCGATCTCGCCGATCAGACCGCCGTTGGTCACCACCTTGTCGCCGCGCTTCAGACCTTCGACGACCTTCTGCAGGGCCTTCTGGCGCTTGCGCATCGGCGCCAGGAGCAGGAAATAGAAAATGCCGAAGACGAGAAAGATCGGTACCAGCGAGACGAGCGGCGACTGGGTCTGCGCCTGGGCGACCTGGATCCAGACATTCGGCAACTGGCTGATGAGCAGCGTTTGCATCGTTCCACTCCCGGATTCGATTCCGTGCTGCAACAGAAGGTCGACTTGCCGTCGCCAGGCGCGCGCTCGTTCATCACCGCGAGCGCGGTTCCTGGCTCTCCACCGCCACAGAATTCTCGGATCGGTGTTCGTCCGCGGAGCGACTGGACCACCTGCGGGCCAGGTCCGCTACCCGAAAAGCCGCAATAGCTTCTCTCGCTTCCCCCATGAAGTCAAGGAAAACACGGAGATTGTGCAGCGTCCCGTAGACCGCCGCGGAGAGCTCCCCGGCGCGGAAGAGATGATGCAGGAAACCCCGGGAAAGGCGGCTGCAAACCGGACATCCGCACTCCGGATCGAGCGGACCGGTGTCGTCGCGAAAGCGCGCGTTCTTGATCCGCAGCGCCCCGTCCCGGGTGTAGAGGAGGCCGTGCCGGCCGTTCCTCGCCGGCAGCACGCAGTCGAACAGGTCGACGCCGTGCGCGATCGCGTGCAGCATGTCGGGGATCGTGCCGACGCCCATGAGATAGCGCGGACGGCCCTCGGGCAGGCAGGGAGCGGTCCATTCGATCGCCGCGCGCCGGGGGCCCAGGGGCTCCCCGACGCTCACGCCACCGATCGCATAGCCGTCGAACGGCATGGCGGAGAGTGCCGCCGCCCCAGCCTCGCGCAGGGGACGGAAGCTGCTCCCCTGGACGATGCCGAAGAGCGCTGTCGCCGGGCTCGTCCGCGCCGCGACCGAACGCTCGGCCCATCGCAGGGTTCGGGCGAGCGCAGCGGCCGCTACCGCCTCGGGTACCGGCCACGGCGGACACTCGTCGAGCACCATTGCGATGTCGACGCCGATCGCTTCCTGGGCGGCGACGACGCTCTCGGGGGTGAGCTCGAGCAGCGCACCGTCGAGGTGGCTGCGAAAACGCACGCCACGTTCGTCCACTTTGCGCAATGCGGCGAGGGAGAAGACCTGGAAGCCGCCGCTATCGGTGAGAATCGGACGGTTCCAGCCGGTGAATCGGTGAATGCCGCCGGCGCGCGAGATCGTGTCGATGCCCGGGCGCAGCGAGAGATGGTAGAGGTTCGCCAGCATGACCTGGGCGCCCGCCGCCTCGAGCTCCTGCGGCGTCAGACCCTTGACCGCCCCGAGCGTGCCGACCGGCATGAACGCCGGGGTATCGATCGTGCCGTGCGCGGTTTCCAGCCGGCCGAGCCGGGCGCCGGCGTCGCGCGCCAGAATCTCGAATTGCATGATGGTCGTTGCTGGAGTCCGGGCAGGCGATCAGGGCTTGGCTTCGCGTTCGCGATCGAGATCGACGACTCTGATCTCGACCTCCTTCGGAATCGCCAGCTCGAAGCGCGACAGAGGGACTTCGCCGTTGCGCCGCAGATGATCGAAGCGATACTCGGTGGTGTCGCCGTTGGCCTCGACGTAGCGCACGCGGACAGGCAGGAAGAGCTCGCGGTCGATCCACAGGCTCATCGCCGCCAGGCGCTTGCGGATGCGCGCGAATCGGGGCGCAAGGTCGAGGCGATAGGGCTCTACCGCGCCGGCGGAACCCGCCCGGGCGGCCGGCGGGAAGGCGAAGGTGACGGCGAAGTACTTCATCAGCGTGTCGAGGGAGCCGCTCGCGTTCAGGTAGCGGAAGACCTGCGACGAGGCGCGCCCCACCTTGACCTTCTCGGCCTTGCCGAGGTCCTTGTACCAGGTCAGCATCTCGTCTTCGCGGATCACCATCGAAACCGGTTTGGGCGACAGGTAGTCCCAGCGCACCAGATCAGGAGCCGAGTAGGCGAAGGAGCCCTTCGACTCCTCCGGCGCGGCGAGAAACTCGCTGACCCGGAACTGGACGAAGTCCGCCTCCAGGCTGCGCAGGCGCTTCTGCTCGAAACGAACCCGGTCGAGGAGCGCTTCGGAGCGCGCCGCGAGCGTCAGGCCGGGCGCTTCGGGGTCCGGGACCTTGTCTTCGGCACCGCGTGCCGCGCCCGTTACCAGCAGCGAGACCAGGGCCAGGTTCGGCAAGAGCAGCCCGGCCCGGCGCGAGAAGCGGTTCTCCCTCATGCCGGCATCTTATCCCGGGCAGATTGTTGACAGCCCGCAAGGGCGCTGCTACGTTCGCTCCCTCGCCGGGGTCACCCGGCCCAAGGAGCTCGAGAACGCATGGCCGAATTGGGTACCAAACACGAATGCTACAGCTGCGGCGCGAAGTTCTACGACTTCGGCCGTCCCGCTCCCATCTGCCCGAAGTGCGGCGCGAACCAGAAGGACGTCAAGCGCCCCGACGCGGCGGCCGAGTCGGCGCAGGCGAAGCGCAAACGGCGCGACGACGTGCCCAAGCCGATCGTCGAGGCCGATGACGATCTCGTCGTCGCTCCGGACGAGGACATTCCCGACGACGAGATCGAAGCGCCCGAAGGGGTCGTCGAAGAAGAGGAAGACTTCGACGACGACGAGGAGTAGCCCCGCCCGGCGCCGGTTCGCGCTCGGCCTGGGCAGCAACCTCGGCGACTCCCGGCGCATCCTCGAAGGCGCGCTGGCGCGCCTCGAAGAGGCTCTCGGCCCGCTCGTCGTCGCGCCGCTGTATCTGACGGAGCCGGTCTCGCCGATTCCACAGCCACCGTACCTCAACACTGTCGCGATCGGCGAGAGCGACCTCGCGGCGCCGGACCTCCTCGCCGTCGCGCAGCGGATCGAGCTCGAGTTCGGCCGCGAGCGCGGGTTCTCCCGCCCACAGCCGCCACGACCCGATGGGCCGCGGACGCTCGATCTCGACCTGCTCCTGCTGGGAGACGAGGTCCGAGCCGGCGCGGCGCCGCTCCTCCCCCATCCGCGGATGCGTGCGCGCCGCTTCGTGCTCTCCCCTCTGTGCGACGTCGCCCCCGACTGGCGCATCCCTCCCGACGGTGCCACCGCCCGCGAACTGCTGCAGCAACTTCCGGAGAGCCCGTGGGCCCGCCGGCTGCCTGACCCTCTCCGGCCGGCTGCGGCCGAGGCCCCGGTGCAGCGATGACCGCCCTCGCCCTCACCCTGCAGTGGGTGATCCTCGGCCTGCACGCGCTCGTCCCCTGGCGCCTCGCCCGCTTCGCGCCCCCGGCCGCGGAAGCGGCAGCGCTGCCGGCCGGGCCGCCGGCCGCGGCGACCGACCGTCGCCAATTGTGGGCGCTGGTGGCGACGCCACTGCTCCTCGCCGCCGCCCTCGCCGGGCTGTTCACCGTCGGCGCGCGGCTCGACGCGGCGCTCGCCTGGGGACTCTCCTGGCCGCCGCGCTCGCTGCCGGCGCTCGCCCTCGTCGCTGCGGGGCTCGCCGTCGGCCTGTCGAACCTCGTGCTCCTGGCCGGCTACCGCAAGCTCGAGCCGGCCGGCTGGCGGATCGCCGCCGGACTCGGCGCGGCCCTCCTGGTCGCAGCGTCTCTCGCCGGCGAACTCCTGCGGCTCGGCCGCGGACCGGCAGCGAGCCTCGGCGGAATCGCCATCGCCGCGCTCATCCGCGTCGCTCTGGCGCTTGCCGCCGGCGAGGCGGCGGCGGGGCTGGCGCGGGGATTCGCGACCTTCGCCGGAACCGCGCTGCCGCTTTCGCTGATCGCCTTCTCCGCGCCAGTTCGCGCCACGCTCGGCCCGGACGTGATCACGCTCGGCGCCGCCACGCTCCTGCTGCTCGCGGCGCGCTTCCTGCCGCTCTCGCTGCGTCGTCCGGCGGCGCTCGCCGGGGTCTTCCTCGCGGCCCTCTTTCTCGACCGGACGGGCGACCTCTCGACCGCGCTCGAGCCGGGCTCGACGTTTCCCGACCTGCTCCTGCCCGAGCCCTGACAGCGCACTGAGCTGCTGCTGGGCTATCCTCCTCGACGACGCGCTCCATGCTGACGCTCCGCGATCCGATCCACGGCTTCATCGAGACCGACGCCCTCGAAGCGGCGCTGGTCGACAGCCGGCCGCTGCAGCGCCTGCGCTTCATCCACCAGCTCGGCCTCACCTTCCTGGTCTATCCCGGCGCCGAGCACAGCCGCTTTTCGCACGTCCTCGGCGCGATGACGCTCGCCGGCCGGATGGTCGACGCGCTGCTCGGCAAGAGCCCGGGCCTGCTGCCGCCTGAAGAGCGCCGGCGGGCGCGGCGCCTCGCCCGACTCGCGGCGCTCTTCCACGACGCCGGCCACGCTCCGTTCAGCCACTCCGCCGAGGAGCTCTTCGAGGGCGGCATCGACCACGAAGCGATGACCGCTCGGCTCCTCGCCTCGGACGAGATCTCCGCCCTGTTCGAGCGCCACGGCGACGGCATTGCGCCGCGCGAGGTCGCGGCACTGCTCGCCGGCGACGTGCCGCCGGAGCGCCGCTTCCTGACCCAGGTGATCTCGGGCGAGCTCGATGTCGACAAGATGGACTATCTGCTGCGCGACAGCCTCTACTGCGGCGTGCGCTACGGCGTCTACGACCTCGACCGCCTGCTCGACACGTTGGCTGTGGTCGCCGATCCGGAGACCGGAGCGCTCGGCGTCGGCGTCGAGGAGGGCGGCGTCCACGCCGTCGAGGCGCTGGTGCTGGCGCGCTACTACATGTTCACCCAGGTCTACTTCAACGTCACCGGCAAGGCCTTGGAGCAGCATCTGTCGGAGTGGATGCGCGCCGAGGGTCGGCGGTGGCCCTCCGACCCCGAGCTCTTCCTGCTCCAGGACGACCTCTCGACGCTCGAAGCGATGCGAGCTTCGGACAACCAACACGCCCAGGCGGTGGTCCATCGCCGCCATTTTCCGCTCGCCTTCGAAACCCGGGAGCACCTTTCGGAAGCCGAGAGCGACGGGTTCGAGGCGCTCCTCCCGGCGCTCAGGGCGCATTACGGTCCGGGCGAGATCCTCGTCGCCCGCTCGGCGAAAGACCCCCATCGGCTGGGTGGCAGCCCCGTCTGGGTGCGCTATCGCGACGGCCACCTCGAGTCGATGGAGAGCGCCAGCCACTTCATCCGCCACCTGACTCGCATCGACCGCTACCGCGTCTACACCCGCCCCGAGATCTGCGAAGACGTCGCTGCCGAGCTCCGATCGAGCTTCCTCGTCTAGCCGGACGGGCGCCGCGGGAACCAGGGCACGAAGGCGCTGGTGCGGGCGACGTAGTCGGCGTAGCCAGGCTTGGTCGCGGCGAGGCCGCGCTCGAGGAGAGCTACGCCCGAGACCTTGAGCAGCAGCACCGTCATCACGATCGGGCTGGCGATCGTCCGCCAGCCAGCGGGCACCGCGCAGGCCACCAGGAAGAGCCCCCACCAGAGCGTCGCGTCGCCGAAGTAGTTGGGATGCCGGCTGTAGCGCCAGAGTCCGACGTCGCAGACCTTGCCGCGGTTCGCGGGATCGGCCTTGAAGCGTGCGAGCTGCGCGTCGCCGATCGCTTCGCAGAGAAAGCCGGTGAGAAACAGCGCGACGCCGGCGAAGTCGAGCGCTCCGAGAGCCGGCGCGCCGGGGCGCGCCGTCGCCGCAACCAGCGGCAGAGCGATGAACAGCAGCAGGACACCCTGAAGACCGAAGACGGTGAACGCCGACACCCAGACGAAGCGCGCCCCGTGCCGCGCGCGCATCGCGCGATAGCGATAGTCCTCGGCGTGCCCACGGTTGCGGGCGAAGATGTGCGCCGCGAGACGCAGCCCCCAGACGCTGACCAGCACCACGACGATCGTCTTGCGCGCAGCGTCCCCCGAGCCCAGTACCGCCGACACCGCCGCCACGAGCGCGAACCCCGGGCCCCACATCACGTCGACGATACTCACGTCCCGCAAGCGGACGCTCAGCAGCCAGCCGGCCGCGAGATACGCCGCGACGACGCACGCCGCCGCCGCGAAGGCACCCCAGAAGCTCATGGGTGCGCCGCCGCCTCGCCGCGGCAGAGGTCCGCCAGGGCGGTGTCGAGGTGCGGAAACTGGAAACGGAAGCCCATTTCGAGCAGGCGCTGCGGAACGACGCGCTGACTGGCGAGGACGAGGTCCGACATCTCCCCCATCGCCGCGCGCAGCACCCAGGCGGGAGCCCGCGCGAGCAGCGGGCGGTGGAGCGCCTCGGCGAGCGCGCGCGAGAAGCCCGCCTGGGTGGCGGGCTCCGGCGCCGCGAGATTGAACACCCCGGCGGCCGTGGGCTCGTCGATCAGGAAAGCCAGCGCGGCGCTCTCGTCGGCGACATGGATCCAGGACATCCACTGTTTCCCGCTCCCCAGAATCGCACCCGCGCCGAGGCGGAACGGCAGCAGCATCTTCGGCAGCGCGCCACCCTCGCGCGCCAGCACGATGCCGGTCCGCGCCACCGCCCGGCGCACGCCGAAGCGTGCGCAATCCGCGCTCGCCGCCTCCCACTCCCGCGTCGTCGTGGCGAGGAAACCCTCGCCCGAGGCGGCACTTTCCGGCAGCAGCTCGTCCGCGCGGTCGCCGTAGTAGCCGATGGCTGAGGCCTGAACCAGGACGGCCGGCGGCTTGGGTGCCTGCGCGATCGCCGCGAGCACTGCCGCAGCGGCCTCTTGCCGGCTGCTCACGATGCGCGCCTTGCGCTGGCGACTCCAACGGCCGGCGGCGATCGACTCGCCGGCCAGATTCACGATCGCCGCCGCTCCGGAGGCGAGGCTGCCCCATCCGTCCGCGGTCCGCCCGTCCCATGCGGCCAGCCGGCAGCCAGGAGGCAGCTCCGGCGACCCGGCGACCCGGGCGGGCGAGCGCGACAGCAGAACGACCTCCCGACCTGCCTCGGCGAGGCGCTGGGCGAGCGCCCGGCCGAGAAGTCCGGTGCCGCCGGCGATGAGGATCGGTCCGCGCATATCTCCGTGCTCACAGTACGCCCTTTTCCGCTCGGCGGATCATCCGGCCACTCTGGGCCGGCAGGGCGCAACGGTGTCTAGTCCTGCAGCAGCGGCCGCGGGGCGGGGGCGACGAGCAGGTCGAGCAGGCCGCGCGGATGCGGTTCGGCGGCGTTCGCGAAGGTGACTTCGAGGCGCAGGATCGGCCGCCCCTCGACGATGTACTTGGCCTCGTAGTTGGTGCGCGCGCCGTCGGGCCACGGGCCTTCGTGTACCGTCACCTGCGTCCCCGGATGCGACTCCAGGAGCTCGCGCACCTGCTCGCCGTAGGCGAGAAAGTCGGTGGCGAAACAGAGCCGGCCGCCGGGCGCGAGCAGGCCCTGCACGAGATCGAGAGAGTCGGGCGCAAAGAGCCGCCGGCGATGGTGGCGCAGCTTCGGCCACGGATCGGGAAAGTAGACGTGCACAGTGCTGGCGAATCCACGCGGCAGAACGGCACCGGCGAGATACTGCGCCTCGCCTTCGAGCAGCACGACGTTGGCGAGCCGGCGGCGCGCGACGCGTCGCGCGACCAGCCGGAAGTACTCGCCGGCGATCTCGATGCCGAGAAAACGACCCGCAGGCTCGAGGGCGGCGCGGCGCAACAGGTAGCGACCCTTGCCGAAGCCGATCTCGACCTCCCAGGGCTCAGCGGTCGAGGTGGACGACAATTCGACGGCGCGCGGAAACGGCTCCGGCGGCGCCCAACCCAGAGCCGGGTCCGCGGCGAACAGCGGACGCAGGCCGGCGGCGGTCGCGACACGCGTCACGCGGCTCATTGTGGAAGCTCCGGCTGCGGCCAGAAGTCGTAGAAGGTGTACCACTGGGTCGGCCAGCGGCGCACGGCCCCTTCGAGCGTCTCGACCCATTGCTCCATCGCCGCCCGCACATCCCCGTCGCGATCGGCCGTCCGGGCGACCTTGATCGTCGCTCCATGGACGACCTCGAACCGCAGGTCCGGCGCATAGGCGATGAACGTCGGCAGGAGCACCGCTCCGGTCATCCGCGCGAGGTGGAACGGCCCGGTGGGAAAGCTCGCCATGGCGCCGAAGAATGGGAGCTCGACGCCGCTGTCGCGGAAGTCCCGGTCGCCTTGAAGGGCGACCACGCGACCCTCGCCGAACGCCCGCAGCACCGCGAGACTGGCGAATCGGTCGTCCTCCGGAAGCGGGATCTCGCTGACGTGCGAGAGCGTGCGCATGTGGCTGCGGAACTGTTCGGCCTGCTCGAACTCGTCCGGGACGTAGATGATGGCGAGCGGAACCTCGGCCTGCCCGAGCATCACCGCGCCGAGCTCCCAGTTCCCCAGATGGGCGGTCATCAGGAGAATCCGCTCGCCGGCGGCGAGCCGTTCGCGCAGCGGATCGAGCGCCCGCACGTCCCCGCCGACGATGAGCTCGCGCAGGCGCGCGGTCGGCAGTTGCGGAAAGCGGAAGAGGTCGACCCAGTAGAAGGCGAGATGCCGCAGCATCGCATTCGTCGCGCGGCGCACCGCCGTGGAACCGGGCGGCTGGCCGAGGACGCGGGCGAGATTGCGCTCGATCGCGCGCTTCGGACGGGAGTGGAAGAAGAAGACGACGGCGATGATCCAGCGCGCGTGGAAGAAGAGGAACCAGCGCGGCGCGCGCGGCGCGATCCAGGCGAGCACGGGGAAGCCCCGGTCGATCGCCCAGCGATTCAGGCGCTCCGAGAAGGCTCCGGAACGCGGGATCTTCTTCTGCATGATCGGCGAGGTCCTAGAGGAGATCTTTGCGGCCCGAAGCCGCCAACTGCTCGACGATGCGACGAACCTCTTGCGCGTCCTTGCGCTGCGCCACCAGGACGGCATCGCCCGAGCGCACGACGATCAGGTCGGAGAGCCCGAGCACGGCGATCGTCCCCTCCTCGGCAAAGGTGATGTTGCGCGCCCCATCGACCACGACCGAGCCGCCGCGCGCGACGTTGCCGTCGCCGTCGGCGGAGAGGATTCCGGCCAGGGCGTCCCAGGAACCGAGGTCGCTCCAGCCGCAGTCGAGCGGCAGGGCCGCCATCTGCTCGAACTTCTCCATGACGGCGTAGTCGATCGAGATCGACTGCAGGCGCGGATAGAGCTCGACCGCCCGCTCGGGCGTGCGCGCGAGCTCCGAGAGCCCCTGCCAGAGCTCCGGCGAATGGCGCTCGATTCCGGCCAGGAGAACGCTGCCGCGAAAGACGAAGATGCCGGCATTCCACAGGTGCTCGCCGCCGGCCAGAAAGCGCTCGGCGGTGGCGCGGTCGGGCTTCTCGGTGAAGCGCCGCACGCGCCGCAGCCCGGGGGCTGCCGCGAGAGCTTCTCCCATCTCGAGATAGCCGAAGCCGGTTTCCGGAGCGGTCGGGACCACGCCGAGGGTGAGGATACGAGCCTCGCGCTCGACCACCTCGGCGGCCAGGGCCAGCGCCGCGCGGAACGACTCTGGGGCCGCGATCCGATGGTCCGAGGGCAGCACGATCACGGCGCCCTCGCGCGCGGCAGCGGGCATGGAAAGCAGCGACCAGCCGATCGCCGGCGCCGTGTTGCGCGCCGCCGGCTCGGTCAGGATGTGGCTCGGCGGCAGTTCGGGCAACTGCTCCGCGACCGCCTCCTGGAGCGCTTCGGTGGTCGAGATCCAGACCCGCTCCGGCGATACGAGCGGACGCAGGCGGTCGACGGTCGCCTGGAGAAGCGAACGCTCGCCTTCCAGGGCGAGAAACTGCTTGGGGCGATGGCGACGGCTCGACGGCCAGAAGCGGGTTCCGGAGCCGCCCGCGAGAACGAGGGCGCTGGGCGACATGAGAGGTGGAGTATATCGGCCGCGCGCTCCGGGGCTACCGGAGCCAGCCGGCCGCGGGACGCAGAAAGCTGGTTAGAATGCGCGCCGTGACTTTCGACAGCAACCGCTCGCCGAGCCGAGCGGAAGGTGCGGCGCCCCGACGCACCGCGGCCCGCGCACCGTTGCCGGCGGCAGAATCCCTCATGCGCACCTGCCCCAACTGCAGCACCGAGCTCGAGGAGAGGAAGTGCAAGCTCTTTTGCCCGCGTCCTGGCTGCGGCTACTTTCTGTCCTGCGCCGACTTCTATTGAGCAGGCACAGCGCCTGCCCATGTTCTGCCCGTCGGTTTCCTGCGCTCCGGCCCGCGCTGGTACTTCCGCTGATCCACCTGTTGGTGCGTGCTACTCAAGGAGATAGATGATGTCCATCCCGAAGGTCTGCTGCCTCGCTATCGCCCTCGCCGCCGTCTCCCTCGCCCCAGCCAGCGCCGGCCGCATCCTGGACGAGGGCAAGCTCGACACCTCCTGGTTCGGCGACGATCGGGAGTTCCGCAAGGCCGACGAGATCGATTACCTCTGGGTGAAACCCGGCTTCTCGCTGTCCGGCACCAAGGTGCAGTTCGCGGCGTGGGAAGCGCCGGAGTTCATGGGCGAGAAGGCTGGCGATCGCGACGCCAAGGACAAGCGCCTGGCCGGAAACCTCACCGGCGACATGCCGGAGATCTTCGCCGAGGCTTTCCGGAATGCTCTTGCGGGCACGGTCACCGTCGTGAAATCGGGGGGAGGCGTCAAGGTCGTCGGGCGAATCGTCGACTGCACGGAAGGCAGCGCGGCGGCGAAGTTCTGGGTCGGCATGGGCGCCGGCTCCGGCAGCACCACCTTCGACATGAAATTCATCGACGTCAAGTCGGGCGCACTGGTGGCCGCGGTTCATCACCGTGTCGTCTCCGGTTCCAACCTCTCGACGACCGACTCCAAGTTCGTCAAGTGGGTCGACGAGTTCGCCGAACGGCTCGCCAAGAAGGGCCTCGAAGGGCTCTACAACTCGGGCAAGAGGGCGAAAGACTGAAGCGAGGACGCCCGAGCGCTCAGCGCTGGACGAGGGACCAGCCGAGGTAGGTCGACGTCTCGAAGCGATCCTGGTAGATCAGATTCGTCGCCAGGCGCGCCTTGGCGAGGGTCGCCGAGCGCGCCGGCAGGGTGAGGGTCAAGATGCCCCCAGAGGGGGTCGCGCTCCCCGCCGGCCCGAGCGCGGTCGCCGCCGTGAAGCGGTAGAGCGCGAAACTCCCCGCCAGCGCGGCGTTGATCGAAATCTGTACTTCGCGCGCGGCGGTGCTCTTGTTGAACAGAAGCACGTAGAGCTCGTCGCCGTGGCCGCGGATCGCGAAGGCACCGAGCCGCGCGGCGTCGCTCGAGGTCGCGCGCACGCGATCGCCGAAGGCGTTGGCGCCGGCGCCGTCGAAATTCAGGAAGAGCCGGAACGCCTCCTCGGTCTTCGAGCCTGCAGCCGGTACGACCCAGCGCGTCGCGAGATCGACCCCCTCGCGGCCGAGGAGCGCCAGAACCTCCGCCTGGGCGAGCGCTCCCGACGGCGCGGCGTCGTCGCCCCAGGCGTACTCGGTGAGCGCCAAACGGGTCCCCGGGCAATAGGTGTCGACCCAGCTCCGCAGACGAGGCAGGAGCTG
>JAGOCP010000353.1 GCA_017998715.1 Thermoanaerobaculia bacterium | reverse complement strand
GGCAGCCCAGCGATCGACCACGGAGATTCTCTCGGCTGCGCCAGCTGGAATCCTGTGCTGGCGATGGACGAGCCGCTCGTCGTCGATCAGCGAGGCGAGCCGCGCCCCATCGACGGCGACGGCGATGCGACGGCCACCTGCGATGTCGGCGCCTTCGAAGCCGCGGCGGCGCCGCCGATCCAGCATCTCCTCACCGTGACCGTCGCGGGCGCCGGCAGCGGCGACGTCACCAGCGTTCCCGCGGGGATCGCCTGTCCCGGCGACTGCACCGAGTCGTGGGTGCTGACCCAGAACGTGCAACTCAGCGCGACGCCCGCTTCAGGCTCCTATTTCAGCGGCTGGAGCGGCGCCTGCTCCGGCAGCGGCGCCTGCAACTTCACCATGGCGACCGACCGGACGGTGACCGCGACGTTCGGCCTGTTGCGCGCGCTCGACGTGGCGGTCGCCGGCCCGGGCGGTGGCTCGGTCGCCAGCACGCCGGGCGGCATCGCCTGCCCGGGCGACTGCACGGAGGAGTATGCCAACGGCACGCCCGTGGCGCTTGCGGCGACGCCTGGCCCGGGCTCGTACTTCGTCGGCTGGAGCGGCGACTGCGCGGGGAGTGCGGGCTGCAATCTCTCACTGACGGCAAACCGCGCGGTCACCGCGACCTTCGGGCTGCTGCGCACGCTCACGGTCACCGTCGCCAGCGTCGAGGGCGGTGCCGGCAGCGTCGCGAGCGTACCTTCGGGCATTTCCTGCCCGGGCGATTGCTCGCAGGCTTTCGCGGACGGCACCTCCGTGACACTCACCGCCACGCCGTCGCCGGGCTCGATCTTCGTCGGTTGGTCCGGGGACTGCACGGGCTCGGGCACTTGCCAGCCGGCGCTCGATGCCGACCGCGCCGTCATCGCCTCGTTCCTCAGCCTGACGGTCTTCATCGACGGCTTCGGCGCGGGCGATCCGTGCACCTGGTCGATCGTCGTCGGCGGCGTGACCTGTCCGCCCTGAACGGCGAACCTAAGGGGCGATCGCCGGCCAGGTGGAGGGGTTGGCGAGCAGTAGCTGCGGATCGACTTTCGCGCCGCGCCAGCGCGCACCGAAGTGCAGGTGCGGGCCGGTGACGCGCCCGGTGGCGCCGACCTTGCCGATCGGCTGTCCGCGCTTCACTCTCTCGCCGTTCTTCACCAGGAGTGCGGAGAGATGGAAGCTCATGGAGATCAATCCGTCGCCATGATCGAGATAGACCGCGTTGCCAGCGAAGTACTGGCCCGCGGCGAGGGCCACGACGCCGTCGGCCGGGGCGAAGACGACCGTGCCCGGAGCCGCCTTGAAATCGGTGCCGCCGTGCGGGCTGCGCGCCTCGCCGTTGAAGATCCGGCGCGAGCCGAAGCGACCGCCCTCCGGCAGTACGGCGAGTGGCGCGCCGAGCGGCAGATCGAATTGGCGCGGGGTCGCGCGGGCGAAGACGGCGGCCGTCTCGCGTTGTTCGCGCTCGATCCGCGCCGACTCGGCGGCGGGCGGCGAGACGTACTTCTCCGCGACGCCGGTGAGCGACTCGGTGGGGTAGGGATAGCTCGCGATGGCGAGCGTGCGGCGGTCGGCACCGGCTGCCGTCCGGCGCTCGACCTCGAGCTTGCCGGTGGCCAGCAGATCGACGGGGAAGTAGCAGACGCCGGCGATCGGCGCGAAGCGCGAGGGTCCCTGTCGGCACTCGACGATGCCGTCGCCGGGCCAGCGGACAATCGAGCCCGGACGAACCGAGACATCTGGCGAGGGAGCGGACGCACTCGCGGCGGCGACGAAGAGGAGCGCAGCGAAAGCGGAGGGCACGCCGGAACTCTATCGTTCCCGGGTCGGCCCCGATCGCCGCGCACGGTCGGATAGAGTTCTGGCGTGTCCCCCGGCCTGAGAACGCCTGCGCCGCAGCTCTCCGGCTGGGGGCGTCTGCCGGTGCCGGGGCGCGAGATCCGCTCGGAGGACCTGGCAGGCGTGGCGCGCAGCCGGCCGCTGACCCGCGGCCTGGGGCGCTCTTACGGCGATGCCTCGCTGCCGCCCGCCGGAGCGCTGGAGGTCGCTGGCTCGGCGCTCGCAGATCGCCTCCTCGCCTTCGACCCCGAGACAGGTGTTCTGCGCGCCGAGGCGGGACTCTCGCTGCGCGAGATCCTGCGTCTCTTTCTCCCGCGCGGCTTCTGGCCGCCGGCAAGCCCGGGGACGGCGTTCGTGACGCTCGGCGGCATGGTCGCTGCCGATGTGCACGGCAAGAGCCACCATCGCGACGGCACCTTCGGCAGGCACGTGCGTTCGCTGCGCGTCCTGCTCGCCGACGGCCGTGTCGTCGACTGCGACCGCGAAACCCATCCCGGGCTCTTTCGCGCCACTCTCGGCGGCATGGGGTTGACCGGGCACATTCTCGAGGTCGAGCTCACCCTGCAGCGCATTCCGTCGGCCTGGATCATCGAGGAGCGCCGACGCTACGACGGGCTCGACGCGCTGCTCGCGGCGTTGCGCGCGGCCGCCGCCGACTGGCCCTACACGGTCGCCTGGATCGACACCCTGAGCTCGGGCAGCGCACTCGGCCGCGGCATCCTCTTCGCCGGGCGCTGGGCCGAGGCCGGCGAAGCGCCGCTCTTTCCGCCGCCGCCGCGGAAACGTCGTCGGTTTCCGCTCGACCTGCCGGAGTGGTGCCTGTCGCCTTTCGCGGTGAAGACGTTCAATGCGCTGCTCTACGGCACCGCCCCTACGCGGGCGCAGCGCCGTCTGCTGTCGCCGGAGCAGTTCTTCTATCCGCTCGACGTCATCGAGGATTGGAACCGGATGTACGGCCGACGCGGCTTCACCCAGTACCAGTGCGTGCTGCCCGAGAGCGAGCGCCCCGGGGCGACGCGGCGTTTCCTCGAGTTGATGATCGAGCTTGGCGGAGCATCGTTCCTGTCGGTGCTCAAGGACATGGGCGCCGAAGGGGAGGGGATGCTGAGCTTTCCGCGACCAGGGGTGACGGTCGCGGTCGACCTGCCGATCCGGCCCGGTACGGCTGCCCTGGTCGCGCGCCTGAACCGGCTCGTTGCCGACGAGGGGGGGCGGATCTACCTCGCCAAGGATGCGCTTTCGACGGCCGCGGACTTCGCCCGCCTCGAGCCGCGGCTGCCGGCCTTCCTCGCCGAGCGCGCGCGCTGGGATCCGCAGGGCCGCCTCGGCAGTGCACTCTCCGATCGCCTTTTCGCGCCGGCCGCGAGAGGATCGCAGGTCTCATGAGAGGCGCGCGATGAAAATCGTCCTGCTCGGGGCGACCAAAGGCATGGGACGCGCCCTCGCGCGCCGCTTCGCCGAGCGCGGCGACGAGCTCTTCCTCCTCGGCCGTGACGAGACGGAGCTGGCTGCGGCTGCGCGAGATCTCGCGACGCGCCGATCCGCGGGCGCCGCCCAAATCGAGCACGGAATGTGCGATCTCGGAGCGCCGGACGGATTCGCCTCTGCGCTCGACGGCGCGATTGCGGCGCTCGGCGGTGTCGACGCCGTCGTCGTCACCGCCGGCCTCTTCGCCACCCAGGATCGGCTCGAGGCCGACCCGGTCCTCCGTCGCCGCCTGCTCGAAGTCGATTTCGTCCGCACGATCGAGTTCTGCGAGGCGGCGCGCGAGCGCCTGCTCGCTGGCGGCGGCGGGACGCTCTGCGTCTTCGGATCGGTGGCCGGTGATCGCGGCAGAAAGCCGGTGGTTCTCTACGGCGCCGCCAAGGCTGGTCTGGCCGCGTATCTCGAAGGGCTCGATCATCGCTTCCACGCCCAAGGCCTCCG
>JAGOCP010000069.1 GCA_017998715.1 Thermoanaerobaculia bacterium | reverse complement strand
ATCCGCTTGCGCAGGCGGAAGGCCTTGGGGGTCACCTCGACCAACTCGTCCTCCTTGATGAACTCGAGCGCCTGCTCGAGGTTCATGAGGCGCGGCGGCACCAGATGCACGGTGTCGTCGGAGCCCGAAGCACGCATGTTGGTGAGCTTCTTCTCCTTGACGATGTTGACGTCGAGGTCGTTGCCGCGGGCGTGCTCGCCGACGATCATCCCCTCGTAGACCTCGTCGGTCGGCGAGACGAAGAGCACACCGCGCGGCTGCAAACCCTCGATGGCGTAGGCGGTGACCTTGCCGGAGCGGTCGGCGACCAGGGCGCCGGTCGCGCGGTGCTCGATGTCGCCCTGCCAGAAATCCCAGCCGTCGAACAGCGAGTTCATGATGCCCTGGCCCTTGGTGTCGGTCAGGAACTCGGTGCGGAAGCCGATGAGCCCCCGCGACGGGATGCGGTACTCGATGCCGACCCGGCCGGTGCCGTGGTTGACCATCTTGGTCATCCGGCCGCGGCGCGCGCCGAGCTTCTGGGTCAGGACGCCGATGAACTCCTCCGGGCAGTCGACGATCAACTGCTCCATCGGCTCGGCGAGCTTGCCGTCGACGTGGCGCGTGATGACCTCGGGCTTGCCCACCGAGAGCTCGTAGCCCTCGCGGCGCATCATCTCGATGAGGATCGCGAGCTGCAGCTCGCCGCGCCCCGACACCTTCATGGCGTCGGCCGAGTCGGTCTCCTCGACCCGGATCGCGACGTTGGTGAGGAGCTCCTTGGCCAGGCGATCCTTGAGTTTGCGGCTGGTGACGTGGGTGCCTTCGCGACCCGACATCGGCGAGTTGTTGATCGAGAAGACCATGGCGATGGTCGGCTCTTCGACGCGGATCTGCGGCAGCGCCTGCGGGTTCTCGATCGAAGAGAGGGTTTCGCCGATCGCCACCTCGGAGAGGCCGGCGATGGCGACGATGTCGCCCGGACCGGCTTCGGCGATCTCCGTCCGAGCGAGACCGTCGTAGCCGTAGAGCACCGTCACCTTGGCGCTCTCCACACCACCGTCGATGCGAATGCGCGAGATCTCCTGCGCCTTCTTCACCGAGCCGCTGAAGATCCGGCCGATGGCCAGACGTCCGACGTAGTCGTCGTAAGCGAGGCTGGTGATCAGGAACTGCAGCGGCATCTCCGGGTCGTACGAGGGCGGCGGCACCGTGGTGACGATCTGCTCGAAGAGCGGCGCGAGCAGCGAGTCTTCGCCGTCGGGCTCGGTGCGGCAGAGGCCCTTCCTGGCATTGCAGTAGAGCACCGGGAAGTCGAGCTGCTCCTCGGAGGCGTCGAGATCGATGAACAGGTCGTAGACCTCGTTGACGACCTCGTTGATGCGCGCGTCGGGGCGGTCGATCTTGTTGATCACCACGATCGGCGTGAGGTTGGCCTCGAACGCCTTGCGCAGCACGAAGCGGGTCTGCGGCAGCGGCCCTTCCGAAGCGTCGACGAGGAGCATCACACCGTCGACCATCTTGAGCGTGCGCTCGACCTCGCCGCCGAAATCGGCGTGGCCAGGGGTATCGACGATGTTGATCCGCGTCCCCTTGTAGATGATCGAGGTGTTCTTGGCCATGATCGTGATCCCTTTTTCACGCTCGAGATCGATCGAATCCATGACCCGTTCCATGACGGCTTCGTTGGCGCGGAAGATCCCGCTCTGCCAGAGCATGGCGTCGACGAGCGTGGTCTTGCCGTGGTCGACGTGGGCGATGATGGCGATATTGCGGACGTCCGTCCGTTGACTGCGGCTCACTGGTCTCGTCTCCGTATATTTTGAGTCGGCGCGGAACGCGCCGTGCGTTCACCCGGATGGGCGAAGCAAGCCTATCAGATCGCGCAGCCCGGTCGCTAAAGGTTCGCCAGGGGGCCGAGATCGATGTTGCGACGGCGGGCGACCTCGAGCGCCTGGTCGAGGGTCTCCTTCTGGCCGGTCTCGTGCGCGGCGATCGCGAGCAGCAGCCAGCCTTCCGTGCCATCCAACGTCTCGCGCGAGACCACCAGACGCTTCAACCGGCGGAAGGCGGCGGTCGCCTCTCCGGAGGCGAGCTCGATGCGCGCCGCAACCAACGACTCCTGGGCCTCGATCGCCGATCGCTGTCCGCGATCGAGGCTCTTTCCGGAGGCGGCGAGCTCGCGCTTCGCTGTTGCCAGATCGCCGCTCTCGACGGCGAGTCGGGCGAGGCCGAGGTGCGCCAGCGCATCGAGTCCGCGCCCTTCGCGCTCGAGGTCTGCGGGTTCCTCCGCCGGTGCGAAATCGACCGCCAGGCGGACCTTGGCCGCGAAAACCTCGGAGTAGTGGGCTCGAGCCGCAGCGCCCTCTCCCGCTGCCGCGGCGGCGACCGCGTCCCGCAATGCGGCGCGCTTCGGCGACCTGCCGAGATCGAAGAAGAGGGCGAAGACCTCCTGTCGCGGATCGAGAACGAAGCCGAGGGGCCGCTGATCGAGGTTCAGCGTGACCTCGGTCTTCGCCCCTTGCAGAGTCACTCGGCCGTCCAGGCGCGGGCGCGGCGGTGGGTCGCCACGCTTGCGCGGTTTGGCGGGAGGCGGAGCGCTGGTTGGCCAGGGAGCATCGATCGGCACCTGGAACGGTACGGCGAAGACCGTGTCATCGACTTCCATCTCTGTGCGCCGCTCGCGCGCGACCGCGAGCTTGCCGTCCGGGTTCCTCACCACGCTGTAGCGGAAGCGGTAGGGCGCTTGCTGCCGGGCACGGATCACCACCGGCCACTGCTCCCCCTGCTTCTCACCCAGGGTGTAGTCGAAATGGATCTCGGGCAAACCGGTGCCGTAGATGAATCGCCGCGCAAATCCGTCGAGCTCGGTGCCCGACAAGCGCTCGATCAGCTGGATGAGGTCCGCCGTGGACAGGACCTTTCCGGAGGCCGCCTCGACGACGCCGCGGAGAATCGACAGGAAGTCCTTCTCGGTCCAGAATCGCGACAGCATACTGAGGACCACGGCCCCCTTCTTGTAGACGATCGCGTCGTAGGCTGCGGGTTCCTTCCCTGACAGCAGGCGGGTGCCGAGGGTCACGGGGCCCAGAGATTCGACGACGCGGCCATCCTCGGTGGTCGCCAGGAGCTCGTCCTGCCAGGCGGAGGTCGGGCCGACGAGCGGGCCCTCCGCCGCGGGCAGACGGTTGCGCGCCCAGAGCATCGCGGCGTAGGTCGCCATCGACTCGCTGATCCACTGATCGTGATAGCTCGCCCATCCGACGCGGTTGCCCCACCACTGGTGGGCGATCTCGTGCGCGACCGTCGTGCGTCGATCCTCGATCCCGAGCAGCAGCCGCCAGCCGGCGCCGAGATCGCTCATGGCCAGAGAAGAGAGCGTCACGAACCCGGGCAAGCCCTGCGACAACAGCCGCGGGACCGTCACCACCCGCAACGCGGACTCGTTGTAGGGCGAGAAGACCTCGCCGAAGTAGGCCAGGGCATCGCTCACCGACGAGACGATCTCGTCGCGCACCTTCTTCGGCAGATCCTCGCTTTCGGCGTCGAAGTAGATCTCGATCGCTACCGGCGGCTGCCCCGGGCGTTCCACCTGCGCGCGGGCCATCTCGAAGCGGCCGACCTCGAACGAATAGCCCAGCGCCGGAGTCTCGAGCTTCCGGCGCTCCCATCGCGAGCCGTCCGGCCGTTCGCCGCCGCCGACGAGGTCTCCCGCCGCTACGACTTCGAGCCGTCTGGGCCAGGTGAGGGTTACGTCGTAGGGGGCGCGATCGACTGCCCCGACATGCGGATACCAGGAGAGCGTGTCGCGCAGGGCGTAGAGCGACCGACCGGCCTTGTCGAGAAAGCGTCCGTCGTACTCGACCTCGATCACGGTCTCGTCGCCCGCTGCAGGCGCTGCGGCGAGCACGATCGCGAGCTCCGCGCCCGAGCGATGAAAGGCGAGCGGCGTTCCACGGGCATCGCGCACCGTTCGGAGCACGAGATCGGGATGCAGCGTCGCGACCACGACCCGATGCCGGGCCGCCCGCGCTCGGAGTACGATGCGCGCGCGCCCGGCGAGCGTCAGATCGCCGCTGCCCGAGATCGTCGCCTCGAGCACGTAGCGCGCCGGCTCGAAAAGCGTCTGCCTGGGCTGCGGCTTTCCCGAACTGTCGTGCATCGGCGCCGATAGCCACTGCTCCCAATCGCCGAGATCGACGAGATCGAGCCCCAACCCTCTGCCGCGCTCCTGCTGGCTGCGCAATTCGCGGGCGATCCGCCGCTGCTCGCGCAGATCGGCGTCGAGCGGCTCGTAGCGCCCGAGATTGACCGGCTCCTCGCCGGCGGGGTCGAGCTGAAAGACGAACGGCGATTCGTCTCCACGGTGGATCCATGCGACGAAAGCGCCGGCGTAGAGGGCCTCGCCGAGAGCGTCGGCGAGCAGCGTCGCGTCGACGCCCAGGGCGCGCCGCTCGCCGCTCCTGCGCCAGCGATCCCACAGGCCGCGCGCGCTCTCGATCTCGGCCGCCGCTGGTGCGGCCGACGCGGTCCGGCGAAAGAGCGCCGCGCTGGCGGCGTCGCTCGCGACGACGAAGACCGCGGCATCGAAGGAGCGGTCCATTCGACTCTCGCCGGTGAAGAGCTCGAGCTGGCCGGCTTCCGTCGCGTCCGGAGGTACCAGCTTCATGTGCCCTGTGCCGACAAAGACCATTTCGACGACGCGACCCGCGAGCCGCGTCGCCGGGAAGAGCCAGCCGCGCTCCAGGCTGACCTCCGCGAGATCCACCTTGAGATTGAGCCGTTCGACCGGCACAGCGCGGGCGACTTCGAGCGTGCCCTGCGCGAGCGCGTCGATGATCGCCCGCGGCTCGAGCGCAGGCGGCACCGCGGACGGCTGGGCGTCCTGGGCCAACACGGGCGCCGCTCCACCGCCGAGCGCCACGAGCAGAAGCGCGCTCGAGAGGATCGCTCGCCCGAATCCCGACGCCTCACTTCGCGCTGACCGTCGCAGACCCAGAGATCTCATGCCGACTCCTCGAGTGCTGCAAGCCTAACCCGCCGCCAAGTCCGCAGCTCCGGGACACACGTTTGGGACAGTCGTTGGGGACAGTCGTTTGGGACAGTCGTTTGGGACAGTCGCTTGGGACAGTCGCTCGGGCAGATCACTTGAAACCCTGGATTGGAATCTCGGCGCGAAGGCGCTGTGCGTGGCCTACCCTCGAATCTGAGACGAGCCCCTCTGGAGCTCCAATTTCGTCAGCGAGAGGCCGCAACCTCCAATCCAGCTCGACCGCTCTCCGGCAGCAGTCGTCGGCCCGAAAGATCCTCGAGATCGCGCAGGAATTCCTCGTCTCCCAGCGGCAAGCCGCTGCTCTCATGCCGCCGCATGCGGGTCCGATCGTTCCAGTCTGGAGCCACCGCCAGAAAGGCGGCCCAATCGGAGATCCGCGTCGCGAGCCCTTGGACATCGACCACGCCGTCTGACTTTCCGGCGAGATGGGCCTGCAGACTCGAGTGCTTCCACTGCTGTGCTCCAGTGACCAGACCGGCTCGCACGGGATTCAGGAGAACGTAGCGGGCTGCTGCGTAGAGGTGGCGCTCGTCCATCGGAAACGACGAGAACCTGCCCTGCCAGAGACAGCCTTTCCACCCTTCTCGGCGATTGATCCTCGAAGTGTAGCGCTGATGCGTCAGGGACAAGACGCGTCGCAGTCCGTCCGGATCCGTTGGGACGAGAATGAGGTGAACGTGATTGGGCAGCTGGCTGTAGGCCCAAACTGCGACTCGTTCTCTGGCGCAGTGCTCAGCCAGAAGTTGACGATAGAGCTCGTAGTCGTAGTCGCGCAGAAAGGCGGGCTGCCGGCGATTGCCGCGCTGGGTGACGTGATGGGCCAAGCCCGGGATGACGACGCGTGGGAGTCTGGGCATTTGCAGGTAAAGACGCGAACCGGCGGGGTGATCTTGCATTCTCCCTTCGGAGGCGGTCGTCCTTCATGAGCTACAGTCACGCCCCCCATCCAGGGGCGCCTATTCGGACATGCGTCCCAAACGACTGTCCCGAACGTGTGTCCCGAACGTGTGTCCCAAATGTGTGTCCCAGCAGGGTCGGCGGGCGAACCGGTAGCATCGGGAGGTGACTCGACTGCCGATCGACGCGGTTCTCGACGAGCTCCTCGCGGCGCTCTGCGAGCGCGGCAATGCCGTCCTGCAAGCTCCGCCCGGGGCCGGAAAGACGACCCGGGTGCCGCCGGCGATCGCCGCCGCGGGGATTGCCGGCGCCGGCCAGATCCTCGTTCTCGAGCCGCGGCGCATCGCCGCGCGCGCCGCCGCCCGCCGGATCGCCGAGGAGCAGGGCTGGAAGCTCGGGAACGAGGTCGGCTGGCAGATCCGCTTCGAGCGCAACTTCACCCGCGACACCCGCATCCTTTTCGTGACCGAAGGAATCCTCGTCCAGCGGTTGCAGCGCGATCCGTTTCTCGAGGGGATCGGCGCCGTGCTCTTCGACGAGTTCCACGAGCGCAGCCTGTTTGCCGATCTCTCGCTCGCCCTCGTCCGGCGCGTGCAGCTCGAGGCGCGGCCGGAGCTCAAGCTCTTGCCCATGTCGGCGACGCTCGACGGCGAGCGCCTGGCTGCCTTCCTCGACGCGCCGGTCGTCACCAGCGCCGGTCGCCTCTTTCCCATCGATCTCGAATACCTGGAGCAGCCGCCTGCCGACATGCCGCTGGCGACGCTCGTGGCGCGCGGCGTCCGCCGCGGCCTCGACGCCACGCCCGGCGATCTGCTGGTCTTCCTGCCTGGCGTACCCGAAATCCGCCGTGCCGACGAGGCGCTCGCTGCGCTCGCCAGGGAGCGCGACCTCGCCGTCGTGCAGCTCTACGGCGACCTCCCGTCCGGTGAGCAGGATCGGGTCCTGCGTCCCGGTGCGCGGCGCAAGATCGTGCTGGCGACGAACGTCGCCGAGACCTCGGTCACCGTCGACGGCGTCACCGGCGTCGTCGACTCCGGTTGGGTGAAGGAGAGCAGCGCCGATCCCGCCACCGGCCTCGAGCGCCTGGCGCTGACCCGGATCTCGCGCGCCTCGGCCGAGCAGCGCGCCGGCCGGGCCGGCCGCCAGGCGCCCGGCTGGTGCCTGCGCCTGTGGAGCGCACACGAGCATCGCGGCTTCGCCGAGCGCAGCCGGCCCGAGATCCGCCGCGCCGATCTCGCCTGGACCGCCTTGCAGCTCGCCGCCTGGGGCGAACGCGACCTCTCGCGCTTCCCCTGGTTCGAAGCTCCGGACGAAGCGGCGCTCGCGACCGCCGAGGCCACCCTGCGGCGACTCGGCGCGATCGCCGAAGACGGCATCACGCCGCTCGGGCGAAAGCTCGCCGAGTTTCCCCTCCACCCGCGGCTGGCGCTGCTCGTCCTCGAAGGTGCGCGCCGCGGCGTCGCCGGCGACGCCGCTCTCGTCGCCGCGCTGCTCTCCGACCGCGACCCGACGGCGACCGCCGAAATCCGCGCCTCTGGCGCTCACACTTCTGCCCAGTCGGATCTGCTCGTCAAGCTCGACTCGCTGCGCTCGGCCAGAGCCTCGTCCCACTCGGCACTGTTTCGAACAAGGGACGCGCTCCTCGACACTCTGCGCCGCTCTTCCGCCGGCAGTTCCGAGCTTCGCGGTGCCTCGCCGGCGTGGGAGGAGGAGGGCGAGGAGAGTCTGCAACGAGCGATCTTCGCCGCCTGGGCGGATCGACTGGCACGCCGCCGCGAGCCCGGCAGTGACCGCGCCGTCATGGTCGGCGGGCGCGGCGTGCGGCTTGCCCGCGAGAGCGCCGTGAAGGACGCCGAGCTCTTCGTCTGCGTCAGCCTCGACGACCGCAGCGGTCCGCGCTCCGAAGCCCTGGTGCGCATCGCCTCCGCCGTCGAGCGCGACTGGCTGCCGCCCGAGCGCCTGCGCGAGACGACCGTGCTCGAGTTCGAGGAGGAGCGTCAGCGCATCGTCGCCCATCGCCGCAAGACTTTCGACGATCTGGTACTCGACGACAAAGAGGTCCCGATCCCCGATGCCGAGGCCGCCTCGGCCCTCCTGACCCAGGTCGCAGGCACCCGGATCGGCGACGTCCTGCCGCGAGACAATCCGGACTGGGAGAACCTGCTCGCCCGACTCCGCTTCCTGCACCGCCACTGCCCCGACCTCGCCATCCCCGAAACGAACGAGACCACCTTTATCGAGCTTCTTGCTTCTCTGTCTGGATCGGCAAGATCGCTCGAGGAGCTCCGCCGGGCGCCTTGGCGAGAGACCTTTCTGGGCATGCTCAGCCACGCCCAGCGCGGCGCGCTCGATCGCGAGGCCCCCGAGCGCTTGCCGGTCCCCTCCGGCAACTCGATCCGCCTCGACTATTCCGATCCGGCGCAGCCGGTGCTCGCAGCGCGCATCCAGGAGCTCTTCGGCCTGAAAGAGACGCCGCGCCTGGCGCGCGGCCGGGTGCCGGCCCTGCTCCATCTCCTCGCCCCGAACGGCCGCCCGCAGCAGGTCACCGCCGACCTCACGAGCTTCTGGAAGACGACCTACGCCGAAGTGCGCAAGGAGCTCGCCGCGCGCTATCCGCGCCATTCCTGGCCGCTCGATCCGACGACCGCCCCGGCCGAGCGCCGGCCGCGCCCGCGCGCCCGCCCGCGCTGACTGCGGGCGGGCGGCAGGCGCGCCTGCCAGAGGAAAAACCGCCCTTTGGGGTCTTGACGAAACGAGTCCTTCTGGTTATTCTATCGCTGTATGGTTATTTATCGATACTTATCCGCCCTGTCCCTCGTCGCGCTGGCCTTCACCCCGGCGCTCACACCGGCCCTCTTCGCGGACGAATCGCTGACCCTCGCCAGCGCGCTCGACCGCGGGCGCCTGCAGGCGCGCGAGACGGTCGCCGCCTCCGCCCGGCAACGCGCCGCCGAAGCGCGCGCCAAAGAGGCGGCCGGCTATCGGCTGCCGCAGGTGCGGATCTCCGAACAGTGGATCCGCACCGACTCGCCCGCCGACGCCTTCGCCCTCCTGCTCAACCAGGAGCGCTTCTCCTTTCCCGCCTTCGTCACTGGCGATCCGAACAACCCCGATCCGCTCTCGACCGCCATCACCCGCCTCGAGGTCGAGATCCCGATCTGGACCGGCGGCGAGCTTTCGACCCGGCTCGACCAGGCCCGCCTCGCCGCCGAGGCGGCAGGCGACAGTGCCGGCCGGGCCGGCGATCAGGCGGCGGTCGCCGCCGCCGAGGCCTGGATCCGCCTCGCCCAGGCGCGCGAAGCCGCGGCTCTCCTCGAGAAGTCGCGCGAGACCGTCGCGGCCCACGTCGAGCTCGCCCGCGCCTACTCTGCGCAGGGGATGCTGGTGCGCTCCGACCTCCTGCGCGCCGAGGTCGAGCTCGCGCGCCTCGACGATCTCCTTGCCGAGGCGCATGGCAACGCCCGCATCGCCGAATCCAATCTGGCGTTTCGGCTCGGCGAGCCGATCGACACCCGCTATGCGCTCGAGACGCTCGCTGAGCCGCCGCCGATCGCGCAGCAGCGCGACGGCTGGCTCGCCAGTTCAGAGACCCGCAGCGACCTCGGCGCGGCGCGCAAGCTCCTCGCCGCCGGCGACCTCGAAGCCAAGGCGGTGAAGGGCGGCCTCTTCCCCCGGATCGGCCTGGTGGCGCGCCACGACCTGGTCGACGACGTGCTGTTCGGAAATCACGGCGACTCGACGACGATCGCCGCGCTGGCGAGCTTCGACATCTACGACGGCGGCAAGCGCCGCGCCGCCATGGCTGCCGCGCGAGCCGACGCCGAAGCCGGTCGCGCCGACGTCGAGCGCTTCTCGGCCGGCGTCGAGCTCGAGACCAAGCAGGCCTTCGAAGCGGCGACTGTCGCCCTCGAGCGCCGGCGGACAGCGGCAGCGGCGCTCGCCGCCGCCGCCGAGACCGTGCGCATCGTCGAAGATCGCTTCCGTGCCGGCGTCGTCAAGTCGATCGACCTGCTCGATGCCGCCACCGCCCAACGCGAGGCCGAGATGCGCGAGCTGGTGGCGCGCGCCGACGCCTGGCTCACCCACCTGCACCTCGCCCTGGCAGCCGGCCTCGAGCCGGAGACCATCCTGCGCAGTTCGACTCCCCAATCCTGAAAGAGCCCAGACCCATGACCGCACGCATCCTCTCTCGCGCACTGACGTTCGCTCTACCTCTGAGCTCCGCGCTCTCGCTGGCCGCCTGCGGCGGCTCGCGCGAGGCCGCGCAGCTGCCGGAACCCCCGCCGGTCTCCGCCCGTTTCGCGGTGGCCGAACGCCTCGCCTCCGAGTCGCGCACCGGCTTCGCCGGCACCGTCGCCGCCGAGAGGTCGACCGCCGTTTCGTCGCGGGTCATGGCGATGGTGACCGCCGTGCACGTCCAGCTCGGCGACACGGTCGCTGCCGGCCAGGCCCTGCTGTCGATCGATCCCACCGCCGCCCAGGGCCAGGTCTCCCAGGCTCAGGGCGGACTCGCGCAGGCCGAGGCCGGGTTGACGCTCGCCAAGCGCAACCGCGAGCGCTTCGAAGCTCTGGCGGCGACGAAATCGGCTTCCGATCTCGAGCTCGACATGGCGCGAATGCAGTACGAGCAGGCCGCCGGGGCGGTCCAGCAGGCGCGCGGCGCCGTCGACGCGGCGAGCTCGGTGGCGCGCGAATCGCGCGTCGTCGCACCGTTCGCCGGCCGCGTCGCTGCGCGACTGGTCGAAGTCGGCGACCTCGCGGCGCCCGGCCGGCCGCTGGTCATGATCGAGTCCAGCGTCGGTAGGCGGCTCGTCGTCGCCGTGCCCGAAACCGTCGCACGGACGGCTTCCCTCGCCACCGGCCAGACCGTCGCGGTGACGCTGGATGCGCGACCCGACCTCGGCGAGATCGCCGGGCGGCTCGCCGAGATCAGCCCGGGACCGGATCCGGTCTCGCACAGCTACACCGTCAAGATCGACCTGCCGGCACTCGATCTGCCCGCCGGCGCCGCCGGCCGTGCCTACCTCGCCGGTGCGCGTCGCGACGCCGTGGCCGTCCCGCGCGCTGCGCTCATCGAAAGCGGCGGGCTCACCCTGGTCGTCGTGCGTGACAGCTCCGGACGTGCACAGTCGCGCGTGGTGACCGTCGGAGCCGGCCATGGCGTCGGGGTTGTCGGAGGAGCTGCGGAGTCCGTCGAGATCCTCTCCGGTCTCGCCGGCGGCGAGTCGGTCGCCCTCGGGTTGGCCGTCGCCCCGCCGGCCGGAGCGCGCCTCGAAGAGGTCCAGCCGTGACCGCAACCCAACCTCCTGCCGGCCCCGGCTTCGCCGGCCGCGTCGCGGCCGCCTTTCTCGACTCGAAGCTCACGCCCTTGCTGGTCATCGCCTCGCTGCTGCTGGGCGGCTTCGCCGTCCTGGTGACGCCGCGCGAGGAGGAGCCGCAGATCAAGGTGCCGATGGTCGACGTCTTCCTCCAGCTGCCCGGAGCGAGCGCCGACGAAGTCGAACGCCGGCTGGTCTCGCCGCTCGAGAAGGCGCTGTTCGAGATTCCGGGCGTCGAGTACGTCTACTCCACCTCGCAGCCTTCGGGCGGCATGCTGATCGTGCGCTACAAAGTCGGCACCGACCCCGACCGCGCGGCGCTCGCGGTCCACACCAAGCTCGCCGAACAGGCGGCGGCACTTCCACCGGGAGCCGCTGCCCCTCTGGTCGTCCCGCGCGGCATCGACGACGTGCCGGTCGTCGGCTACACCCTGTGGTCGACCTCGGCGACCCCGCTGGAGCTTCGCCAGGTGGCGCAGGAGTTGCGCGCCGAGCTGGTGCGCCATCCCCAGGTGGCGCAGGTGACGGTGCTCGGCGGCGTCCGCCGGGCGGTCACCGTGCGCTTCGATCGCGAGCGTCTCGCCGCGCACCGGGTCTCGGTGCTGCAGGTCTACCAGGCGCTCTC
Source organism: Thermoanaerobaculia bacterium (assembly GCA_017998715.1). GTDB lineage: Bacteria > Acidobacteriota > Thermoanaerobaculia > Multivoradales > JAGPDF01 > JAGPDF01. The sequence continues at coordinate 2,229 of JAGOCP010000069.1, read as the reverse complement.
GGGGCTCGACTGGAAGCTGCCGGCGGGATCGTTCGCCGCCGGGGACGTCGAGACCGAAGTCGAAGTGGGAGCTCTCTTCCGCAGCGCCGATGAAGTCGGCGGTGCGGTCGTCGCGGTCTACGACGGCCGCCCGGTCTACCTGCGCGACGTCGCGACGGTCGCCGATGGCGCCGACGAACCGGCGCAATACGTCTGGATGACCGGTGGCGCGGCAGGAGCGGAGAAGAACCTGCCGGCCGGTCTCGACACCCCGGCGGTCACCCTCGCCGTCGCCAAGAAACCGGGCACCAACGCCGTGCAGCTGGTCACCGAGCTCGACGCCCTGATGGCCCGCCTGCGCGGCCCGGTCCTTCCCGGCAACATCGAAGCCACCAAGACGCGCGACTACGGCGCGACCGCCGACGAGAAGTCGTCCGAGTTGATGAACCATCTCGGCCTGGCGACGATTTCGGTCGTGCTGCTGATGGCGGTCGCGCTGGGACGGCGCGAAGCGGTCGTGGTGGCGGTCGCCGTGCCGGTGACCCTGGCCCTCACCCTCGCCTCCTCCTACCTCTTCGGCTACACCCTCAACCGGGTGACGCTGTTCGCGCTGATCTTCGCCATCGGCATTCTCGTCGACGACGCCATCGTCGTGGTCGAGAACATCCACCGTCACTACCAGCTGGGCTGGACGAATCCGCGCCAGGCGACCATCCACGCCACCGACGAGGTCGGCAACCCGACGATCCTCGCCACCTTCACGGTCATCGGCGCGCTGCTGCCGCTCGCCTTCGTCTCCGGGCTCATGGGTCCGTACATGCGGCCGATCCCGATCAACGCCTCGGCGGCGATGCTGTTCTCGCTGGTCGTCGCCTTCGTGGTCTCGCCGTGGCTGACCTATCGCCTGTTCAAGAAGCACGCCACCGAGCTCGCGGAACGCAAGGCCGCTGAGGGCAGCGGCCTGCCCGATACGCTCGCCCTCGAGACGCATCAGGAAGACCGCCTCCACCGCCTCTACCAGCGCCTTTTCCGGCCGCTGCTCGAGAGCCGTCTCCGGCGATTCGCGTTGCTCGGCGCCGTCGCCGTGCTGCTGCTCGCCTCGACGACGCTCTTCCCGCTGCGCATCGCGGCGGTGAAGATGCTGCCGCACGACAACAAGAGCGAGCTGCAGGTAGTGGTCGACATGCCCGAGGGGACGACCCTCGAGCACACCGCCGCCGTGGCGCGCGAGCTCGCGCAAGCGCTCCGCGGTCTGCCGGAGGTGACCGACATCGAGACCTACGTCGGCACCTCGGCGCCGTTCAACTTCAACGGCCTGGTGCGGCACTACTTCCTGCGCTCCGGACCGCTGGTCGCCGACCTTCAGGTCAACCTCCTGCCCAAGCACGACCGCGCGACCGCCAGTCATCCGTTCGCCAAGTCGCTGCGCCCGCTCCTCGCCCCGATCGCCGCGCGCCATGGCGCCAACGTCAAGGTCACGGAGGTTCCGCCGGGACCGCCGGTGCTCTCGACCCTGGTCGCGGAGATCTACGCCCCGACCGAAGCCTCCCGCCTCGACCTCGCCGGACAGGTGAAGGCGATCTTCGAGAGCACCGCTGGCGTCGTCGACGTCGACTGGTTCGTCGAGGGACCCGGGCCGCGCCTCGACTTCGAGGTCGACCGTGAAAAGGCCTCGCGCGCCGGCGTCTCGCCGGAGGCGATCGCGCGGACGCTACGCGTCGCCCTCGCCGGCGCCGACGCGGCCCATCTCTCCGATCCGCGCTCGCGCGAGCCAGTGCCGGTCGTCCTGCGCCTCGACCCGGCGCAGCGCGCCGGCGCCAGCGAGCTGCTGGCTGTCAGCGTTCAGGGAAGTCAGGGGGCGCTGGTGCCCCTCTCTGAGCTCGTCCGTCCGGTCGCCACCGAACGCACGCCGTTCATCTACCACAAGAACCTGCGGCCGGTGACCTACGTCGTCGGCGACGTCGCGGGCGCTTCGGAGTCGCCGGTCTACGCCCTCCTCGACATGGAGGACAAGATCGCCGCGGTGCGCGACGCCTCCGGCCGGCCGATGGAGGTGCTGTTCTCCGGCCGGCCCGCCGACAGCACGCGCTCGACCCTGATCTGGGACGGCGAGTGGCAGGTCACCCACGACGTCTTCCTCGACATGGGAATCGCCTTCGCCGTCGTGATGGTCCTCATCTACCTGCTGGTGGTCGGCTGGTTCGGCTCGTTCGTCACGCCGCTGATCATCATGGCGCCGATCCCGCTGAC
>JAGOCP010000352.1 GCA_017998715.1 Thermoanaerobaculia bacterium | reverse complement strand
TCACCGCTTCGGTCTCGCGCCCCGGCGGCAGATGGCTCGCTGCCGCTACGCAGCCGCGACGGACGTCCGGGAGCTCGGAAACCGCGAGCTCGAGGTCGGCGGGAGCATAGTTGCGGCCGCGCACCAGCAGGATCTCCTTGGCGCGGCCGGTGAGATAGAGCTCACCCTGATGCAGGAAGCCGAGGTCGCCGGTGTCGAGCCAACCGTCGCGCAGTGCGGCGGCGGTGGCCGCCGGCTGGTCGAGATAGCCGCGCATCAGCGACGGGCCGGCGACGAAGAGGCGTCCGACCTGGTTTTCGCCGACGACGAAACCCTGCTCGTCGCGGAGCTCGAGGCGAAAGCCCGCCAGCGGCCGGCCGACCGAGACGATCTCGAGCTGCGGGCGGAGAGCGGTAACGGCGCCCATCTCGCCTTTGTCGGAGGCGGTCCGTGCCGCGCCAGGTTGCATCGGCACGGTGACCGCCTCGCCACGCTCGCCCAGAGCTTCGCGATCGAAGACCCTGGAGGTGTAGGGGCGGTCGAGGGCAGCGAAGGTCACCGCCAGCGCCGCCTCGGAGAGACCGTAGACCGGCTTCAACGCCTCCGCCCGGAAGCCCCAGGGGGCGAAGCGAGCGGCGAAGGCGCGCAGGACCTCGGGCACGACCGTCTCCGCGCCGCATAGCGCGAACCGCCAGGCTGAGAGATCGATGCCCGCCATCTCTTCGTCGCGGATACGTTCGGTGGCAAGCGCGTAGGCGAAGTTGGGCGCCGGCGAGATCGTCCCGCGATGCCGGCCGAGGGCTCGCAGCCAGAGCGCCGGCCGCGCCACGAACGCCTCCGGCGGCACGAGCGTCAGCACCGACGGCCGCTCGAGCGCCGGGAAGACGCAGCCGATGAGCCCCATGTCGTGGTAGAGCGGCAGCCAGGAGACGCCGGTGACAGCGCCCGGGTCAGGGTTCGCTTCGTTCGTCGGCCAGAGGGCGTTGAGTGCTCGCACCTGCGCAAGGACAGCGGCCTGCGAGAGAGCGACCGGCTTCGGTTCGACGGTGGTGCCGGAGGAGAACTGCACCATGGCGAGATCGCCCGGGTCGCCGTCGCTCGCGAGCTCGGCGTCGCGCGGCAAGTCGGCCAGGGTGCGCCCGCCCAGGGAGAGCTTCGCCGCCGCAAGGGTTTCGCCGAGCAGCGCGAGCACCCGCCCCTCGGCGAGCAGCAGGCGTGCGCCGGCGGCGGTGAGCATCGCCGCCGTGCGCTGGTGATACTCGGCCAGGCGGCCGAGCCGCACCGGCGGATAGAGCGGCACCGGCACCGCGCCGGCGAGGAGCGTGCCGAAGAAGGCGTCGAAAAACTCCGCGGTGGTCGGGAAGATCAGGCCGACGCGCTCGCCGGGGCGGATGCCGATTTCGGCGAGGCCCCCGGCGACGAACGCGCTGCGCTCCTGGATCGCCGCCCAGGTGTGGAAGGTCTCGCGCTCGGCGCGGTCGACCAGGCGCAGCCCCGCCTGCGGAAAGTCGCGCGCGCGCTGCAGCAGGTGTTGCAGGGTGTCCAAGGACATCGCGCGCGGATCGTTCAGCTCTGGCAGCGCTCGTCGGCGAGCGTCGCGTCGTCGAGCTTCGCCGCCAGCAGCTCGAGCAGATCGCCGAGGGTGGCGATGCCCGCCTCTTCGTCCGGCTCGAGGGTGACCCGGAAGCGGTTCTCGACTTCGGCGGCGAGCGTGAGGAGTTTGAGCGAATCGAAGCCGAGATCCTCCACCAGGCGCAGGGCCGGATCGAACGCGCCGTCGTAGCCCAGGTGCTCGTGGGCCACGGCGACGATGCCGGCCTGGATCTCCGCGCGAGTCATTCGCCGCCCCACGGCAGCAGACGGGCGCGCCCGGCGAGCGTGGCGCGATAGTCGCCCGCCGACTCGAGGGCGCGCTCTTCGTGGCGGATGCGAGCCGCGAGCAGGAGAGCGTTGGCGGCGGTGGCGACGAGTGCGGTGATCCAGGCGCAGTGCACCAGCGGCAGGACGGCGACCTCGATCGCCACTGCGACGTAGTTGGGATGGCGCACGAAGCGGTACGGTCCCGAAGCCACCGCCGCGAGCCCCGGAATCACGATGACGCGGGTGTTCCAGCGCTCGCCGAGGGTGGCGATCGCCCAGTATCTCAGCGCCATCGTCAGGACGACGATCCAGGTCGCAACGATGGCGATCGGCGGGATGAACGGGCGCCGGAGCAACAGCACCTCGATCGGCCCGCCGGCGAGGAAGAGCACGTGCGCGATCACCATGAGGAGATAGAAGCCGCGCGACTCGGCTTCGACGGCACCGCGGGCGAAGGCGCGACGGGCATTGCGCAGCGAGAGCGCCATCTCTAGCGTGCGCTCGACGGCGACCGCGCCGACCAGCAGAAGGAAGAAGAGCGTTCCGGGGGCGTTGCCGAGCGACTCGATCACGACGCCGAAACTACCATCGCAGGAGGACGAGCTCGCTGCAGAAGCCCGGCCCGAGCGCGAGGAGCATGCCGAGGCTGCCCGGCGGCGGCCGTTCAGCGGCGAGCGTCGCTGCGAGCACCAATAGCACCGACGTCGAAGAGAGGTTGCCGACTTCGCGCAGGCTCTTCCAGGTGAGCTCGAGAGCGTTGGGCGGGGTCTCGAGTGCCTGCTCCATCGCCTCGAGCACCTTCGGGCCGCCCGGGTGGCAGACCCAGGAGGCGATGTCGGCGCGCGTCAGGCCGCGCTCTCCGAGGAAGGCGTCGACATCGCCGCGCAGGTGCCCTTCGACCACCTTCGGCACGTCGGCGGAGAGGACGATCTGAAAGCCGCTCTCCGAGATGTCCCAGCCCATCACGCGCTCCGAGTGGGGATAGAAGATCGAGCGCGAGGCGACGACTTGCGGCCCCAGCGCGGCGAGGCTCGAATCGTCCGGCCGCGCGGCGGCGAGTGCAGCGGCACGTTCGCCGCCGACGACCACGGCCGCGGCGGCGCCGTCGCCGAAGAGGCCCGAGGCGATGAGGTTGGGGATCGAGAGGTCCTGGCGCTGCAGGGTGAGCGAGCAGAGCTCGACCGAGAGGAGCACCGCGACCTGGTCGGGGAAGCCGCGCACATAGTCGGCGGCGCGGGCGATGCCGGCGGCGCCGGCGACGCAGCCGAGGCCGAAGATCGGCAGCCGCTTGAGGTCGCTGCGCAGGCCGAGGCGGTTGATCAGCCGGGCGTCGATCGACGGCGTCGCGATGCCGGTGACGGTGACGAAGAAGAGGGCGTCGATGTCGGTGACCTCGAGGCCGGCCTTGCCGATGGCGTCGACTACCGCCTCGCCGCCGATTTCCTCGGCGACGCGGATCCAGGCGCTGTTCGACTGCCCGAAGGTAGTGAGGCCCGGATACTCCTCGATCGGCAGCGCGAGGTGCCGCCCGCCGACCAGGACGTTCCTGTGCAGCTGCTCGATGCGGTCGAGATTGAAGTAGCGCTGTTCCCAGTAGCCGCGCAGCGCGGCGAGCAGGCTCTCCTGGTCGTAGTAGTGGCGCGGAAAGGCCGCGCCGACGGCGGCGATGCGCGGCAGAGGAGGGCTGCTCACCGCTCGACGTCCAGGGTGCGGCGCGCGAGCAGGGCGAGCGCCAGGGCGGCGGCGAGATCGAGCAGCAGCGCACCGCGAGCCAGCTGCCAGAAGGGGGCGACCGGCAGGCGAGTGAGGCCGGCGACGGCGAGCACCAGCAGCGGCCCGCGGAAGGTCCAGGCGGCGGCGCCGGCGACCAGGCCGTCGAGCCACCAACGGCGGGTCCGCCCCCAGACGAGCAGGAAGAGGGCGAGGAGCGCGAGCCCCTCGAAGCCCCAAGTCGCC
>JAGOCP010000351.1 GCA_017998715.1 Thermoanaerobaculia bacterium | reverse complement strand
GCGTCCACCAGGGCCACGACAACGGGTGAGTCCGGCGGTTCGGCGTGCAGCGCGAGCGCTGCCAGGTTCGAGAGCGCGACGACCGGCACGGCGAGCGCGGCGCGCAGACCGAGCGCCGTGGCGAGAGCGACGCGGATACCGGTGAAACTGCCGGGTCCGCTGAGGACGACGATGCCATCGAGGGCGCCGAGGGGGATGCCCGCCTGACTCCGGACGGTCTCGATGTGCTGCAGCAGGGACGGCCCCGTGCGGCTCTCGCCCGAGCTCGCGGCGATGACCTCGGCGTCGCGCGCCACGGCGGCGCTGGTGACCGGCGAGCCGGCGTCGAAGGCGAGCCAGATGGGCATCGGGCAGAAGTCTAGCTCGACCCGTCGCGGCTATACTCGTTCGTCCATGCGCCCAGGGGTCGAAATGACGCCGATGCTCCGGCACTACCTGGAGCTCAAGTCCCAGTATCCGGACGCCATCCTGTTCTACCGCATGGGGGACTTCTACGAGCTCTTCTTCGACGACGCGCTGCAGGTGGCGCCGCTGCTCGATCTCACTCTGACGGCGCGGCAGAAGGGCACGCCCAACGAGGCGCCGATGTGCGGCGTTCCTCACCATGCGGTGGGTGGTTACATCGGCAGGCTGATCCGCCTCGGCCTCAAGGTCGCCGTCTGCGACCAGGTGGAGGACCCCGCGCAGGCCAAAGGGCTGGTGCGTCGCGAGGTCACCCGGGTGGTGACGCCGGGCACGATCTCGGAGCTTGCCCTGCTCGACAGCAAGGAAGAGAACCTCCTCGGCGGACTGGTCTGGGACAGCGGCTCGGGCAACCCCGCCGGCGGCGGTGCCGGCGCCTTCCTCGAGGTCTCGACCGGGGCGTTCTTCCTGCGCCGGTGGCGCGATCCGGCGGAGGCGGTCGCCGAGCTCGAAGTGCTGCGCCCGCGTGAGCTGTTGTGCGACACGGCCGCCTTGCCGGAGGCGCTCGTCGCCTGGGTGGAGCGCGATGTCGTCTGCCGCACCGGCCTCGACGGATATCTCGATTCGGCGGCGAAGTCCGCCGCGAGGCTGGCGCGACAGTTCGGCGTCGCGACGCTGCGCGGCTTCGGCCTCGACGAGGGGGAGCCGGGAGTGCGCGCCGCCGCAGCGGTGCTCGCCTACGCCCAGTCGACGCAGCGCAGCCAGCTCGCCCACGTGACCGAGATCCGGCTGCGCGGTGCCTCCGACCGCCTGGTCCTCGACGCCACCACCCTCGCCAACCTCGAGGTGCTGCGCACCCAACGCGAGGCCGAACGCGGCACGTCGCTGCTGTCGATTCTCGACCGCACCGTCACCGCGCCCGGCGGCCGGCTGCTGCGCGACTGGCTTCGCAGGCCCTTGCGCGAAAGCACGGAGATCGCCGAGCGCCACGACGGTGTCGGCGTGCTGGCGGCGGACGCTGACCTGCTCGCGCGGCTGCGCGGCGATCTCGCGCGCATCGCCGACCTCGAGCGCCTGGCGACGCGCGCCGTCGTCGGGTCGCTCTCTCCGCGGGAGGCGGCGGCGTTGCGCGACACGCTCGCCGCCGTGCCGCCGCTCTTCACCGGCCTCGCCGGCCTCGCCAGCCGGCTGATCGCCGCCGCTGCAGCGACCGATCCCGTGGGCGACCTCGCCGCATTCCTGCAATCGGGTCTGGAGGCGGAGCCGGCGAGCCACCTCGATGACGGCCGGGTGATCGCGAGTGGCGTCGATGCCGAGCTCGACCAGTACCGGTCGCTGGCCTCGGACGCCAAGCGTCACATCCTCGAGCTCGAGGAGCGCGAGCGCAAGCGCACCGGCATTTCGTCGCTGAAGGTGCGCTACAACCGGGTGTTCGGCTATTCGATCGAGATCACACGCGCCAATCAGGCGGCGGTCCCGAGCGACTACGTGCGGCGCCAGACGCTCGCCAACGCCGAGCGCTACGTGACCCCCGAGGTGCAGGAGCTCGAGGAGCGCATCCTGCACGCCGAGGACCGGCGGTTGGGAATCGAAAAGCGCCTCTACGGCGAGCTCGTCGCGCGCGTCGCGGCGGACGCCACACGCCTGCAACGGCTGGGCCAGGCGATCGCCGGCATCGACGCCATCGGCGCTTTCGCCGAGGTCGCGGCGCGACGCGGCTATGTGCGCCCCGGGCTGGCGCCGGCTGGCAGCGGCATCGCGATCGAGGAGGGCCGCCACCCGGTGCTCGAGGCGGCGCTCGGCGAGAGCTTCGTCCCCAACGATCTCGAGCTCGATCCGGCGGCTTCGCAGATCGTGCTGCTCACCGGACCCAACATGGGCGGCAAGTCGACCTACCTCCGCCAGGCCGCCCTGCTCGTCCTGATGGCGCAGGCCGGCAGCTTCCTGCCGGCGCGGCGCGCGACGATCGGCATCGTCGACCGGATCTTCTCGCGTGTCGGTGCCTCCGACGATCTGGCGCGCGGCGAGTCGACCTTCATGGTCGAGATGATCGAGACCTCGAACATCCTGCGCTTCGCCAGCCGCGAGAGCCTGGTCATTCTCGACGAGGTCGGGCGCGGCACCGCGACCTTCGACGGCCTCTCGCTCGCCTGGGCAATCGTCGAGCATCTGCACGAGCAGGTGCGGCCGCTGACCCTCTTCGCCACCCACTACCACGAGCTCACCGAGCTCGCGGACCTCCTGCCGCGCGTGGTCAATCGCACCATGGCGGTCAAGGAGTGGGAAGACCGCATCGTCTTTCTGCGCCGGGTGGCGCCGGGCAGCGCCGACAAGTCCTACGGCATCCACGTCGCCAAGCTCGCCGGTCTGCCGGACGGCGTCGTCCGGCGCGCCGAGCAGGTGCTCGCCAACCTCGAGGCCAAGGAGTTCGACCCCGAGGGGCGCCCGCGTCTGGCGCGCGGCGAGCTGCCGGCCGATCGCAAGGCGGCGCAACTGCCGCTGTTTGCGCCGCCCGCCCGCAACGATGAGGTCGTCGCCGGGATTCTGCGTGACCTCGATCTCGAGCGCCTGACGCCGCTCGCCGCGCTCAATCTGCTGGCCAGCCTCAAGGAGCGGCTCAAGTGAGAGGTGGAGAAGTCCTTTTCCTCGGCATCGAGGGCACAGCGCTGAGCGGCGACGAGGCTCACCGGCTGCGCAAGGTGCAGCCGGCTGGGATCGTGCTCGTCACGCGCAACATCGCGGACGAAGTGCAGCTGCGGCAGCTGGTCGCCGATCTCCGCGCCGCGGCGCCCGAGGCCATCTTCTGTCTCGACGCCGAAGGCGGACGCGTCGACCGCCTGAAGAACGTCGTCGCCCCCGCTCCGGCGGCCGCAGCGCTCGCCCATTGCCCGCCGGCGATGGCGAAGCGCGCCGGGAAGCTCCTCGCTCAGGCGCTCCGCACCTTCGACTTCGACCTCGACTTCGCTCCGGTGGTCGATCTCGATCACGCCATCGCCGGCAACGCCCTCGACGACCGCACCTATGGCAGCAAGCCGCGCCAGGTCGTCGCGCGAGCGAAGGCCGCTCTCGAAGGACTGCACGAAGCGGGAATCGGCGGCTGCATCAAGCACTTCCCCGGCCTCGGAAGGGCGACAGCCGACACTCATCTGAAGGGTGCCCACATTCGAGCGACGCAAGCCGAGCTCGAGCGGGATCTGACTCCCTTTACTGCGCTTTTTTCAGAATCCGAGTCCGCAATGGTCGGTCACGCGGTCTATCCGGGATGGGGAGAGGAGAACTGGCCGGCGAGCCTGAACCCGGCGATTGCGACGACGCTCCTGCGGAAAAGGTCAGCCTTCCGCGGCACGCTGTTCAGCGACGACCTCGAGATGGGCGCGCTCGCCGAGCACGGAAC
>JAGOCP010000350.1 GCA_017998715.1 Thermoanaerobaculia bacterium | reverse complement strand
CTCGGCCTCTCCGCCTACCACGCCGACGCGGCGGCTGCCGCCGTCGCCGACGGCAAGTTCATCGCCGGTGTCGAGGAGGAGCGCTTCCGCCGCATCAAGCATTGGGCCGGGTTCCCGGAGTTGGCGCTCGGCTGGTGCGCCAAGGAATTGGGGGACGGTGAGCGGTTGAACGCGATCGCCGTGGCGCGCGAGCCGCGCGCCTATCTCGCGCGCAAGGCGTGGCTGGCGCTCACCCATCCGCGGAGCCTCGCCCGCGCGGCGGGGCGGGTAAAGAACCTGCACGCGGTCGCGTCGCTCGAGGGGCGGGTGAAGGCGGCGTTGGGGATTCCGCAGAGCCCGCCGATTTTCCCCGTCGAGCACCACAAGGCGCACCTCGCCTCGGCGTTCTACTGCTCGCCGTTCGAGGAGGCGGCCTGCCTCTCGGTGGACGGTTTCGGCGATTTCGTCTCGACGATGCTGGCGCACGGGCGGGGCAACAAGCTGGAGATCCTCGACCGCGTCCACTACCCGCATTCGCTCGGGCTCTTCTACTCGGCGATGACGCAGTATCTGGGCTTCCCGCACTTCGGCGACGAGTACAAAGTCATGGGGCTCGCGGCCTACGGCTCGCCGCGCTTCGTCTCGGAGATCAACCAGCTCGTGCCGGCGCTGCCAGGCGGCACCTTTTGCCTCGACCTGACCTACTTCCGGCATCTGTCGGAAGGGGTGGACATGACCTGGGAGTCGGGCGAGCCGACGCTCGGCCGGCTCTTCACGTCGAAGCTCGAGAAACTCCTCGGGCCGACGCGGCCGCCCGACGAGCCGCTGGCGCAGCGGCACATGGACATGGCGGCCTCGATGCAGGCGGTCTACGAAGACCGGTTCTTCGCGCTCGTGCGGCGGGTTCTTGCGCTCACCGGAACTGACCGGCTGGCGCTCGCCGGCGGCTGCGCGCTCAACTCGCTCGCCAACGGGCGGATCTTCGATCGCACGCCGGTGAAGGAGATCTTCATCCAGGCGGCATCGGGGGACGCCGGCACTTCGCTCGGCGCCGCGCTCTACGTCCACCATGATGTTCTCGGCGGCCATCGCAGCGGTTTCATCATGGAGCACAGCTCCTGGGGGCCGCAGTACGGCGAGGCTGAGGTGCGGCGGGCGCTGGCGGCCGGAATCCCGGGCTCGAACGGCGCGGACGGGATTCTCGGCGAGCTGAGCGTTTCGACCGCGCCCGATACCGCGGCGCTGTGCAAGGAGACCGCGGCGGCGATCGCGCGCGGCGAGGTGGTCGGCTGGTATCAAGGGCGCGCCGAATGGGGCCCGCGGGCGCTCGGCAACCGCTCGATCCTGGGCGATCCGCGCCGCGCCGACATGAAGGACCTGCTCAACCTCAAGATCAAGCGTCGCGAGTCGTTCCGTCCGTTCGCGCCGTCGATCCTCGAGGAGCGGGTGGGGGAATGGTTCACCTGCTCCTATCCCGATCCGTTCATGCTCAAGGTCTATCCGTTCCGGCCGGAGAAGCGCGGCCTCGTGCCGGCGGTCGTGCACGTCGACGGCTCCGGGAGGCTGCAGACCGTGTCGAACCGCTCGAACGCGCTTTACGCCGAGCTCATCCGCGCCTTCGAAGCCGAGACCGGCGTGCCGATCGTGCTCAATACCTCGTTCAACGAGAACGAGCCGATCGTCAACACCCCGGCCGAGGCGCTCGACTGCTTCCTGCGAACGAAGATGGACCGGCTGGTGATGGGGCGGATTGCCGTTGTCCGCCGTGCTCCGGGCTAGCGCTCAGAGCCAGCTCTCAGCGAAAACGGGCCGGGGTGACCGCTGAATGGCCCGCGGCGGCGGCGAGGGCGGCCTCGGTCGCCTCGCGCAGGGCTTCCTGCCGGGTCCGAAGCGCCTGATTCTCGTGTCGCGTCGCCTCGAGGGCGACTCCGGTCCAGGTGCTCTCGAACCCCGCCATCACCGCCCTCGTTCCCATCCAGGCGGTGGCGTAGGAGAGCAGCGCGGCGAGAACGAGGAAGCGCCAGTGTTGCGCGAGGCCGCTCTGCCGCAGGACTCCGCCGCGCCAGTGGTGCGATCGGTCGAGGACGCGGAGGTAGACGCGGCCGGCCAACGGCCCAGAGAGCCAGGCCGGCAAGGCGTTTGTAGAAAGCAGGCGTGCAGTGCTCCAGCGCCCGGGCAGGCGCAGCGGCAGGCTCGCCGGTGCGAAGCGCAGCAAAAGAGGCAGGCGGTGGGGGTTGCGGAGGATCATCGGCGCTCGCTCTCGATCTCGCCGGCGAAGCGGCTGCCGTCGGTAGGGAGAGCAAGTGCATCGGCCGTGCCAGGCCGGCGGGCGCGCTCGAGTCGACAACAGATGTGGTACCGTTTGGCACAGCTGATGCCGAGGCGAGGTCCAGCGAAGTCGCAGCCACCGGAGACCCGGATCGTCTCTGAGCGGCACTTCTTGTCGGCGAAGCGCGGCGGCGGGCAGCTCCGGTTCGAGGTGTGGGCGCGGCCGAATCCGGGAGGATTGCAGGAGATCACGCGGTACAGCCTGGCGTACATCAACCCGCTCCTCTACTCAGGCGACAACGGGCGTGTTCTGGGTTACGACAACGCGCACGGGGTGCATCACCGGCACTGCTTCGGCAAGGTCGAGCCCGTGGAAGCGGCGAGTTACGAAGCGATCGTCGAGCGATTCTCGGCGGAATGGGTCGAGATCGCCAAGGAGAAGGCGAGGAGGAAGAGATGACCGGGAAGACGACTGTGGTGACTGAGTCGAGCGAGAATTTCCTGGCACGCGTGAAGGGAATCGCGCGTCAGCTCGACAAGGGCAAGCCTGTCGCGCCGAGTCTGACGATCTCGTACGGTGACCCGGCGGCGATGTTCAGTGCGCTCTCGAGGACCCGGTTGCAACTTCTCTCTGAAGTCCTGACGATGGAGCTCTCGATTCAGCAGCTCACCCGGCGCCTGCATCGGGAGCGCTCCGCGGTGGCGAAGGACGTGCTGTTTCTCGAGAAGGCCGGCCTGCTCATCGCGACGAAACGCACCAACCCTGGCCACGGAATCGAGAAGGTGGTCCGCACCGTGGCCCCGAAGATCCACATGGTGGCTTCGATCGGCTGAGGAAGCGCGGGATGGGCCCTACCAGAGCCTGCCGTCACCCGACGTGTCGAACGCCTCGCGGATCGCCTGCGTGACTTCGGCGCGCAGGACCTCGGCGCCGGCGCTGCTCAGGTGATCGTCGTCGAGGTAGTAGAAGTCGCGGCCGGAGGCGTAGCGGACCGTTCCGTCCGGCAGGAAAAACGGCCGGTCGGCGCGCAGGATGCGGACCTTCGGATCCGTCGCGGCGACGGCCTCGAGCGCTGCGATCGTCTCCCGGCGGAACGGTTCCTTCGCATCCGGGGCGATGGCCGGGAAGTTGCCGCTGCGGTTCCTCCGCCAGACGACGAACTCGCGCAGGTTGATCTCCTCGCCGAGGCGCAGGACCGGCACCTGGCTGAAGAGCAGCACGCGCCGGGTCTCCGGCTCGATCGCGTCGAGCAGCGCGCGCAACTGGCGCGCGAACGCCGTCGCCGTGCCAACCTCGCGCTCGCGGTCCCAGCGGTCGATGACGATGACCAGATCCGGTTGCCATTCGTGGAGGAAGCGGCGGCGCGCGGCATCGAACTTCGCGCTGCCCTGCGACAGGTCGAAATCGACCGCGGTGGCGTGAGCGGAGAGGCAGGCGACCGGCAGCGCGAGCTCGCGGCAGATGTCGTCGAGGAGAATGCCGTACATCAGCGCGTGCGAGCTGCCGAGAACGACGACGCGCGGCGTGCCGGGCCCCCAGGGATGGACGAT
>JAGOCP010000349.1 GCA_017998715.1 Thermoanaerobaculia bacterium | reverse complement strand
TGGGCGACGCGCTGGCGTCAGTCGCTGCGGCGGCTGGGCGAGCGCGCAGCGTTCTCGACATCCGGGTCGAAAAGCTGCTGGTAAAGGAAAGCGGGGGCTCGCGGCCTCGCCTGGAGCTCGCGACGCTTCTATCTTTACCGGAGCCTTTGCCTTTTCTTGCCTTGGGCCTCCTCGAGCGTTGGGCCAGGCGGGAAGTGGCCGGATCGACGCGATCGAAGCGCGAGCTTCTGCGCCAACTTTCGTCGGCGCCGGCCGGAGCGCTGACGTCGCCCGCCGGGGCCGCCGACGGCCTTTTCTGGCAGGCGTCCGGCGGCTTTCTCGGGCTCGCGCCCCTCCCCCCCGCCATGGCGGGCTTTTCATATATTCTGGAGGGGCCGGGAGAGGTCGACGTTCCGGAGATTCGCGGCCGTATCCGGCTTTCCCGACAGCCGTTTGCACCCTGGATGCGTTCCGGCGAGCGCCGGCGCGCAGCGCTTGCTTTCTCTGGCGGGAGCGGCGGGGCCGGGCCGGTTCGGGTAGAGATTCGCAACCGCCGGCCCGGCGACCGCATCCGGTCACTCGGGGCGCCTGGAATGCGGCGGCTGAAGGAACTGTTGATCGATCACAAGGTGCCACGTGCGGAGCGCGATAGCTTGCCGCTCCTGCTGGTGGAAGGCACCCTGGCCTGGGTGCCGGGCGTCACCATCGACGACCGGTTCCGGCTGCAGAACGAAGGCGCTCCCTGGGTCGTCGAATGGCTCGATAACCCGGCGGAGGACTTTCGGCGTAGAACTATGGATGACGTTCCGGCCGAAGGCCGGGAGGAGCCTGACACTTGAGTTCAACCCTGCGGACCCTGTTGCTGTGGATGGTCATCTTCGTGGTGGTCATCCTGCTGTGGAATACCTTCCAGGTCGGCAAGACCACCAAGCACGACCTCACCTACAGCGAGTTCAACGAACAGCTCAACAAGGGCCGGGTCGCCAAGGTCACTCTGCGCGAGCAGACCATCACCGGCATCTTCAACGAGGGCGGCCAGTTCCCCAAAGGTGAAGAGTTCAAGGTCGAGCTGCCGTTCCGCCCCGACTCCGACTTCACCGAGCGCCTGATTGCCGCCAAGGTCGAGGTGTTGGCCGAGCTGCCGAAGGAGAACACGCTGCTGACGATCCTCGTCGGCTGGGCGCCGGTCCTGCTCCTCGTCGGCCTGTGGATCTTCTTCATGCGCCAGATGCAGAGCGGTGGCAACAAGGCGATGTCGTTCGGCAAGAGCAAGGCCAAGCTCCTCTCCACCACCGGCAAGAAGGTCACCTTCAAGGACGTCGCCGGAGTCGAGGAGGCCAAGGAGGAGCTGCAGGAGATCGTCGAGTTCCTCAAGGATCCGCAGAAGTTCCAGAAGCTGGGCGGCAAGATCCCCAAGGGCGTGCTGCTCATGGGCCCCCCGGGCACCGGCAAGACCCTCCTCGCCCGCGCCATCGCCGGCGAAGCCAACGTGCCGTTCTTTTCGATCTCCGGCTCCGACTTCGTCGAGATGTTCGTCGGCGTCGGCGCTTCGCGCGTCCGCGACCTGTTCGAACAGGGCAAGAAGAACGCCCCCTGCATCGTCTTCATCGACGAGATCGACGCCGTCGGCCGCCACCGCGGCGCGGGGCTCGGCGGCGGCCATGACGAGCGCGAGCAGACGCTCAACCAGCTGCTCGTCGAGATGGACGGCTTCGAAACCAATGAAGGGGTCATCCTGATCGCCGGCACCAACCGCCCGGATGTCCTCGACCCGGCGCTGTTGCGCCCCGGCCGCTTCGACCGCCGCGTGGTCGTGGACCGCCCGGACATGAACGGTCGGGTCGGCATCCTGCAGGTGCACACGCGCAACATTCCGCTCTCCGAGGACGTCGATCTCGGCGTGCTGGCGCGCGGCACCCCGGGTTTCGCCGGCGCCGACCTCGCGAACCTGGTGAACGAGGCGGCCCTCATCGCCGCGCGGCGCAACAAGAAGAAGGTCGAGATGACCGACTTCGAGTACGCCAAGGACAAGGTCCTGATGGGCGCCGAAAGGAAGTCGCTCGTCCTCACCGAAGACGAGAAGAAGGTCACCGCCTTCCACGAGGCCGGCCACGCCATCGTCGCGGCGTTCCTCGTCGGCCACGACCCGCTGCACAAAGTGACGATCATTCCCCGCGGCCGGGCGCTCGGCGTGACGATGCAGCTGCCGACCGAGGACAAGTACACCTACACCAAGAACTTCGTCTCCAGCCAGATCGCCATCCTCATGGGCGGCCGGGCAGCCGAGGAGATGACCCAGAAGGACATCACCACTGGCGCCGGCAACGACATCGAGCGCGCCACCGCCATGGCGCGCAAGATGGTCTGCGAATGGGGCATGTCCGAGCTCGGGCCGCTCGCCTACGGCGGCGACAGCGAACCGGTCTTCCTCGGCCGCGACTTCGCCCAGAAGTCGGGCTACAGCGAAGAGACGGCGCAGCGCATCGACGCCGAGGTCACCCGCATCGTGCAGCGCGCCTACGAGCAGGCACGCGAAATCCTGAAGCGCCATCGCGCGGTGCTCGACCGGGTCGCAGCAGATCTGCTCGAGAAGGAGTCGCTCGACGGCGTCGAGGTCTACGCCATCATCACCGAGCTCACCGGCGAGCGCCTCGATCCGACGCCGCGTCCGCGCCCCGAGCCGCCGCCGAGCGCGCCTTCGGCCGGCGGAGCGCCAGCCGACCCGGCCTCGGACCGTCCGGCTTCGGGTCCATCGTTCACGCCCGAAGCGACTCCGGCCTGACGCCGCTGCGACGGCGCGAGCGCCACCGCTACTTCGTCCCGCGAGTCTCCGCTAGACTCGCGGACGGAAGCGCCGTGTCCCGGAGATGATTGCCCAGTCTGCCCCGTCCGCTCACTTCCGGCTCCCCCTCGGGCGCGGGAGGATGCTCTCGCTCACCCCGGGCAGACCCCTGCTCATGGGCATCGTCAACGTCACCCCAGACTCCTTCAGCGACGGCGGGCTCTACCTCTCCCCGGACCACGCGGTCGAACAGGCGCTGCGGCTCATCGACGAGGGGGCCGACCTGATCGACCTCGGCGCCGAGTCGACACGCCCGCCGGGCGCGACGTACGGCGCCGGCGCCCGCGCCGTCACGGCCGAAGAGGAGCTCGCGCGGCTGCTGCCCGTGCTCGCCGGCCTGCGCCGCCAGAGCGCCGTGCCGGTCTCGATCGATACTCGCAAGGCGTCCGTCGCGCGCGCGCTGCTCGATGCCGGAGCTGATCTCCTCAACGACGTCTCGGCCCTCGAGGACCCCGACACCGCGGCGCTCGCGGCGAGTTCCGGCTGCGCTGTGGTCCTCATGCACCACCACGGCATCTTCGCCGCCGCGCCGCGGAGCCGTGCCGAGCGCGTCGTCTTCGAAGTGCGCTCCGGACTCGACGCCCTCGTGCAGCGTGCCGTTGCCGCCGGTTGCCAGCGCGACCAGCTGGTGCTCGATCCCGGGTTGGGCTTCGGCAAGGTGGGGGGCCAGAATCTCGAACTGTTGCGCCGCCTGCCCGAGCTGCGGACTCTCGACCGCCCGCTGCTGGTCGGCGCCAGTCGCAAGAGTTTCCTCGGCGGCCTCGCTGGGCCGCTCGAGCCGCCTGCCGAGCGGCTGGAACCGAGCCTCGCGGCTGCCGCCTGGGCGGCGGCCGGCGGTGCGGCCGTGCTGCGCGTCCACGACGTAGGCGCGACGCGAAAGTTCCTCGCCGCCTGGACGGCGATCGATTCGGCAGGAACGGGCGGTCCGGCGTGAACATCGGCGACTTCTTCGACCTCCTGACCTGGCAGGACCTGCTCGACGTCGCC
>JAGOCP010000348.1 GCA_017998715.1 Thermoanaerobaculia bacterium | reverse complement strand
CCTTCATCCCCCTCCCGCCCATCCGCCAACATGGACGGGCAGTGTCCGCGCCACCGCGGGCGAAGGGGGGTCAATTTTGGACGCCGATCCTCCCGCTCAGGGGGTCAACATTCCATGCCGATCCACAATTGTGCGGCGAAGCGTCCGATCGGGCCACCGATATCGAGGAGCGCGGAGAACTGCGACTGGCCGCCCGGCCGGCGCTGATGGACGACGAGCTGCTGCGCGAACCGGCAGGCGACGGCGGGGACGAGGTCGTCCTCGACCAGCGCGAGCGCGAGGTCGATGCCGGGGGGTGATGAAGGCCCGGGCGAAATGGTCGGCGCTGTCCCAGTGCGTCGTCGCGCGGCATCCGTCGAGTAGCCTGGTCGCGGCGTGCAAGAAGGCGCTCGAGCAGCCGCTCGCCTTTGCGTCGGGCGGAGTTCCGCCGCAGCCAGGCAACGATCTCCTCGGTCGGCGCGGGGATAGGCCAAGCCTATGTTCTTTATCGGGGGCTCTCCCGTTGACGTCCATGAATCCTTTCACAATGTTCGCGCGAGATCAATGGCCGCGAAGAAACGGAGGAGCGTCATGAAACAGACTTCTTCAACCGAGGCCATTATTGTGCGCCATGACGCATTCCTTGCGCCAAATTACGTGCGCTATCCCATCGCCTTGGTGCGGGGCGAGGGCAGTCGGCTCTGGGATGCTGAGGGTAAAGAGTTCATCGACCTCTTCGCCGGCTTCGGGGCGCCCTTGCTCGGACACTGCCACCCGGATCTGGTCGCGGCGCTCACCGATCAAGCGCACAAGCTCTGGCATGCCGGCGCCACCTTCCATACTGAACCGCAGACCCATCTGGCAGAGGCGATCTCCAGGCACGGGTTTGGCGGCAAGTCTTTCTTCTCCCACAGCCGCCGCAGCGTCTTCACTGGCCTGACAGACTGGCTCGCAGAGACTCGAAGGTCTGCTCGTCCTGCATCTGCGCCACGTTGAAGCGCATGTAGCTTCCGGCCGAGCCTGACGTACTGAACGCGTTCCCCGGCGCGAGGACCAGATCCCCGGCCAAGGCAGTGCGCGCGAGCTCGGCGGAGTCGCAGCCG
This sequence comes from Thermoanaerobaculia bacterium, assembly GCA_017998715.1. Lineage (GTDB taxonomy): Bacteria > Acidobacteriota > Thermoanaerobaculia > Multivoradales > JAGPDF01 > JAGPDF01. Next base: position 2,727 of record JAGOCP010000348.1, on the reverse strand, counting down.
TCCGGCAACTGGCACCACAGGAACATCCCGGCTCTCGGCTCGATCCATGGCTCGATCCCCATGCCCCGCAGCCGGAGCCCGACCTCCCGGCGCGCACGCTCCAGTCGAACCCTCAGCGTCTCGATGTGCCTCCGGTAGCCCCCATCGCTCAGGGCGGCGTACACCAGTTCCTCGTTCAGCCGGCCGCCGCCGAAGGCGGTCGCGATCTTGAGATCGATCAGCCCGTCGATCCAATCCGCCCTGGCCGCAATGAAGCCGCAGCGCGCGGCGGCCGAGAGCGTCTTCGAGAAGCTGCCGATCTGGATCACGCGGTCCAGCCCGTCGAAGCCGGCGAGGCGGGGTGCGGGGGCATGCTCGAAATCGGCGAAGATGTCATCCTCGATGATCGCGAGCCCATGCTGGTCCGCGAGCTTCAGCACCCGGTGCGCGATGACCGACGACAGCGTCGCACCGGTCGGATTGTGGACCGCCGAGTTGGTGATGTAGAGGCGCGGCCGGCGCTCGGAAAGGATCGCCGCGAAGGCGTCGACGTCGGGTCCGGCCGGGGTGTAGGGCACGCCGACCGTCTCCGCCCGGTGCGCGCGCAGCAGGGCCTGGAAGTTGAAGTAGCAGGGATCGTCCACGAGCGACCGTGTCGCCGGGCTCGAGCAGTAGGCGGCAGAGAAGGTCGATCGCCTGGGTGCCGCTCCCGGTCAGCATGATCTGGTCCGGCGACGCCTCCACCCCGCGTTCGCCCAGCCGCCGGCTGATGAGCTGCCGGAGCGGCGGCAGGCCGAGCGGCGATCCATAGTCCGAAAGGGCACCGGCGCCGGCACGCGACAGTCCGCGCAGCGCCCTGCGGAGGCTCTGCTCCGGAAACCAGGACGGCGGCAGCCAGCCGCAGCCGGGCTTGGGGGTGCCGTCATCGGACTCGAGCGACTGGCGCGAAATCCAGAGCGGGTCGATCGCCCGGTCGAGCTTCGGTCCCACCGCCGAGAGCGCCATCGGAGCGACCTGGCTGGCGACGTAGAAGCCCGATCCCGGGCGGGAGACGATCGCGCCTTCCGCAGACAGCCGGTCGTAGGCGTCGACGACCGTCGAGACCGAGACCTGCAACGTCCTCGCCAGCGCCCGCACCGACGGCAGCTTCGACCCCGTCGCCAGGCCTCGCCCGGCGATCCGCGCCCGGATCGTCGACATGACGAAGTCGATGCGCGTCGCCGGTGGCGTCCGTACTGCTTCCGCTGCCATAACAGTTCGCTCCATCCGTAATGGACCGTAGCTGGCGAGACGGTCCCGGACAATGCACAAGCGCTCCCGAGACGGAGGGGATGATGCAACGGTCGACGAGCGGCTGGATCAACGGGATGATCGGGGTCGCCATCTTCAGCGGGTCGCTGCCCGCCACGCGGGTGGCGGTGCAGGGGTTCGATCCCGTCTTCCTGACCGTCGCCCGCGCCGGCATCGCCGGGGTGGTCGGCCTCTGCCTGCTACTCCTCACCGGCGAGCGGAGGCCGGCCCGGGAGGACATGCTGTCCCTCGCCGTCGTGGCCCTGGGCGTGGTCGTCGGCTTCCCGCTCCTGACGGCGCTCGCGCTGCAACACGTCACCTCGGCCCATTCCATCGTCTTCATCGGCGTGCTGCCGCTGGCGACGGCGATCTTCGGGGTGATCCGCGCCGGCGAGCAGCCGAAGCCCGCCTTCTGGGCCTTCTCGCTGCTCGGCAGCGCGCTGGTGGCGGCCTTCGCGCTCCGGCAGGGGCCGGGCGGCGCGCCGATCGGCGATGCTCTCATGCTGGCGGCGATCATCCTCTGCGGCCTCGGCTATGCCGAAGGCGGCAGGCTGTCGCGCAAGCTCGGGGGCTGGCAGGTGATCTCCTGGGCACTGGTGCTGTCGCTCCCGTTGATGGCGGCGCTGAGCCTCGCCTGCTGGCCGGCCTCCTTCGCTGCCGTCACGACGCCGGAATGGATCGGCCTCGGCTACGTCTCGCTCTTCAGCATGCTCATCGGCTTCGTCTTCTGGTATCGCGGCCTCGCGCAGGGCGGCATCGCCGCGGTCGGCCAGCTCCAGCTGCTTCAGCCCTTCTTCGGCCTCGCGCTCGCGGCCATTCTGCTTCGCGAGCCCGTGACGCCCGCCATGCTGCTGGTGACGATTGGCGTGATCGGCTGCGTCGTCGGCGCCCGCAGGTTTGCGCAGCCCCCGCCGCGAGCGGCTGGTCTCACGCGGCCGGCTGGATGACGGCTGGGTCCGGCTTCGGATCGTTCACGAGACCGAGCAGGTCAGTGCGGAGACGGCACCGTGGGACCATTCCGCGATCGGTAAACTTCTCTCCAACGTTCGGCACCGTCGGTTTCCCGGACGATCGACCCGGCCAATCTCGCTCTCGGCGCGCGAACGATAGCGCGAGCAACGGCCTTGCGCCGAGGTCTCGAGGAAGCCTGGACATGACGCAACGGCAGCATCCTTCGTCATGGCGCTACGGCGCGGCTTCGTCTTGTGGTCGCCATTGCGGCGTCGCTGCTCCCTTGCCTCTCCGCGGTCGCAGTGCTCTCCGGGCGGTTCGGGCCGCTGTTGTTGATCTCGCCGGCGACGACGGAATGGCCGGTGGCGACGGCCTCCGTTTGCTCCGCCGTCGGCATCGGCTCCTTCTCGACACCGGGCTGCGTGGCGGGGATCGGCAGTCCCAGGAGCGCGGTGGCGGCCGTGGCCAGCCTCGCCTCGAAGTCGCGCACCTGCAACTCGAGCGTCG
>JAGOCP010000347.1 GCA_017998715.1 Thermoanaerobaculia bacterium | reverse complement strand
CATAGGAGGTACGCTCGAGCTCTTCGAGGTTGAGGACAGGAGCCTCCGCCTGGGTTGCCGGCGATTCGAAGGCGACCTGCGGGATGTCGAGCGCAGGCTCCGGCTCGAAGCTCCAGTCGATCTCGTAGACCTCTTCGAGCGTCGGTGGAATCGGCGATGGCGCGGGTGCAGCGGCCAACGGAACGGGCGGCACCGGCGGCGCCGCCGGACGCGCGGTCGCCGGCGGAGTCGCCTCGTCAGCAGCGATATCGGAGGTCGCTGGCCGGGTCGGCGGAGGGGCGGCGGCGTGCTCGACGGGCTGCGGCGCAGGTGTCGGAGGAGGGACGGGAGGAGCGGCGGGAACGACCGGCGCGATCTCCTGCAGTCCTTCGAGATCGAGATCGAACTCGACCTCGACTTCGTCGCCGCCGTCGAACCAGGGCGAGTCCGGCGAGCGGCGCAGCATGTCGTCGGTCGGGCTCACCTGCGTCGACGGCAGGTCCAGATCGTCCGGCAACTCGAGCACGAAGTCGACCTCGCCCTCGTCGACCGGCTTGAGCAGCGGCGGGACGGCTGGCCCGCTCCGCGATGGCGTCGCCTGCGGCGGCGGAGAGGAGGGGCGCACCGGCTCGACCGCCGGGAAACTCGTCGGCTCGAGCAGATTCACGTCGAGTTCGAGGACGTCGCGCGGCTCGCTCCCACTGCGCGTCACGTCCGAGACCTTGAGCGGCACCGTCGACGGTCGCGCCTCCTCCACCGGCGACGGCGCCGGCGCCGCGCGGTGCAGGCCGGCGATGCGGGCGATCTTCTCCGCCTGCGGATTGCGCTCGACGGCGAGCGCTAGAAGCCGAGCCGCCGCACCGATGTGCCCGGCGTCCTTCAGGCCGAGCACCGCGTCGGTGATGAAGGCGATGTCGCCAGGCTCGGCCTCGATCGCCTTGGCGTAGACCTGCGTCGCCTCTTCGACCTTGTTGTGACGCAGCATCAGGTCGGCGATCAGGCGGTATTCGGCCAACGCCTTCTCGGTCAGCTGCTGGCTGTGGAAGAGCTCGGCGAGCTTGACGTGCGGCGCCGGATCGTCGGGGATCAGGATCGCCATCTTCTGCAGAACGCCGATCGCCGAGGCCGAGTTGTTGTGCTTCTGGTAGTAGTCGACGAGCACCTGGTACTGCGTGCGCGCTTCCGGGATCAGGCCCTGCTTGTGGTAGAGCTCGGCCAGCCGCTCATAGACCGCGAGCCGCGTCGGGTCGAGCTTGATGATCTTCTTGTAGATCGCGATCGCCTTGACGAAGAAACCGTCGTCCGTGTAGCGGTCGGCGATCTGCGAGAAGAGCTTGACCGCCTCGTCGATGCGGTCGATGCGGGCGTAGAGATCGCCCAGGCGGTTGAGCGTCGAAGCGTCGTTCGGATTCTCGGCGAGGAGCTTTCGGTACTCCTTGATGGCGGCTTCGATCTTGCCGCGCGAGACGAGCTTCTCCGCCGAAGCGATGACCTGCGGCCGGTCGATGGCCATCAGGCGGCCCTTTCGGCCAGCCGGGGGAGCACCGAGCGGAACGTAAGTCTGTGCAGCGGGCTCGGGCCGTACTTCGCCAACGCCGCGAGGTGATCGGGGGCGCCGTAGCCCTTGTGGCGAGCGAAACCGTAGACCGGATACTCGAGGTCGAGCTCCAACAACATGCGGTCGCGCTCGGCCTTGGCGACGATCGAGGCGCAGGCGACGGCGTAGCTCCAGGCATCGGCCTTGACCAGCGCCAGACAGGCGGGCGCGGAGTCGGAGGAAGCGAGATCCTCCAGGGTCACCGCGTCGACGACGACTGCGTCCGGGCGCGGAGCGAGCAGGGCGACCGCCTGGCGCATCGCCAGCCGGGTCGCCTGCAGGATGTTGATCCGATCGATCACTTCGGCGGGGACTGCCACCACGGCGAAAGCGAGGGCGGTTTCGCGGATCGCCGCTGCCAGCTCGGTGCGCGCCGCGGGACTCAATCGTTTGGAATCGTCGGCGCCCGGAATCAGCTTTTCGGGGTCGGGAATCACCGCCGCCGCGACGACCGGACCGGCGAGACAGCCGCGCCCGGCTTCGTCGACTCCCGCGACCCTGGCGAACCCGGACTGCTGGAGGCGAACCTCGAGCCCGCGCATCAGCTCAAGCCGGTAGACTTCGCAGCAGAGTTCGAACGTTGTCGTCACTCCGAGTATCCCGCCAACCGGCCCGCGCGCTCGACGCCGCGGGCTCTTTGCTCAGCCGCGCGCCGGAGCCGGTGCCTCGTCGCGACGCTCTTCGATGCGTGCCGCCTTGCCGCGCAGATCGCGCAGATAGAACAGCTTGGAACGCCGAACCTTGCCACGGCGCAGAACCTCGATGCGATCGACGACCGGCGCATGCAGCGGGAAGATCCGCTCGACGCCAGTGGCGCCGGAGATCTTGCGCACCGTGAACATCTCGCGGGTACCGCTGCCCTTGCGGGCGATCACGACTCCCTGAAATGCCTGCAGCCGCTCCTTGTCGCCTTCCTTCACCCGGACCTGCACGCGCACGGTATCCCCAGCGCGGAACTCCGGAACATCCTGGCGCAGGTAAGTGCGCTCGACTTCCATCAATGCGTGCATACGTTTCCTCTTCCCGTTTCCTGTCCCGCCGGAGGACCGTCCTGACGGCTTCCGAGTCGGTAATTATCTAAGTTTTCGGTCTTTAGGGCAACCCGACGGGGGGGGTCGCCGCCTGGAGGCGGGCGAGCTCCCGGCGCTGAGCCGCCGTCAGGGGGGCGTCGGCCAGCAGGTCGGGCCGTTTCTCGAGGGTCGAGCGCAGCGCCTCGAGCTCTCGCCAGCGCTCGATGGCGGCGTGGTCGCCCGACAACAGCACTGCCGGCACGGCCTGTCCCTCGACCTCGGCCGGCCGGGTGTAGTGCGGAAAGTCGAGCAGACCGGAACGGAAACTGTCGCGTTCGACCGAATCGGTTCGTTGCACGACGCCGGGAACCTGGCGCGAGACAGCTTCGATGACCAGCATCGCCGGCAACTCGCCGCCGGAGACCACGAAATCGCCGACCGAGATCTCCTCGTCCACCACGGACTGCCGGACCCGCTCGTCGATCCCCTCGTAGCGGCCGCAAAGCAGGAGGAGGTCCCCTCGCGCCGCGAGCTCGCGCACCTTGGCCTCGTCGAGCCGGCGCCCCTGGGGGGAGAGCAGTACCCTCCATGGAGTCGCGGCGCCGGCGAGCGCCCGCACGGCGGCGAGCCAGGGCGGTGCCGTCATCACCATGCCGCCGCCACCGCCGAAAGGCTCGTCGTCGACCGAGCGATGGCGGTCGGCGCTCCAGTCCCGCAGGTCGCGCACCGCAACGCTCAGCAGACCGCGCTCGCGCGCCCGGCCGAGGAGGGCGGTTTCGAGGAAGGGCCCGAAGAGCTCAGGGAAGATCGTCAGGACTTGAATGCGCACGTCGCCAAGAGTCCTTCCGGCAAGCGGAGGTCGATACGCCGGGCTTCGCGATCGACGCCGGCGAGAAATGCCTCGACGAACGGCAACACCGACCGTGTGCCGTCCTTCTCCACCTCGAGCAGCGTCCCGCCGCCGTCTTCCTGGACGTCGACGACCGTGCCGATTTCGCCGTCGCGCTCGTCGAAGCAGCGGCAGCCGATGAGCTCGAAGACGTAGTAGGAACCGGCGGGCGGATCCGGAACTTCGCCGATCGGAACCCAGAGCTCGAGACCCCGCAGACCTTCGGCGGCCTCGCGGTCGGCGATGCCGGCGAATGCGACGCGCAATCCACCTTTGTAGGGCGAGGAGCGTTCGACGCGCAGGACACGCTCCCGCCGGGGCGCTGCGGGGCGAGCCGCCGGCGAGGAAG
>JAGOCP010000346.1 GCA_017998715.1 Thermoanaerobaculia bacterium | reverse complement strand
TCGTTGTCCACCAGGGCGGCGTCGGAACGTCGGCGGAGGCGCTACGCTCGGGCCGGCCGATGCTGGTCGTTCCGCACTGCCACGACCAGCCCGACAACGCCCACCGCCTCGAGCGCCTGGGCGTCGCGCGAGCGATCCCGGCGGAGCGCTACACCGTGCGTCGCGCCACGCGGACGATCGCCGCCCTGCTCGCAGACAGCGCCGCCGCCGAGCGCGCCCGCATCCTCGGCGCCCAGATCGCCGCCGAGACCGGCGTCGCCACCGCCTGCGACGCGCTCGAAGGCCTGCTCGGCGACCGAGCCGGGCATTCCGGCGGCGAAATCGGACCGTCATAGAGTCTCGCGATGTCGCGCGTCCGTCGGAATCGAGTCCTCGAAGTTCTCGCAGTCGCGCTCTGCGGCGCGGTGGCGGTCGCGGCACAGGAGGTCTCGGCGCCGCCGGATGCGTCGCCGTCGGTCCATGCGCTGGAACGGACGATGACCGACCGGATCGAGGCCGACGGGACGGCGTCGCGGCGTGAGAGCTTCCGTGTCCGAATTCTCACCGCCGGCGGGCTGGCGCAGTACTCTCAGGTCGGCGTCGCGTTTCTCGAGGCGAACCAGGAGGCGAAGCTCGAGGTCCTCCGGGTGACGAAGCCGGACGGCGCCGTGCTCGATCTGCTGGCGACTGCGCCAACCGACATCGCACCGGTTCTTCCCACCGATCTGCCGATCCATTCGGATCTGCGCATGTTGCGCGCTGCCGTTCCCTCGCTCGCCATCGGCGACCTGCTCGAGTTCGAGAGCAGCGTGGTGTCTCGGCCGATCGCACCCGATCAGGTCTGGATCGAGACCGAGTTCGCCGAGCCGACCGAAGTCGACGAACAGACTTACGTTCTCGATGCGCCGGCGAACTCGCATCTGACCGTCAGCGTCCGCGAGGGTCTGGCCGCGAAGTTCGACGAGGAGCGCAAGGACGGACGGTGGATCCGCCGCTGGCGGATCGCCGCCGAGCCCGGCGCCACGACGACGCTCGCAACTGTCACGGCGACGACGCTGAAGCGCGACATCCAGATCACCTCCTTCAAGACCTGGGACGACTTCGGGCGCTGGTGGGCATCGCTTGCGCCACCGCGCGTCGACGATGAGGTGCGCGCCAAAGCTCTCGCGCTGACCGCCAGCGTTGCGGAGCCGGAGGCGCGGTTGCGGGCGCTGCATCACTTCGTCTCGCAGGAGATCCGCTACCTCGCCCTGCCGCTCGGAATCGGTCGCTACAGGGCTCGCGAGCCCGGCGAGATCCTGAGCACCGGGCTCGGCGACTGCAAGGACAAGTTCCGCCTCCTGGCCAGCCTCGCGGAAAGCGTCGGCATCGCCGTCGATCCGGTCCTCATCTACGCCGGCGCGAAACGCCCCCTCGTCGCAGAGGCTCCGAGCCCCCTGCAGTTCGACCATGTGATCGCCCGCGCGCGACTCGGTACGTCGGAGATCTGGATGGACCCGACGGCCGAGCTGACGCCAATGGGGAGCCTGCCGCGGAGCTCGCGCGAGCGGCCTGGCGTCGCGCTCGTGCGCACCGGCAAGAGCGGGGCGAAAGACGCCGGAGGCACGATCGCGACCGCCCTGCTGACGACTCCGGCTTCGCTACCCCAACCGTCTTCCATTTCGGCGGAGATCACCGGATCGATCGCCGCCTCGGGCCTCCTGAGTGCCAGAGTGCGCTGGACGTTCTCGGGAGACGAAGAGCTCTTCCGCGCGCTGTGGAAGTACGGCGACGAGAAGGTGCGGCGAGCCGCGCTCGACAGCATGCGCCGGGAATGGACGGCGGAGGCGAAGATCGGCAGCTCGTCGAACAGCGACCCGAACGACGTCGACCGGCCATTCTGGATCGAGTACGAAGTCGAGCTGCCGATGACGGCGTCGGTCTGGAGGAAGGCCTGGGAGTTCTGGGTGCCCGCCCCGTTCACCTCGTCTCCGGCGCCACCGGATGCCCCCGACGCCGCGGCGAAGAGCGAGCCTCCGCCACTGGAGCTGAAGGAGGTCTCGCGCCAGAAGATATCGGCCCGCATCGAACTGCCCGAGGGTGTTCACGCCTCGCCTCCCGTGCCGATGTCGAGTCGGCGCGAGTTCGCAGAGTTCCGTTCCGACTATCGCTTCGAAGGCCGCACGCTCGTTCTGGAGCGCGAGCTCAGCTTCAAGGTCGATTCGATCGCGTCGGCCGATTTCGCCGCGCTCCGCGACCTGAGGAAACTCGTCACGAGCGACTACAGGCAGGAGTTCTCCGTCGCTGCGGCCCCCGCGCTCGCGCCGCAGGAGCGCACCGCCGAAGAGCTCGCAGACGAATGCTGGGAAGCCGTCGAGGCCAAACGCGACGTGGAGGCGGAACGAATCTGTCGGCAGGCGATCGCCCTCGACCCGCGGCTGCCGATGGTCTGGAACAGTCTCGGCATTTCTCTCGAGCGGCAGAATCGGATCGACGAGGCCAAGGTGGCCTACCAGAAGCAGGTCGAGGTCGACCCCCTCCACAACTACGCCTACGCCAACCTCGGCCTGCTCGCCTGGACGGCGGGCGACATGCCGGGTGCGGAAGCGCTGTTCAGGAAGCAGGTGGAAGTCGCGCCCATGGAGAGCTGGGGCTACGCGCGGCTCGGGCGCTTCCTTTTCGAAAGCGGGCGCCTGGACGAGGCCGAGAGCCTGCTGCGGCGCGCCGCGAAGCTCGATCCGGAACAGCCTGGGGTCCTGGAGGATCTGCTCGAGCTCGAGGCGAGGCGAGGCCGCTTCGAAGCCTTCGCCGCCATGCTGCTCGAATACCCGAAGCTCGGCCGGGAGCTGGGGCGACTTGCGAACAACCTCGACCTTCTTTCCCGGCAGGAGGAGTCTCGCTGGGGTCTCCTTGCCAGCTGGCTGCAGGAGGTCGCCGCCGAAGCCGAACGACAGCTGGCTGGGCTCGATCGACCGCGTCCTTCGCGACTCGAGGTCGGCGCCGTCGCCGTGCTCACTGCTGTCTGGGAAGCTCAGGCCCGAACGGCGATCGAGGAGGGACGAATGGACGACGCCCTTCCCTTGCTGAACGCCGCGATCGGGATCAGCCACTCGCCCTCCGCCGTCGCTGCGAAATCGGACGTCCTGCGAGCCCGCGGCGACTCGGTGGCGGCGGATTCTCTGCTCGCGATGGCGGCCGAGCTCGGCCGCCCTTGGGCCAAGGATCTGGAGAAGCGCCTGGCGGCAGCGGTTCCGGATTCCGCGGCGCGGCTACGACTCACGTCGAAGGCGCAGGAAGAGGCCTGGGACTTCCGCAGCCAGGCCCGCCGATTCCCTCGCGCGGCGAGCGAGCAGGGAGAGGTCTGGATGCTGTTCGACGCTGGCGGAAAACTGATCGACGCCAGCCCCGTGTCCGGCTCTCCGACGAAGATCATCGTCGAGGGGCTGCTGGCCGATCCGCTCCGGTTGGAGTTTCCTTCGGCGAATCGGTCCCAGCTGGCGATCAAGGCGCTCGCCTACTGCACACCGAGCGGCGACTGCACTCTGACGTTGGAACCCCCAACTCAGTCCTGGAGTTCGATGAAGAACGAGCGCTGACCCCCTCGGACTCTTGCGCCTGCGGGTAGGATCGCCGCATGCGCCGATTTCCGTTTCTCGCCGTCCTCGCTTTCTCAGCTGCGATCCTTCCGGCCCAGACTCCGGGCGCCACGTCCGCGCCGACGGTGACCGCCGAAGATCCTTCGAAGCTCTCGTTCATGCAGTACGACCCGCCTTCGACGCTAAGGGTCTCGGAGCATCCGGTGCCGCGGGCGAAGTTTCCGTTCGTCGACGTGCACTCGCATCAGTTCGATCTCGACGAGGCCCAGGT
>JAGOCP010000068.1 GCA_017998715.1 Thermoanaerobaculia bacterium | reverse complement strand
CGCTCGACGGCAGCACGACCCTGGTCGTACTTTCCGATCACGGCTTCGAGCTCGGCCTCCTGCCCGAGGATCCGAGCCGGTTGCGCGACATGCGCCGGGTCTCGGAGCAGTTCCATCGCGACCATGGCGTGCTCTACCTCTACGGCGCTGGCGTGCGACCGAACGCCCGGCTCGACGAACCCACGCTGCTCGACATCACACCGACGCTGCTCGCCATCTCCGGCATCCCGCCGGCGGCGGACATGCCGGGAAGGGTGCTGCGCGAGGGATTCGTCCGGCTCGACGAACCGTCGCGCATCGCGAGCTACGAGAGCTCGGGCGCGCGCGCTGAGGTCGCGGAGACCCCGCCCGCCGGGACCGCGAGCCCCGCCGACCAGGCGCTGCTCGAGCACCTGAAGAGCCTGGGCTACCTCTCCGGAACGTCGTCGAAGGGCGATCGCAATCTCGCCGCCATCGCCTTCGAGAACCGCGACTTCCGCAAATCGGCGCAGATGTACCAGGCTCTGGTGCAGCAGGAGCCGGACGACGCCGCGCTGCGAGCCAGCTTTGCCGGCGCGCTCGGCGCGCTCGGGCGCTATGACGAAGCGATCGTCCAGCTCGACCGGTCGCTCGCTCTCGACCCCCTCAACCCCGAGGGACATCACAATCGCGGCGCCGCCCTCGAGCGCCTCGGCCGCCGCGACGAGGCGATCGCCTCCTACCGCGAAGCGGTGCGCTATCGCGGCGACTATGCACCCTCCCTCCAGGCGCTGGCGCGCCTCGGCGCCCCGACCACCGAGCGGCGGCCGGCGAGTCCACGCGAACGCGAAGCGTCCGGCATCGCCGAAGAGGCTTCGAACCTGGCACGTCGCGGCGACTACGTTCAGGCGCTCGATCGGCTCGCCGCGGCCGAGCGTCTGGCACCCGGGCTCGCGCTCGTCTGCCAGTACGAGGCGAACGTCGCCTACCTCGCCGGCGATCGGCCGCGCGCGATCCGCGCTCTCGAACGATGCCTGGCGCTCGAACCCGACAACGCGCTCTTCCGCACCAACCTCGAGCGCCTGCGAACCCAGCGTTGAACGGCGCGCCCGACGACCCGACCGGCTCCGGCCGGGACCGAGCGCTCGCCGTTTCACTGTTCGCGGCGCTCTTTCTCATCTACGCCGCCGGCGCCTGCCGCACGATCTACGTCGGCGACAGCGGCGAGCTGGTCACCGCGGTCTACCTGCTGGGCATTCCACACCCGACGGGCTATCCCCTCTACGTGCTGCTCGGCAAGCTCTGGACGCTCGTTCTGCCGCTGGGCTCGATCGCGTGGCGCATGAGCCTCTTCTCCGCCGCGGCGGCAGCGGCGACCGGCGCCTGCCTCTTCGCCACGGCGCGGGCGATCGGGCTCGGCCGCGCCGCAGCGCTCCTCGGCGCGCTCCTCCTCGCCTTCGCTCCGAGCTTCTGGGCCGAGGCCAACGTGCAGCGCGTCTACAGCCTCGGAGCGGCGTTCGTCGCTGTGGCGACCTGGGCGGCGCTGCGCTGGCACCGCCAGCGCACCGGCGCCCGCCTGGCGTTCGTCGCCTTCCTTTGCGGCCTCGGCGCCACCAATCACACCTTCATGGCAGTCTTTGCCCTGGCATTCGGGCTCTTCGCCATCGCCGTCGAACCCCGGGTCCTCCTCCGCGGGCGCGATCTCGCCGCCGCGGCGGCTGCCTTCGCGGCGGGTCTGCTCCCCTACGCCTACTTGCCTCTGCGCTCGCGCTCCGACCCGGCGCTCGACTGGGGGAACCCGGAGACGCTCGACGCCTTTTTCGCCGTCGTGACCCGGCGCGACTTCTGGGAGCGACGCTGGATCGAGTCACCCGCCGATGCGCTGGCGATCGCCGGTGACTGGCTGGCGAGCTTTCCGCGCGAGCTCGCCTGGGCCGGTGTGATCCTCGCGCTCGTCGGCCTCGCCAGCGCGATGCGGCGGCGCCGGGCGCCGGGTGACGCGCAAGCGCTCGCGCTGCTCGCCCTCTTCGCGATGCTCGGCAATCTCATCGTCCTCGCCCTGCACGGTTCGCGCTCGGATCTCTTCCTCTGGCACCGCTACTACATCCCGAGCTATCTGTTCGGAGCGCTGCTCGCAGCAAGTGGAGTCCAGGCGCTCGCCGACACCCTGCCCTCGCGCTTTGACCGCCAACGCCAGGCGTTGCCGATATTGCTCCTGGCGCTGCCGCTATGGCACCTTGCCAGCGGCTGGCGGGCGCACGACCGCAGCAGCTACCGCCTGGCGGAGGACTACAGCCGCCGCCTCCTGGCCAGCCTGCCACCGGGCGCCGACCTCGCGGCCTCTGACGACAACATCCTCTTCGTGCTGCTCTACCTCCACCACGTCGAGGGCCTGCGCCCCGACGTGAACCTGATCGCCCAGGGAGTCGGTGACGCGGCGCTGCCGTCGCTGCGTTTCGATCCCGGCGCGAGCCGGCTCTTTTTCACCCACCATCCGAACTGGAATCTGCCGGAGCTCGACATCGCTCCGGAAGGGCTCGCCTTTCACGTCGTCCGCAGCGGCACCCCGCCGCGCAAGCTGAATCTCGAGCCGCGCGCGCTCGACGGCGAGAACGATCCGCGCGTCCCCCGCGACTACCTCACGCGCAATCTCATAGGCGAGTTCCACTTCATGCTCGGGCTGAACCTCGAGCGCACGGACTGGGCGGCTGCCGCCGCCGAGTTCACGGCCGCCGCAGCAGCGGCACCGGACAACGACGTGCTGCACTACAACCTCGGCCTGGTCTACGAACGCCGCGGCGATCTCGCCGCCGCCGTGGCTGCGTTCGAGCGCTCGCGGGCGATCAACCCCCGCCACCTCGCCAGCAAGACCGCCGTCCGCGCCGCCGATCGGGTCGACGAGCTCCGGCGCCGTATGGCAGCGGATCCTGCGCCGACGAACTAAGCGTGGCTGCCTGCGCGCTCGAGATAGGCGCGCAGGCGCGCTTCGCAACCGGGGCGGAAGTCGATGAAGCGCAGACCGATCCCCTCCAGGCCCCCCTGACCGCCGACGGCCGCCCGCACGACGGCGGCCGTCCCGACGACCGCATCCCGCTCTTCCGGCAGCAGCAGCTGGAAGCTCATCCTGGTCTCCAGGGGATGGCTTTCGTCGGTGCGCACGAACATTCCGCTCGTCGACAGATCGGCGGTCTGACAGAAGACGTGGCGCTCGCCGTCGCTGATCTGGACCTGCAGGTGGACCATGATCCGGGTGGCGACCCGCGGCGCGACGTGCAGCAGGCGCGCGGCCAGCTTGGTCATCAGATCGCCGGCCTTGTCCGTCGCGAGAGCCGCGTCGGCCCCCGCTCCCACCAGCCGCTGCGCCTCGGCCAGCCGCTCCGGGTCGGCCAGCAGAAGCAGATGGCTGCGCGCGCAGGGTGAGTCCTCGACTCGCACGGCAGCGACCAGATCGGCAATCTCCATGTCGGGCAGAGGAAAGCGCACGATCAGCAGATCGAACGGGATCAGGGAGCAAAGGACCCGGCCGCTCTCGCCCCGCGGCACCTTGTCGACCTCGAAGTAGGAGCGATTGAGCAGCGCCTCGATCCGCGTGTAGAGCTCCGCTTCCAGGCCCACCGCCAGGATGCGCCGCAGTCCGCGAGCGACCGACCCCGCGCCGGTGTCTTGCGCTGCTTCCGCTTCGGATCTCTCGTCCATCTCCACCCGTCCCTTGCGCTGCGCCGGAAGCGTACAAGAATTCGCCGCGGATTCCGCCGCCGATTCCGGCGGCGACGAGCGCGCCGCTCGGGGGCGCCGGTTGGGCCGCTATACTCCCGGTCATCTTCTCCGTCGTCGAGGTGTCCATGAGACTCGTCCGCCTGGCAGTTCTCTGCGCGCTGTGCTCGTCTCTCGCGTCCCCGCTAGCCGCCTTCGTCGAGATTTTCAGCGACGGTTTCGAGTCGGGCAACCGCGCCGCCTGGGATCCGCCGACCTACTGCCCAGCGACCTCGACCTTCACCTTCACCGCGCCCGGTGCCGCCGTCGATGCCTGGACGGTGCCGGCGGCGCAGAAGGTCCTCGCGACCGATGTCGCGCCGGCAGCCTCGGGGAGCACCCTCCGTCTGTTCGCGGCCCGCAACGAGTTCGAGCCGCTGGTCCTGGCGCTTCACCCGCCGGTCGCCAACGCCGCGCTCGTGGCGGCGACCCTGGCGCCGTTCGCCGGCCTCGGTACCGGCGCGACGATCGAAGTGCGCCAGGCCACGTATACCGGCGACCGCACGGAGGCGCTCGTACCGCTCGTCGGTCATACGATCCAACCCTTCGACCCGCCGTTCGTCGTCTGGGTGACGATCTTCGTGCCGGCGGATGCCACACCCGGTCTGCACACCAGCACCCTGACGATCGACTTCTCCAATCGCCCCGACATCGTCGTGCCGGTCGAGCTCTACGTCTTCAACGCGCTGCTGCCTCCCGCGGCGACCTTTCAGAGTCAGCTGCCGGTGAGCTTCACCGATCCTCCGGACGCCAGGAAGCAGCTGCTCTTCGATCATCTGCTGACCCCGGCGACGCCGACCTGGCCCTCCGGCTTCCGCTGGAATATCACCTGGGACCAGAACGTCCACCCGGCGACCCGCTGCACGACCTTCGACGACGAGACCGATCACGAGCCCAATCCGAACTATGCCCTGGGCGACCTGGCGCAGGAGTGGCTCCTCGGCTCCGGCTGGAACGGCGTCGGCTTCCCCTCGGCCGAGCTCTTCCGGTTCGTGAGCAACAGCGAACCGCGACCGGCGACCTTCTGCGGCATCGGCCGCGAGGCCGGCACGGTCAGCCCGCCGCACTGGGGCAGCGCCGCCTACAACGCCGAATGGAGCGACTTCCTCGGCGGGCTGGAGAACTACCTTCAGGGCCTGGGCCTGCTGTCGAAGACGTTCTACTACGTGCAGAACGAACCGGCGGGCACGACCGACTACGACCTCGCGGCGCACCTCTGCCGGCTGTCGAAGGCGGCGGCGCCGAGCCTGCGCCTGGCGATCAGCGAGGAGCCCAAGCCGGAGATCGCCGAGCACGCCGCCGGCGCCTGCGGCTATGACCTCTGGCTCGCTCACTTCGGCGAGCTCAAGCGGAGCTACGCCGCAACCCGCCAGCTGCTCGGCGAGGAGGTCTGGCTCTACAGCCTGGCGCCCGACTTCTGGGTCAACCCGACGGACGCCGGCCGCCAGGGCTCGGAAGCCCGCATGCTCCCCTGGATCGCCTGGGCCGATCGCGCCCGCGGCTGGTCGTACTACGACGGCGACAGCTTCTTCGCCGCCGGCAATCCGACCGTACGCCTCGAGCTCCTGCGCGAGGGCTTCGAGGACTACGAGTACCTCGTGCTCGCCAACGGCGGCACACCGCCGCAACCCGGTGTCGTCGAGCCGGCCGACCGGGCGGCGTTTTCCGCCGCCCACAGCGAGATCGACTGGAACCACGACGCCGGCGCGCAGGCTACGCTGCGCTGCGAGCTCGGCCGCTACCTCGAAGGCCACCGCACCGACATGCCGGCCCTGCAGCGCGCCGGCACGCGCCCGCGGGCGGAGTACTACATCAACTTCCAGCCCTGCTGTGCGCCGGCCAATCCGTCCAGTCCCCTGGTCTTCGGTGGACACACCTGGATCCAGATCGGCTGGAATCCGTGGAGCGACGCCCTGGGCTACGGCTGGCGGGGTCCGAACCAGGGCAACAGCGGCGTCCTGCTCGCGGCCTACGATACGAGTCGCCCCGCCTACAACCTCCTCGAGACCTCCTACATCTGGGACGACTTCGGACGGGAGAATCTCTTCGAGTTCGACCTCCAGAACGGCCGCTATCTCGTCACCGTCGGCGTCGGCCGCGGCGGCATCGGGAACCCGGACCCGCACAACGCGATGGTCGAGGGCATCCGTGTCGTCGACCAGCAGGTCCTCTCCGACATCACGGAAGCCTCGACGGAGGTCGAGCTCACCGACGGACGGCTCTCGCTGGTGATCGGCGGCCGCTCCGACGCAACCGGTGACTGGGCTTACACCTTCCTCGCCTACATGACGATCATTCCGGTGCCCTAGGAGCAGAGCGCCGCGACTCAGGGTGCGGTTGCGCTCCAGCGAAGCGTGTCGGCGGACTCGAAGCCGTCGGCGAAGAGCGCCGACGAGCCCGCCAGCCGCAGCAGCGCGCCCCCGCCCATGCGCAGGATCTGCTCCGCCAGCAGCGGATTGAGATAGCCCGGCAGGTCGTTCGTCGTGTGGTAGTTCGGATTCGACGGATAGTCCGCCTCGATCGCCAGCACGGCCGGGCGGCGTTGCCCCACGGGCAACTGCAGGAACGGCACGTGGTCCGAGCCCCAGGCGCCGTACTCGATCACGATGCCCAGCGAGGTGAAGTCGGCGGCGGCATCGGCGAGCAGGTCGATCCAGCCCTGGGCGAACGACTCGCTTTCGAGAATGCAGTCGAGCGCCGCCCCCGCCGTGAAGGCGATCATGTCGAGCACGTAGGCGCCCTGGACGTTTCCCAGCTGGCCTGCCGCTGCCAGGTCGGCGACGTAGTCCTCGCTGCCGTAGAGGCCCTGCTCCTCGCCCGAGAAACAGACGAAGGCAAGCGTCGCCTCCGGCGGATGCGCTGCGAAGAGGCGGGCGAGCTCGAGCGTCCCGGCGCAGCCCGAGGCGTTGTCGTCGGCCCCCGGCGCACCGACCGCAGGGTTCCCCGAGGTCGAATCGTAGTGCCCGCCGACCACGTACCACTCGTCGGGGCGAACGCTGCCGGTCAGCTTGGCGATGACGTTCCAGCCGGTGTTGGCGCCGACCGGGAAACTCGCGGTCGTCACCGCGAGGCCCGGGAGCGCCGAGAACTGCGCCACCAGCCAGTCGCGCGCCGTGAGGACCTGCGCACCGCGCGTCCAGCGGTTCCACGCCGCGAGGGTGGCGACGTCGGCGGCCCAGCGGTCGCGGTCGATTTCGTCGAGCAGGAGGCTGATCTGCGGATCGGTGAGCGCCTCGCTGCCGCCTCGCGCCGGGCGCGACCGGCGCCGCGCCAGAACCCGGTTGGGCGCGAAGGGGAAGAGCGCCGGCCCGATCCGGTCCGGACCCGGCCCTGCGCCATTCCCGGCGGTGCGCCGGAGCTGCCCGAGGAGCGCGGGCGGCAATGCGGTGGCGAGCTCCATCACCGCCCAGCGCCCGCCGCGCGCCAGCACGCGGCCGAGCTCCGCGGCCGGCAGATCGGGCGTCACCTTGAGGAAGGCGAGCTGCGATGGATCGACGGCCGACCGATTCTCGACGGAGAGCGCCCCCGCGGCAAGCGCCGCGGCGCCCAGCTCGGTGGCGGAGAGTGCGCCGCCGCGCGAGCAGAGCAGAAGGTCGCGGTCGGCCTCGATCCAGTAGTCGGCGCCGGGGAGCGCCCGCAGGCGCCCGGCCGCGATCTCCTCCCCAGAAGCGATGGTCGCGACCACGCACTCGTCGCGCGCCGCCGGCGCCGCCTGGGCGGGGACGGCGAAGCCGCACATCCCGAGCGCGCACAGCGCTGCGGGCAGCCGCCGAACAGGCCGGCGGTTCGATTCGACGTGCATAGGCACGGCCGAAACGTAACTCCCCCGTGCGACCCTCCGCGCCGCCCCGTGGGGCGGGCAGGCCCGACCGAGCGGTCACAGCTGGTAGCCTCTTCGCACTGCGGATCGAAGCGCCTCCAACCGACCGCAGCGGAGCCCCGATGAGCCTGCCCCGCGAATTCGCCAGCGACAACACGGCCCCCGTCCATCCAGCAGTCCTCGAGGCGCTCGCCGCCGCCAACCACGGACCGAGCCCCGCCTACGGCTACGACGCATGGACGGAGCGCGCCACCGCCTGGTTCCGCCGCGAGTTCGGCGCCGAGACGAGCGTCTTCCCGGTCTGGAACGGCACCGGCGCCAACGTCCTCGCTCTCCGCGCGCTGACGCGGCCCTGGCAGGCGGTCGTCTGTACGGCGCAGGCGCACATCCAGGTGGACGAGTGCGGCGCCCCGGAGCTCCTCACCGGCTGCAAGCTGATCGACCTGCCGACCGTCGACGGCAAGCTCACGCCGGCGCAGCTGCGCGCGGCGATGAGCGGGGTGGGCGATGAGCACCACGTCCAGCCTGCCGTCGTGTCGCTCACGCAGGTCACCGAATACGGCACGGTCTACACCTGCGACGAGGTCACGGCCCTCTGCGCGACGGCGCACGAGCTCGGCCTGCGCGTGCACATGGACGGCGCCCGGCTCGCCAACGCCGCCGCCGCGCTCGGCCTGCCGCTGCGGGCGTTCACCCGCGACGCCGGCGTCGACATCCTCTCCTTCGGTGCGACCAAGAACGGCGCCATGGGAGCCGAAGCTGTCGTGGTCTTCGATCCGGCTCTGGCCGAGGGGATGCTCTTCCTGCGCAAGCAGTCGATGCAGCTCGCCTCGAAGATGCGCTACGTCTCGGCGCAGTTCCTCGCCCTGGCCGAGGGCGACCTCTGGCTCGCCAATGCGACGCACGCCAACGCCATGGCGCAGCGTCTGGCCGCCGGCGTGCGCCGCATCCCCGGCGTCGAGATCACCCAGAGGGTCGAAGCGAGCGCGGTCTTCGCCGAGCAGCCGCGCACCGTAAGCGAGCGGCTACAGAAGGAGTTCCACTTCTACTTCTGGAACCACTCCCCCACCGAAGTGCGCTGGATGACCAGTTGGGCCACCAGCGAGGCTGATGTCGACGAGTTCATCGCCGCCATCGCTGCGGAGATGGCCGCGATGGCGGCGACAGCTCCCTAACTCGCCCGCGGACGGCGCCGGCCGGCGCCGCTAGCGCGCCTGCGGCCGCTCGCGAAAGAGCAACCAGAGGGCGGCCGGCAGGATCGTGAAGTCGGCGACCATGGCGAGGACGAACGCCGCCGAGGTCACGGCACCGAACTGCCGCATCGGCGGCAGGTTCGACAGCACCAGGGCGAGAAACCCGCCGGCATTGATCAACGTCGCGAAGAGGATCGGGTGGCCGGCGACGCGCACGGCGTGCGACAGCGCCTGCTCGGTCGTCTTGCCCGCGCGGCTCTCCTGGAAGTGGTAGAAGAAGTGGATCTGATCGTTCTCCGTCGCGCCGAGCACGGTGGTGGCGATGAGGATGGTCGCCACGTTCAGCGGGATGCCGGTCAGGCGCATGAACAGGAACATCACCAGAATCGCGAACAGCGACGGCAACATCGCGGTCAGGCGCGCGGGGCCGCTGCGGAAGACCAGCAGGAACGTGAAGAAGATGATCGTGAAAGTGATGGCGAAGCTCTGCACCAGGGTCGGCACCAGGTGAGAGGCGATCGTCGCCTGGAGCACGCCGCTGCCGACGAGGCGATACGAAAATCGATTCAGTACCGGAGCCGAGACGGCGGTCCGCTGCCAGGCGGCATCCACTCCGGTTCGCAGCGCGGCCAGGCCGCCGCCCGCTCCGGCGCGCGAGGTCACCGTGAGATAGGTCTGCTGCAGGCTCGACGTGTCCACCCACTGGCGCAGCGTCGGCTCGACGAGCAGCAGCTGCTCGAGATCGGCCGCCACCGCCGTCATGCCGGACTCGTCCCGCGGCAGCGCATCCCCCAGACCGGCGACATAGCGCCGCAGGCGGAGCACCGCCGGAAGCCCCACCACCGAACCCACCGCTGGCTCCGCCTGGAGCTCGCCGCTCAGGGCGTCGAGCGCCGAGAGCGTCTGCGGCTCGAGCACCGCGCCGGGCGGCGTGGTCACCAGCAGCGAAACCGAGGTCAGCCCCAGGACGCGATCCGTGTAGGCGCGGGTGTCTCGCGCCGCGGGGAGATCGGGATCGACGTAGTCCAGGGCGTCGACCTGTAGCCGCATCGGTGCAATGAGACCGGGCAGCCCGACGAGGGCGACCAGACCGGCGAGCGAAAGCACGAGGGCGAGCGCGAGGATCGTCCAGCGCCGGGCATAGGACCAACGCGGCAGGAGATCGGCTGCGCGCGCCACCCACCCTCCCGAGACCGCGCGCTCGCGGCGGGTCGGCGTGCGCAGGAGGACCTGCAGCGCCGGGTAGAGCGTGAAGCAGACCACCCACCCGAGCACCAGCCCGGCCGCGGTCCAGATGCCGAGCTCGCGGATCGGCCGGATCTCCGACACGCCGAGTGCCGCGAAACCGACCGCGGCGGCGAAGACCGAGGCCGAGACGGCGAGGAACTTGTTCCGCAGCGCGAAGACCCGGTGTTCGTCGAGCGTCCGTCCGTCACCCTGGTCGACGAAGCGCGAGTGGAGATAGACCAGGCTGGCGGTGGCCGTCACCATCAGTGCCAGCGGCACGAGGGACGAGACGATGGTGAAGCCGAACCCGACGAGGCCGCCGAAGGCGACACCCAGGAGCACGGCCACGGCGAGGCTGAGAAGAATGGCGGCGAGGGCTCGCCACGAGCGGTAGAGCCCGAGCACGAGCAGGACGACGAAGGCGCCGAAGAGCGGGAAATAGCGCACCGTCGCCGCCGCCGTCTCGCGCTCGAGCCACGCGTCGAGCCAGGGCGCGCCGACCCGCCCTACGGTCGTGATGCGCCCGTTGTCCCCCTCGTGTCCGCTGTCGGCCGCGCGCTCGGCGAGGCTCGCGGCGATCGCGGCGTCGATGCCCGCGAGGGCTCGGTCCCGTTCGGCGGAGCCCGCGACATCGAGCGCGGCGACGACGCCCCAGAAGTCGTCGCCCACGAGACCCTGGGCGCGAAAGAAACCGGTGCCGGCGACGAAACGCTGCAACTCCGCACGCGCGCCGGCCTCTTCCGCGCTCCCGGCGACGCCGGGATGCAGGCGCTCCCATACGGTGAGCACCGAATAGGGGACCACCTTCGGCACGCTGGCGAGACGCTGCTGCAACGCGGCGAGGCCCGCGATCGCCGCGGCGGAGTAGGGATCGCTGGTCCGGGCGACGAGGATCACCAGCGGCTTCTCGGGAAAGAGCCGCTGGAACTCGCGGGTCGCCTGGACATCGGGGTTGCCGGCGACAACCATGCGCTCGACCGCGTTGTCGCGCGGGATGCGCAGTGCCAGCAGCAGCGCAGCCGGAAGCATCACGGCGTAGACCACGACGATGAGCCAGCGCCAACGGAGGACACGCGCGAAGAGCGCCTCGAGGCGCGAGCCCGGAGTTGGTGTCATCATCGCCCGGCATCTTACCGGGCAGGGGAACGTCATGCGGCAGCCGCACCTCAAAACGTCGAGCCGAAGCACCTTCGCCAGCCTGCGGACTGCACTGGCCGCCCTGCTGCTCCTGGGGTGGAGCGCCCTCCCCTCGGCCGCCCAGTCGCCTGCCGCCGCGGCGCCACGACTCCTCGTCGTCTGCGCCCCCGGATATCCCGGCTCGACTGCGGAGGCGCAGCCGGCGATGGATGCCCTCGCCGGCGCCGTCGGCGCCGCCGCCGGATGGAAGCCGGGAGAACTGGCGGGCGTCTACTTCGCGAGCGAATCGGCGGGCCTCGCGCGACTCGCCGCACCCGCAGCCACGCTCGCTCTCGTGCCGCTCAACTTCTTCCTCGAGCACCGCGAGAGCCTCGAGCTCGTCCCCCTCTCCCAGGCGGTCCAGCAAGGCGGCGAGACCGCCGAGCCCTGGAGCCTGGTGGCGGGCAAGGGGTTGGTGACCGGTCCGGCGAGCCTCGCGGGCTTCGAGCTCATCAGCCTGGCAGGCAACACGCCGCGCTTCGTGCGCGGGCCGGCGCTCGCTGCGTGGGGGGCACTGCCGGCCGACCTGAAAATCGTCTTCTCCGGGGCGCTGCTCTCGGGGCTGCGCCGCGCGGCGGCTGGCGAGAAGGTCGCGCTGCTGCTCGATCGCGGCCAGACCGCGGCGCTCGCCACCCTGCCTTCGGCGCCGCAGCTGGAAATCGTCACGCGCTCCCCTCCCCTGCCCGTCTCGGTGCTCTGTGCGCTCGGCGATCGCCTGCCGGCAGCGCGGCAGAAGGCGTTCGTCGCGGCGCTCTCCAACCTGGCGAGCACTCCAGCAGGCGCAGAGGCCCTCGCCGGCGTGCGCCTGGCGCGTTTCGTTCCGGCCGATGCGAAAGCGCTGGCGAGCGCCGGCGACGCCTATGCGCGGGCGCAGAACTGAGATGCGGGGGCTTGGCGCCGCCGCCACCGCCTGGGCCGCAATTCTCCTGACCGGCTGCGCCTCGTCTCTGCGGACGCCACCGCCTGTCGAAACACTCGGAGCGGGCAAGCGCGGCGGCACGGCGGAACTGCAGGCGGGCGACGTCCTCCGCCTGCTCGATCAGGCCGGGACGCTCTTCGCCCGGCGCCCCGACACGGCCGCGGTGACGCAGGCGCGCGAGCTCTACCTCGCCGCCGCGCGCGCTGACGAGAGCCGGGTCGAAGGGCTGCTCGGGGCCGTCGTCGCCGGCGCCTGGCTGATCGAACACACGACCGACGGCGCCCGGCGGGCGGCGCTCGCGACCGCGGGCGTGCAGCTCGCTCAATGGTGTCAGCAGCGCGCTCCGGCGCAGATCGAGTGCGACTACCGCCTGGCGCTGGCGCTCGGCCAGCAGGCACGCGAGAGGCCGGCCACGGCCGCTGATGCGCTGCCGCGCATCACTGCCCTGCTGGCCAAGGTGATCGCCGCGGCACCGGAGCTCGACGACGCCGGGGGACATCGCGTCCTCGCCCTCGTCCTCTTGCGTGCGCCGGCGTGGCCGATCGGTCCCGGCGATCCCGAGCAGGGACTCGCGCACGCGCGAGAGGCCGTGCGGCTCGCCCCCACATTCCCGCCCAACTTGCTGGCGTTGACCGAGGCGCTCGTCCGCAACGGTCTGCCGGACGAGGCGCGCCGCGTCTGCGAACAGGCTGAGCAGTCGGCGCGGCAGCGGATCGCGGCCGGCGCTCCCGACGCCGCCGAATGGCTCGACGAGGCCGCGCGCGCGGCGGCCGCCCTCCCCTGAGGAGCTAGAACAGGAACGGCACCAGCGCCCGCCGATCGCGCGGATAGTCCGGGAAGGTGGCGCGGTACCAGCGATGGTGCTCGAGCGCCCGCGGTACGAGATTCGCCAGCGTCCAGGCGAGGAAAGCGAAGCCGGGGAGAGCGCCCATCACCATCGCGAAGCCGGTCCACTCGACGATCTCGCCGAAGTAGTTGGGGCAGGAGACGTAGCGAAAGAGGCCGCCGTGCGGCACCCGGTAGCCGCTCGACTCGCGCCGCAGGCGGCGCAGGATCGCATCGGACTGCAGGTTGATCGCCGCGCCGGCGAAAAAGAGCGCCAGACCGATCGCGATCCGCGGCTCGCTGAGCCGGAGCAGCAACTGCGACGGCAACGGCGATGGCGCAAGCTCTCCCAGCCAGAGCCCCTGCAGCGAGCCGTTGACCAGGTTGAAGAAGACAGCCGACAGGACGATCGACAGCGGCATCGGCCGCGAGGCCGGCGGCAGGCGGAGGGGAAAGACGACGGTGCGATTCACATAGTGCGCGAGGAACATGGCGCCGAGGAGCAGCGAGTACGAATCGCGCGGTCGGGAACCGAACGCCAGTCCGAGGCCGACGAGCAGCAGCGCTGGCGCCTCCATCGCCATCCAGCCGACTCGCGCCGGCACCTGCGGCCCCCAGCCGCCGCGCAAGTGGCGGCCGTAGGGGGCGGTGACGAAGAACAGCGACACGAAAACCACGACCGCGAGGCCGATCCAGGCCCAGTTGAAAGCGGCGAAGACTTGCGGATCGATCGTCGGCATCGTCGTGTGTTCCTCGGCCCCTCAGTCGCCGGTCAGGAATCCGTTGTCGCGCAGCCAGCCCACGCTGTCACGAATCGTGTCGGCGAAGTGCCGTGGAACGTGCCCCAGCTCGAGCCGAGCCTTCGAGCTGTCGACTTGCCGACTCAGCCGGAGCGCCCGCAGCGACTCCGCGGTGTAGAGCGCCTCCCGGCCAAAGACTCTGGCGAAGGCGGTGACGAACGGCACCCCGAGCCGCGCGGCCCAGAGCGGCGCAACGAAGCGCGGCGACGCGACGCCCGTGCAGCGCGCGACCTCGCGGGCGAGCTCCGCGATCGACAGCCAGTGGCCGGAGACGAGGTAGCGCTCCCCCGGTCGGCCGCGCTCTCCCGCCGCGAGCGCAGCGCTCGCGACGTCACGCACGTCCACCCAGTCGAAGCCGCCGGCGACGAGTGCCGGCATCCGGCGGCGCGTCAGCGCGACGATCAGCCGGCCGGTATGCGAGGGCTTGAAGTCGCACGGCCCGACGATCGCCGTCGGGTTGAGGATCACCACCTCGAGCCCGCGCGCCGCGACGGCGAGCATCTCGCGCTCGCCGGCCGCCTTGCTGCGGTCGTAGGCGGGAGCGC
Organism: Thermoanaerobaculia bacterium; assembly: GCA_017998715.1. GTDB lineage: Bacteria > Acidobacteriota > Thermoanaerobaculia > Multivoradales > JAGPDF01 > JAGPDF01. Next base: position 189 of record JAGOCP010000068.1, on the reverse strand, counting down.
CGTGTTCCCGCACGCAAGGAGTTGCTTCGTCCATCGCCAGCCCGCGGGCGGAGCTCTCGAAAGCATGGATCGAGCTGAAGTGCACGACCCGCCGCACGCCCGCCGCGAGGCAGGCCTCGGCGACCCGACGCGAGCCGCCGACGTTGACGCGCTCGATCTCTTCGTCCCTGCCGCCGGAGATCGCGACCA
>JAGOCP010000345.1 GCA_017998715.1 Thermoanaerobaculia bacterium | reverse complement strand
GTCCCAGGGAGCCGACCCGGAGCACCACGAGGCGGAAGCCCTCGCGGCGTCCTCCGGCCTCGCCGCCTTCCCGCTTCCGCATGGCGACGAAGAGCACGGCGGGCGGGAGGAGCTGACTGAAAGCCGGTTCGTGATCACCGCTTCGTACGGCTTCAGCGAGCGCTTCCAGGGGGTCGTCCGGATCCCCTGGAGCCAGCGGGAGATCTCCTCCACCTCCGAGTCGACCTCGGCCTCGGGGCTCGGTGATCCCGAGATCTACGGCATCTTCCGCCTCTGGTCCGCGCCCTGGAAGGAGGGCATGGGACGCAGCAGTTGGGTCTCGATCCTCGCCGGCGTCAAGACGCCGTGGGGCGACAACGACGCAGCCTCCGGCGGCGAGCGCCTCGACGAGCACGTTCAGCCGGGGACCGGCTCGACCGACTGGTTCGCCGGCTTGTCGGCCGTCCATCTGCTCGACGAACGCTCGACGATCTACGGTTCCGCCCAGTACCGCAACACCGACCGCAACGACCACGGCTACCTCTACGGCGACTCGGTGCTCGCCAACCTCGGCTACGAGCGCAAGCTGGGCGAGCGCTGGGACGCGGCGCTCGAGCTCAATGCCCGCGATGCCGGACGCGACGAGATGGATGCCGACGGTGAAGAGGATCCCGACACCGGCGGCGCCATCCTCTTCTTCTCTCCGCGCCTGCTGGTCGACCTCGGGCGCAACATAGTTGCCCGACTCGCGGTGCAGATCCCGGTCTGGGACGACCTCGAAGGCGAGCAGGAGGAGAAGACGGTGCTCAATCTCGGAGTGACCGCCACCTTCTGAGGCCGCTGGGTCGCCCGGGCGGAGCGCCGCACTTGCTTGTGCGCTCCGCCCGGGCGATAGTTTCTCCCCGTGACCGAAGGCGCCACTCTCCCGCAAACCGAACTTGCCGCCCTTGCGGCGGAGCTCGGCCCCGGAGTCCTCACCACCGCTGCCGAGGCCCGCGAGCGCTGTGCGCGCGACGAGACCGAAGATCTCCGCTTCCTGCCCGAAGCGGTCGCGCTTCCGGCTTCGACGGCGGAGGTGCAGAGGATTCTCCGCTTCGCCCATGAGCACCGGATTCCGCTGACGCCGCGCGGCGCCGGCACGGGACTGTCGGGCGGCGCGCTCCCTGTCCAGGGCGGCATCGTGCTCTCGCTCGAGCGGATGAACCGGATTCGCGAGATCGACCGCCGCAATCTCGTCGCGGTCGCCGAGGCCGGCGTCGTCACGGCAGAGCTGCAACGGGCGGTCGAGGCAGTCGGATTGTTCTACCCGCCCGACCCGTCGAGCCGCGAGAGTTGCCAGCTCGGCGGCAACATCGCCGAGGACGCCGCCGGGCCGCGTAGCGCCAAGTACGGCACGACGCGGCGCTACGTCCTCGGCCTCGAGGCCGTGCTCGCCGACGGTTCTCTCCTGACCACCGGCGGCAAGAACCGCAAGGATGCGACCGGCTACAACCTGACCCAGCTGCTCGTCGGCTCGGAGGGGACGCTCGCCGTGGTCACCGCGGCGACTCTCCGCCTGCTCGCCCGACCCGCCGCGACGCTCACCATGATCCTGCCCTTCGCGGCGCTGGAAGCGGCAGCGGCCGCGGTCGAGCGCATCTTCAGCGACGGTTTCGACCCTGCCGCCTGCGAGATCGCCGAGCGCGCCGCGCTCGCGGCTGTGGCGCTGGTCGAGCCCCTGCCGCGCGAGCTCGCCGGCTCCGAGGCGATGCTGCTGCTCGAGCTCGACGGAGCCGATCCCGAGACGCTGCTCGCCGCCGCCGCCGGCATCGACAGCCTCGCGCAGGAGCTCGGCGCCAGCCCGGCGCTGGTCGCCGACGACGCCGCCGGGCAGCGGCGGCTCTGGCAGATCCGCCGCAGGATCGGCGAAGCGGTCAAGCACCTCTCGGTGTACAAGGAGGCCGACACGGTGGTGCCGCGCGCCGCCCTCGCCGAGCTGGTGACCGCAGCGCGCGCCGCCGCCCAGCGGCAGGGTCTGACCGCCATCTGCTACGGCCACGCCGGCGACGGCAATCTGCACGTCAATCTGCTGCGCGGCGGGCTCTCGCCGGAGCTCTGGGTCGAGCGCCGCGACCGCGCCGAGGAAGAGCTCTTCCGCGCCGTCGTCGCGCTCGGCGGCAAGATCTCGGGCGAGCACGGCATCGGCTTCGCGCAAAAGGCGCTGCTGCCGCTCGCCCTGCCGGCAGTCGAAATCGCCGCGATGCGCGCACTCAAGACGGCCCTCGACCCGCGCGGGATCCTCAATCCGGGGAAGATATTTCCGGACCGAGCCTGAACTGAACTAGCATCGCCCCGCTACGCTTCGCGCCAGGGTCGCCTTCGTCCTCCCTGCCGGAGCTCCAGGAGAACCACGATGAAGTTGACGCCGCTCGGCAAGCTCCTTCTCTTTCTGATCGGTCTGGGTCTGGTCGCGACCGCGGTCTACCGTTTCGTGCCCCCCGACCAACTGCCGTGGAACCGCCCCAAGGCGGCGCCGGGGACCGAGGCCCGCCCTGAGTCGAAGCCGGCCGAGAGCCCGCGCCCGGCAGCCGACCGCCCCTCAGAGCGGCCGGCCGCCAACCAGCCGTGGATCGCCGTAGCCGCCGGTCTTTTCGCATCCGGCTCCGATCAGTCCGAGATCGACGTGCCGGCGTTCGCGATCGAGCGTACCGAGGTCACCAACGGGCGCTACGAGGAGTTCCTTGCCGCCTGCCCGCGCGGCAGCGCCTGCGGCCCGAAGGAGCTTCCCTCCTACTGGGAAGACCGCCCCTATCTCGCGAGCCACCGCGACCATCCGGTGGTCTTCGTCGCCTGGAACGATGCGGCGAACTTCTGCCGCTGGGCGGGCGCGCGCCTGCCGACGGCGATCGAATGGGAGAAAGCGGCGCGCGGTACCGACGGCCGCTCCTATCCGACCGGCAACGTGCTCGATCCGGCCACCGTCAACATCCTCGGCGCCGATCGGCACGACGAGAAGAACGCCGCCGCCAAGCAGATCCCGACCTGGCCGGTGAGCGACAGCCGCTACGCTCGCGACAAGAGCCCTTTCGGCGTGCTCGGCATGGCCGGCAATGTCAGTGAGTGGACGGCGTCAGCGAGCGAGGAAGAGCCCGACCTGCGGCTGGTCGCCGGAGGCTCCTGGGACTCCTGGGAGCTCGCCGACGGCCGCGCCTACAACCGGATTCCGAAGTCCCCCACCGACCGCAACTCGAGCCTCGGCTTCCGCTGCGCGAAGTCGCAGCAGTAAGTTCCAAAAAGGAGATCGCTCGTCATGACCCAGAAAGCGTCGCTGCTACTTTCCTTTACTGGAGCTTTTGCTTTTTCTTCTTCCCTTCTCCTGTGCGCCGCTCCGGCGCACGCCCAGGACGACTCCCTGCAGAAGGTGATCGACGCCGGGGTGCTCCGCGTGGCCGCGGAGCCGGGGACGCCGCCGATGCTGTTCAAGGAGGGCAACCGCTACGAAGGCTTCGACTACGCCATCGCCAAGGCGGTAGCGAAGCGGATCGGCGTCGACGACGTGGTGATCGTCGCCGGCAAGTACTCGGAGCTCCCCGCACGCCTGATCGCCGGCAAGGCGGACGTCATCATCTCCGGCTACACCGCCGACGACTCGATCACCGGGGTGGACTGGTCCGAGGCCTACCTCGACTACGGCCTCTGCCTGGTGGTCAAGAAGGGCCGCGGCATCCACGCGACCGGCGACCTGCGCGGCAAGGTGATCGGCATCTTCAACGACCTGGCCGCCGAAGAAGAGGTCAAGGGGATGAACCTCGGCCAGTCGCGGATCGAGAAGTACGAAGACGGCTACTTCGACCTGCTCGACCAGGGCAAGATCGACGGCTTCATCTACGACTTCCC
>JAGOCP010000344.1 GCA_017998715.1 Thermoanaerobaculia bacterium | reverse complement strand
GCGTCCGAGAACGGCACGACCTGCAGGTCGAACTCCTGGACGAAGCGCGCCAGCATGCCGTGGACGTCGCGCCCGGCCTCGCGCGCCAGCAGCAGGCTCGCTTCGGCGAGCGTCGGGGCGCCGATGCCCGCGAACGGCGCGCTGGCGAGAGCGTCGATCAATCGCTCGCACCCCGACTTGCGAAGGAAGATCGACGTGACGGCAGAGGCATCCACGATCACGCCGGAAGAGACCTGGGCGGCGATGCGGGTCAGTGCTTCTCGAGGCGGCGGCTGGCCGAGCGCGCCCGGATGACCGACCAGACCTCACGCTCGAGGAACGAGCGCAGCTCGCCGCCCCGGTTTTCCCGCACGACCTGAAAGGCGAGGCGCTGTTTGCGCTCTTCGAGCGCGCGGCGGATCGCCTCGGTCTTGGATTCGCCGGTCAACTGCGACAGTTCGAGCGCCAGATTCTCGACCGATGCGTTCTTGATGTTCAACGCCATGCCGGGGCCCTCCCGATGAATGCGGGAAGGATAGGTGTAAAGGTGTAAATTGTCAACCATGGTGTAGTTCAAGGCAGAATCCAACTGCCACCGCGCTGCGGGAGGGTTTCAGCTCCTCGCCGACCGCCGCTTGAGCCCGACGTAGATCAGCGCGGCGGCGAAGAAACCGACGAACCAGCCATAGTCGTAGAGCGGCCGCATCGGCGAGTAGACGAGGCCGCCCCAGGCTAGCGCGCAGCCGGCGAGCGTAGCGACGACCGCCGGCAGGCTCCAGCCGCCGTACTCGCCCTGCGGCAGGTAGAGGTCGGCGAGGTTGAGCTCCTTGCGTCGCACGATCCAGTAGTCGGCGATCAGAACGCCCGCGATCGAGCCCAGGCCGCCCGAGTAGCCGACGAGCCAGGTGAAGATGTAGCCCGCAGGATCGGCGAGCAGGCGCCAGGGCTGCATGGCGATGCCGATGATCCCGGTGATGAGCCCGCCGGTCCGGAACGAGATCCACCGCGGCATCGCATTGGCGAAGTCGTTGGCAGGCGAGACCACATTCGCGGCGATGTTGACGGCCAGCGTCGCCACGACCACCGAGAACATGGCGAAGCCGACGATCCACGGGTTGGTGAAATGCCCGACGAGCTGGATCGGATCCCAGATCGCCTCGCCGTAGAGCAGCGCGCTCGCGCTGGTGATGAGCACGCCCATGGCGGCGAAGGCGAACATCGTCGTCGGCAGCGCCACGGCCTGCCCGATCGCCTGCTCGCGCTGGCTGCGGCCGAAACGGGTGAAGTCCGGCATGTTCAGGGAAAGTGTCGCCCAGAATCCGATCATCGCGGTGAGCGAAGGCACGAAAACCGGCAGGAACTCGCGCAGGGTGCCGAACTTGCCCGGCTGCGAGAGCAGCGGCCCGAAGCCGTTCGCTGCCTTGACCGCCCACACGAGGAGGATCGCAGTCACGACGAGGACGTAAGGGGCGGACCAGTTCTCGACCACCCGCAGCAGGTTCATGCCACGGTAGATGATGCCGATGTTGATTCCCCAGAAGAGCAGGAACGACAGCCACTCGGTCGTCGTGTGCCCGCCCAGTCCGGGGCCGAGCAGGTTCGCCCAGCCGGGCACGAGCACGACGAAAAAGGTCTGCAGAGCCTCGCCACCGATCCACGTCTGAATGCCGAACCAGCCGCAGGCGACGAGCGCGCGCATCAGCGCCGGCAGGTTCGAGCCGGCGGTGCCGTAGGCGGCGCGCGCGAACACCGGAAACGGAATGCCGTACTTCGTGCCGGGGTGAGAGTTGAGCAGGATGGGCACGAGCACGATGGTGTTGCCGAGCAGGATGGTGAAGAGCGCCTGCCACCAGTTCATCCCCTGAGTCATGAGGCCCGAGGCGAGCATGTACGTCGGGATGCAGTGAGCCATCGAGATCCACAGCGCGGCGTAGTTGTACGTGCTCCAGTTGCGCCGGGCGATGGGGATCGGCGCGAGGTCCTGGTTGTAGAGGGGGCTCGCGGCGATGGCGCCCTCGTCCACCAACTCGACGCGGCCATCGGGGAGCTGGCGCTGGTTCGAATTCATCGGCGGGTCCTTTCAGGCATCTGCCTACCCACGCTCAGTCGTGCAGGCCTCCGGGCACTTTGGCGGTGCCCTTCGCGATGCGGTCGTTCCAGCTCTCGAAGGGGCGGCCGCGGGTATCGTCGACCATGGTGATGCAGCCCGGCACCGGGCAGACGTGCGAGCACAGGTTGCAGCCTGTGCATTCGTCCCAGTCCACCCAGGTGACCTTCACGCCCGTGGCCGCGGTGCGCGCGATCGCGGCGTCGCGGGTGGGGGCGCGGTGTCCTGCGGCAAGAGGGTGCGCGCCGGTGTGGATGCAGTCGACCGAGCTGTCGCGGCAGGCGACCAGGCAGAGGTCGCAGCCGATGCACCTGCCCGGGTCGACATGCGCCGCGACCTTGTAGTTGAGGTCGAGGTCCCCCCACTCGGTGAAGGCGCCGACCGCGCGCCCGCGTAGCTCGGCGACCGACCGCATGCCCTTCTCGTCGAGGAAGTTCGACAGTCCGTCGATCAAGTCCTCGACGATGCGGAAGCCGTAGTGCATGACCGCCGTGCAGACCTGCACGCTGGTGGCGCCGAGGGCGATGAACTCCGCGGCGTCACGCCAGGTGGCGATGCCGCCGATGCCGGAGATCGGCACGGTCACGCGCGGGTCGCGCGCCAGCGCGGCGACCATATGGAGAGCGATCGGCTTGACCGCCGGCCCGCAGTAGCCGCCGTTCGTCGAGCGACCGCCGACCACGGGATAGGGAACCATCCGGTCGAGATCGACGCCGACGATGCTCTTGATGGTGTTGATGAGGGAGAGGCCGTGGGCTCCGGCTTCGACGGCAGCGACGCCCGGCACGGTGATGTCGCCGATGTTGGGCGTGAGCTTGATCAGCACCGGCAGATTGGCGAACTCGACCGCCCAGCCGGCGACGACCTTGAGAACGTCGGGCTCCTGGCCGACTGCCGAGCCCATGCCGCGTTCGCACATGCCGTGCGGGCAGCCGAAGTTGAGCTCGAGTCCGTCGGCGCCGGTGTCCTCCACACGGCGGATGATCTCGCGCCAGTCCTCCCGCGATTCGACCATCAGCGAGACGATCAGCGCGTTCTTCGGATAGCGCCGCTTGCACTCGGCGATCTCGCGCAGGTTCACCGCCAGCGGACGGTCGGTGATCAGCTCGATATTGTTGAAGCCGACCATGCGCTCACTGCCGAGCGCGAGGGCACCGAAGCGACTGGAGGTGTCGACGATCGGGTCGCCGAGGGTCTTCCATACCGCGCCGCCCCAGCCGGCATCGAACGCGCGCATGACCTGCTCGCCGGTGTTGGTGGGCGGCGCGCTGGCGAGCCAGAACGGGTTGGGGGACCGGATGCCGGCGAAGTCGATGGAGAGGTCGGCCATGTTTGCCTCGCGCTTTCCTACTCGTGCCCGGCCCGCATCGGCGAATCGGGGCGGATCTCGATACCGAGCGCCGCGCAGATGCTGCGCGCGGCGCGTTTGCCGTCCTGCACGGCCGTCACGACCAGCTCTCCGCCGTGCACGGCGTCGCCGCCGGCGAACACCCTCGGGTGTCCGGTTCGGCCGCTGCGCGGATCGGCAACCAGGGATCCGCGGTCGTCGAGGACCACGCCGGGAAAGCACTCCGCGAGAGCGCGCAACTTCGCCTGGCCGATCGCGACGACCGCGAGCTCGCAACGATGCAGATCCCCCGAGGCGAGCTCGACCGCGGTCAGAGCGCCGTCAGGGTCGCGCACGAAGCGCTCGGGGACCGCCCGCTCGACCAGCACGACACCGGCCAGCCGGGCGAGCTCGAGCTCGTGCGCGTAGCCGCTCATCTCGCGGGTGGTGCGGCGGTAGA
>JAGOCP010000343.1:1763-3874 GCA_017998715.1 Thermoanaerobaculia bacterium | reverse complement strand
GGCGGTGAGGACGCCGATGCTGCCGAGAGAGATGGCCGTGGCGTGAGCCAGGCAAAAGCGGCGGCGGCGATTGCCGGGACTGGGGCGAAACGCCACGTCGGCCTCGAGATCCCGGCGGCCAGGGCCGATCAGGTGATGCCCGACATGCGCCGACTTCTCGCCGATACCGCCCAGCTCCGCGGCCCGTCGGGCGCTCTCGATGGCGCGCAGGGCGATCCGGTTCTGCGCCTCGCCGGCATCGGCCTTGCGGCTCCTCCCCGCCAGATCCTCGACGGCATGACGGTAGCGGTCGCGGCTGGCGAAGTCCATGCGCGGGTAGATTCCTGCCGGGTCGCGCCGCAGGATCTCCTCCGTCCGGCTGACCTGCTCGACGAAGACGCTCCAATCGAGCGTCGAGCTGAAGCGCAGGCTGGTGATGGTGTTGGCGGTGGAGACCTGATCGGTCGCCTGACGCTGGTTCTCTTCGCGCACCGCGTCCTCGGGCGTCGTACCGGTCGCCGCGAGGGCCTCGTCGACCGCGGTGGCGAGGGCGGAGAGGCGCGGGTCGAACTCGCGCATGCGTTGCCGCAGCTGCGCGACGAAGGCGCTCGGCAACGGCGCAGGTAGTGCTCCGGGAGGACCTCCCTTTTCCAGCCGCGCGAAGGCGCGATCCGCGGCCAGGCGCGCCGTGCGCCCGGCGAGAATGCCGTCGGTGAGGATCCGCAGGTTCTCGAGCAGGGCGAGCTTGAGCATGCTCGGCAACGCCCAGAGCTCACCGATCGACAACGGCGCCACGGTCTGGAAGGCGAGAACGAAACGGGTCAGGCGTTCGGCGTCGAGGCGCCCGTCGCTGTAGCGGATCAGCTCCAGCGCCAGGGCGTGGATGCGGGCCCGGCCGGCGAACTCGCGCGTGGCGAGCTTCGGCAGCGTGCGGTAATAGCGCACCGGAAGGTCCCGCCGCACGGCGCGCGCCTGCGCCTCGACGAGGTGGAAGTTGTCGAGCAACCACTCGGCCGCCGGCGCGACGGCGGCGCCGCGATGGATGTCGTCGGCGAGGCTGCGGTAGGCGGCGTCGAGGACCTCGACGTTGGCGTCGAGACGGGGCAGAACGTCATGGCCGGCGGCGCGCGAGATCGGTGCGAGAGTGAAGCCGGCGGCGAGCAGCTTCGCCCGCTCCTCGAGGCCGGCGAGGCTCAGGAGCTCGCCGCGCAGAGGAAGCTCCTCGGCCGACCGGCGCCGCAGCCGAAAGAGGCCTTCCGCGCGGCGCGTCAAGTGATCCCTCTGCCCCGATTCAGGCGCGCCTCCCGCCACCTTCGATCCGAGTCGATGGGTTCACCGAGCTCAAGGGCTTCGAGACGCCGCGAGGCCTCGAACAGCTTCTCCCGCAGGGCCTCCTGGCGCTGGTAGAGGGCGCGGTTCTCCTGCCGGGCAGCGCCGAGCACGAGACGGCTTAGTGCTTCGTCCTGCCGGACCTTCATCCCGGCGCCGAAAGCGAGAAGGGCGAGGAGCGTCAGCGCGGCCAAGCGGCGCAGTCCTGCGGCGCTGCCGCGCGACGGCTCCGGCGCGAATCCCGCCGGCTTCGTCCCGGCTCTCTCGACTGTGCTGATCAAAGGAATCGGCCCCTTCCGCAAGCCCTGCTCGACTCCCTTCAATGTACGGCGGCGGCGCTGCGGCGAGTAGCGCACTTTCTACCCAGCCGCGCGGCCCGGATAGGTAGTAACTGCGCTTCACGCGGGGGGTAGCCGACGTCAGACTGCGCATGCCTCCAGAAAGAAGGGCTACCTCATGAGCAATACGAATCTGATTATTCTGATCCTCGTCCTGGTACTCGTGTTCGGCGGCGGCGGCTTCTACTGGCGCCGCGGGCGGTGAGGATCAGGAGTTAGCCCGGCGGCCGCGGGCCAGCAGGCCGAGCAGGAAGCCTGCCGAGGCGACGAGCAGCAACGCTTTGCCGGGATGCGATGTGACGTAGTCGGTCGCCGAGCTGGCGGCGCGCGTCAGGTCACTTTGCACCCGGGAGTAGCCGCGATCGATCGATTGTGCCGCTCCCGCGACGCGCCGGTGGGCGCCGGCCGACGCCGAGTCGACGGTGGCGCGGAGCTTCTCGCCGGCGTCATGGGCGCGGTCCACGA
>JAGOCP010000343.1:0-1663 GCA_017998715.1 Thermoanaerobaculia bacterium | reverse complement strand
CTTTGCACCCGGGAGTAGCCGCGATCGATCGATTGTGCCGCTCCCGCGACGCGCCGGTGGGCGCCGGCCGACGCCGAGTCGACGGTGGCGCGGAGCTTCTCGCCGGCGTCATGGGCGCGGTCCACGACATGACCGGCGGCCGTTTCGATGCCGTGCTCGGCGCGATCCGACGCGGTGGTCACCGCGTCGCGCGTGCGGTCGATCAGAGAGTCCACTTCGCCCTGCGTCCGTTCGATGGTCTTGAGCATGTTCGTCCGTCCTTTCCTGGTTGTGGGCAGCTGGCTCTCGCGGGAGGCGACCGCGATCGCCGCCCGCGAGAGCCGCCCGGTGCGTTCTTTCAGAGGTTGGAGACCTGCACGAGCTGCTTCCCTTCATTCCTGCCCTGCAGCATGCCGATGAAGGCCTGCGGCGCCGACTCGATTCCCTGCGCGACGTCCTCCCGGTACTTGAGCTCGCCGGCGGTCAGCCACCGCGTCAGCTCGGCGCACCCATCGGCGAAACGATCGGCGTAGCCGGCCACCAGGAACCCCCGCACCGTCGCCTGCTTGGCGATCAGCCGCTCGAACCAGCGCGGCCCGCTCTCGGGGGTTTCGAGGTTGATCTGCGAGATCTGTCCGCAGACGCTGACGCGGGCGCGCGAGTTGATGTGCTGCATGACCGCGTCGCTGATGGCCCCGCCGACGTTGTCGAAGTAGACGTCGACGCCTTCGGGGCAGAGCGCCTTGAGCTTGCCGTCGAAGTCGTTGCCGACCTTGTAGTTCCAGGCGGCGTCGAAGCCGAGCTCGTCGATCAGCCAGGCGACCTTCGCGCCGGAGCCGGCGATGCCCACGACGCGGCAGCCGCGGAACTTCGCGATCTGACCGGCGACCATGCCGACGGCGCCGGCGGCGGCCGAGACGACGACGGTCTCACCCTTCTTCGGCGCGCAGACGTCGAGCAGACCGAAGTAGGCGGCCAGGCCGGGCATGCCGAGAACGCCCAGCGCCGCCGAAATGGGCGCCAGGGAGAGGTCGAGCTTGCGCAGATTGCCTGCCCGGGCGACAGCGTACTCCTGCCACCCGAGCATGCCCTCGACGGCGTCCCCGACCTTGAAAGCAGCATCCCCCGACTCGAGAACGAAACCGACGCCGCCGCCGATCATGACGTCGCCGAGTGCGATCGGCTCGGCATACGGGCCTGCAGCGTTCATCCGCTCCCGCATGTAGGGATCGAGCGACAGATAGAGCACCCGCACGAGGACCTCGCCTGCGAGCGGCGACGGGAGGGTGGCGTAGGCGAGTTGAAAGTCCGCGATCCGTGGCAGACCCACAGGTCGGGCTGCGAGGACGATCTGTCGGTTCACTGCGACGTTCATGGATGCGATCCCATTGGCCACGACATTGACCGCGCGGCGAGGAGCGCCCGCGCGGCCTGCCGGGAGCGCACCCTCCGCACCGGCGTCACGCTAGCTGCTTCGTCGCGTGACGAGAAGCACGCCGCCGGCCACGATGGCGGCGACTCCGGCCCAGACGGGAACGTTGACACGCTCCTTGTCCTTGACCGAGAACTCGAGCGGGCCGATCTTCGCGTCATGGGTCGTCTTGGTGTAGGTGAAGCCGCCGTAGACCAGGCCGACGATGCCGCCGACGATGAGCAGGATGGCGACGATCTTGAGCGCGCCCAT
>JAGOCP010000342.1 GCA_017998715.1 Thermoanaerobaculia bacterium | reverse complement strand
ACGAAGTACTCGCCAGCCTCGGTCTTCAGATTGTCGAGCCAGGTCTGCAGTGCCGGATTGTCGAGGTTCTGCATCCAGACGCGCTTCTCGGCCTTGCCGAGGGAAGCCCGCTCACGGATCAGGTCCTTGTCGAGGTCGTCGTTCGGATTGCGCGCCTGCGAGTTTTCCTTGGCGCGCCACCACTCGGCCCAGGGCTTGCCGGTGTTGTCGATCTTCTGCCCTTCGTAGTTGTAGTTGTCGAGCTTCTGGGCGGGGAACTTGCTCTCGGTGGGCACCGGGAAGGTGGCCCAGTAGCCGCCGCCGCCTGCCGGCTCCATCTCGATGTAGTAGAAATCCTCGACCTCGACGTTCATGCGGCGGAAGTAGAGGCGGGTGCTGGCGCCGGGGATCTCGGGGCTGACGGTCGCATTGAGGACGCCGTTGCTCTTCTGCGGCAGGCAGGCGAGCGGCCCGAGGGTCACGGACGTCTGCTGCGCGGCAGCCGGAACGATCGACACGATCGAAACGATCGCCAGCGACAGCGAGATGAGACCGACCATCGAGAATCGCCCTGTTTGCATACAATTACCCCCGAGTACTCTGCCACAGACTAGGCGATTCCGCGGGTCAGGTCAAGGACGCGCGGCGCGGATCTTCTGCAGATAGCTTTCGACGAACGGCGGCCGTTGCAGGTTGTCGAGCCCGGTCGAGGCCACTGCGGCGGCCCCGGCGAAGTCGCCCGCCTCATAGAGGCAGACGGCGTAATAGAAACGCAGCGTCGGGTCGGTGGGGCCTTTGCCCGTGGGCGTCGAGCGGCGAAGATACCCGGCACCGGTCGTCCAGAGCCCGGCGCGGTAGGCGATCTCGCCGGTCAGCAACTGGAGATCGGAGCGCTCCGGCAGCCGGTCGGCGACCGGCTGGACGAGCGCGACGCCGCGCCGCAGCTCGTCACGGTTCTCGACCGTCTTCAGCATGCTGCGCGCCTCGGCGATCTTGCGCTCCTCCTCGGCCGTCAGCCTGGAGCCCTTCGTCGCCGCAGCGGCCGGCGGCGGAGCACCTACCGCTGGAACGACCGGTTTTGCGGGCGTCGCGCCGAGCGGACCGGCCTTCGCCGGTTCCGGTTTCGGGGCGGCCGACGAATCCTTTCCGGTAACGGGCTGCTCTTTCCCCGGAACGGGCGTCTCTCTTGCCGGAACGGATTTGGCCCCGGCCGGGGTCGGCGGCGGCGCAGGCGCCCCTTCCTTTGCCGGTCGCTTTTCTTCCTTGACCGGTCTTTTTTCTTCTTTGGCTTCCGTCCGGGCCTCGACGGTCGGTTTTGCAGCCGCGGGCTGGGGAATTCGCGCGATCGCCTTGCGCACGGCCGGCGCCGCGGCCGCGGCCTTGACGATCTGCGCCGCGAAAGCGCGCGCCGCGTCGGCGCGCTCGAGGGTGACGAGACAGGTGAGCTGAGCCTCGACGAGAAGCGCGTCCGAGGTAACCGAAACGCACGCGCCGAGCAACACGACCGCCTCTTCGCAGCGCTTGAGCTGGGCGAGCGCCTGGCCGCGAAGACAGCCGGCGGCCCCCGTCTCGGCGCTGTCCGGAACGCCTTCGAGCCGCGTGAGCGCCTTCGCCCAGCGCTCTTCGGCCGCGTCGTCCCGCGCCAGAAGAACCTTCCAGCGGCTGTTGGCCGGCTCGGCGGCGCTGCGCTTCTCGAGCTCGCGGGTACGCTCGCGCGGTGAGAGCTTCGCGAAGTCGACCTCGGTCTTGCGGGCGAGGAGCGGCGCGAAACTGGGGAGCGAGCGCAAAACCTCCGGGGTGACCCAGTCGAGCGCCTTCTCCTCGAACGCCCGGCGCTCGTCGGCCGAGAGCGCCGCGGCGCCATAGGCCGAAAAGCGCTCTTCGACCTCCGCCAGGCGCGAGAAGGTGGCGATGAACTCCTCCTGGTCGTTGAGCGCCGCTTGCGCGAGGCCCAGGCGGACGAGCCCTTCGGCGAGCAGCACCGGATGCTCGAGGAAGCCGAAGGAGGCGAGGCGGAAGGACTTCTTCGCCGCCACCGCGTCGCCACGCAGCATCTCCGCCTTGCCGTCGCGCAGCAGCGCGAGATAGAAGGCGTCGGGAGCGGCCTGGGCCTGGGCACTTGCCACGCCGAGCAGAGCGAGGAGCATCCCGAGGGCCAGGGCGGTCGCGGCGGCCACGCTGCGACCGGGTCGAACGATTCCAGAGCTCATCGTGCTGCTCCCGGTGCCGCGCGGAGCGCCGGGGTGTCGGAGAGGCCGGTGAGCGGCCGGTTCTCGACCACGGCCAGAGGATGGATCTCGGTCAGCGCGGCGGCCGTCGCCTCGCCGAGCTCGCGCGCCAGAGCCTTGCGCGCCGCCGAGAGCACGGGCGGCCGCCAGTCCGGGCGGTGGGCGTCGCTGGCGACGAACTGCACGCAACCGGCGCGCAGCAGCTCCCAGACCCGGCCTTTCGCCCCCTTGCCGAACTCTCCCGTCACGCTCATGGCCGTCACCTGAAAGAGCGCTCCGGCCTCGATGAGACGAGAGAGCGGGTCGTCGTCGCTCTCCCAGAAGAACGGCACGACCTCGGGGTGGGCGACGATCGGCCACCAACCCTCGGCGCGCAGCTCGTGCACGAGGTCGACCGGGTCCGGACCGAAGCCCGAAGGCTCGAACTCGAGCAGCAGGTAGCGCGAGCCGGCGAGCGAGAGCACTCCCGAACGCCCCGGCCGGGCGAGGTCGGCGAGGAGTTCCGAGTCGACCCGCACCTCGCCGCCGAGATGCAGCCGCGGCACGCTCCCCTGCGCATCCTGCGGCAGCTGCGCGGCGAGTTCCGCCAGGCGGTCGGCGAGCCGTCGCGCGTCGTCGTTCGACCACTCGTCACGGCGCTGGTGCGGAGTTGCGACGAGCGCCGTGCAGCCGTCGGCGGCGGCGATGCGGCCCATGGCGAGCGCCTGTTCGAGCGTCTGGGCACCGTCGTCCACACCCGGCAGGAGATGCAGATGGAGGTCGATCAAAGCGCCGCCACCTCGCCCTTCTTGCCGGAGCTGGCCTTCCGGGTGTCCGCGGGGGAACCCGGTTCGGGCGGCTCGGGGCCGCCGAAGGGGCCGTCCGGCGCGCCGTAGGCATTCTCGGTCGCACCGTAGGCGCCGTAGGAGCCGCTGTAACCGCTGCGGTAGCGGCCCTCGATCCCCTGATGGCGATTGAGGACGACGCCGAGGAGCTTCACCTCGGCCTGCAGCAGGCGGTCGCGGCAGGTCTTGGCGTCGCGGCGCTGAACGTAGCCGGCGCGCAGGCAGAGAACGACGCCGTCCGACTGCGCGCCGATCAGAATGCCGTCGGTCACCGCCAGCGTCGGCGCCGAGTCGATGATCACCATGTCGAACTGGCTGCGCACGAAGCGCAGGAATTCGCTCATGCGCTCGGAGGAGAGGAGCTCGGACGGATTCGGCGGGATCGGGCCCGACGGAGTGAGATAGAGGTTCTCGATATCGCAGCGGAAGACGATCTTGTCGGCTTCGGCGCTGTGGGTCAGATAGTTCACCAGACCGACCTTGTTGGTGGCGTGAAAGACCTCATGCTGGCGGGGCTTGCGCAGGTCGCCGTCCACCAGCAGCACCTTCTTGCCGAGCTGGGCGAGCACCACCGCGAGGTTGCCGGCGGTCGAGGTCTTGCCCTCGGAGGGCACCGCCGAGGTGACGACGATCACCTTGAGCTGGCGCGCCGAAGACAGCAGGAGGGCGGTCCGCAGGTTGCGGTAGGCCTCGGCCACCGCGAGGCGCGGGCGCAGATGCGGCAGGAGCTCGATCTGGACCTCGCCCTCGTTGGCGCGCTTGCGCACCCGCGCCGCCTTGGTCACCGCCTTGGCGGTGCTCGCCACGGTCGGCGCCTTCTGCCCGTAGCCGTAGCCATAGCCGT
>JAGOCP010000067.1 GCA_017998715.1 Thermoanaerobaculia bacterium | reverse complement strand
CACAAGTTGCGCGTCGTCGGCCGTGCCGGCGTCGGCGTGGACAACGTCGATGTCGACGCCGCCACCGAGCGCGGCGTGCTGGTGGTGAACGCGCCCAATGCCAACCTGGTCTCGGCGACCGAGCACACCTTCGCGCTCCTCCTCGGTCTGGCGCGCAGTCTCCCGGCGGCCGACGCCTCGATGAAGCGCGGCGAGTGGGATCGCAAGACCTTCGTCGGCGTCGAGCTCCAGGGCAAGACCCTGGGCATCGTCGGTCTCGGCCGCATCGGCCAGCGCGTCGCTTCGCGCGCCCGCGCCTTCGAGATGCGGGTGGTCGCCTACGATCCGTTCCTCGAAGCCGAGCAGGCGAAGCGCATCGGCGTCGAGCTCCTGGCGCTCGACGACCTGATGGCCCAGAGCGACGTCGTCACGCTGCACACCCCTTTCAGCAAGGCGACGAAGAACCTGATCGACGCGCGCCGCCTCGCCCTGCTCAAGCCCGAAGCGCTGTTCATCAACTGCGGCCGCGGCGGGCTGGTCGACGAGGACGCGCTGCTCGCCGCCCTCGAAGCAGGGAAGCTCGCCGGCGCAGGGCTCGACGTCTACGAGGACGAGCCCACCCACCGCCATGCCCTCACCGCGCATCCGAAGGTCGTCGCCACGCCGCACATCGGCGCGCAGACCCGGGAAGCCCAGGAGCGCATCGCGATCGAAACCGCGCACATGGTGCTGGCAGCCCTCGACGGCGAAGTGCCGGCAGCGGCGGTGAATCCTTCGGTCAGAAGGCCGGGGGCGTAGGCGACGCAGCGGCGGAGGCGACGACGAGCGCCGAGTAGCCCTGGCGAGAGAGCCTGCTCGCCAGGGCGGCGGCGGCGTCAGGGTCGTCGAAGGAGCCGAGCTGCACCCGGTGCCAGACCTCGTCGGAGCGCAAGGCGACCTCCGGATAGGCGGGCTTGAGGCGCTCCACCAGCGCGTCGGCCAGCGCCCGTTCCTGGAACGCTCCGAGCTGCACGACGTAGCGCCGGTCTCCACCGCCGAGCACGATCGTCCTGAGCTCCACGCGCGCCGTCCCCGGGCCGACCATGCCGATGGCCCGGGCGGCGGAGAGTGAGAGGTCGACGATGCGGTCTTTCTTGAACGGTCCGCGATCGTTGATCCGCACCCGCGTCGCGAGGCCGTTGTCGAGGTTGTGCACTTCGAGCACGGTGCCGAACGGCAGCGTGCGGTGCGCCGCGGTGGCGGCGTGCATGTCATAGCGTTCGCCCGATGCCGTCATCCGGCCGTCGAAACCGGGCCCGTACCAGGAGGCGACGCCGCGTTCGGGGGTGAACGGCCCGACCTGCGAAGGCCGTCGCCCCGAGCTGGCGCAGCCTGCGAGGACGAGGATTCCCAGCAGTACCGGGGCGGAGGCGATGGTGCGAAGGGGCGTCATCGCTGTCTTGTCGCGCCGTCGCGGGCTCTGGCGGCCGACCGCAGCCGCAGATTTCCCGGACGCCCGGGTCAGATCCGGGGCACTTCGACCTCGGCGGCGTCGAGGCCGGCCAGAGCCGGCGTCACGACATCGGCGAGAAACTCGTCCACCTGCTCGGCCGACCTGCCGGTGAACGCCTGGGGATCGACCCAGCGGGCGATCTCTTCGGCCGAGAGGCGGAAGTCAGCGTCCGCGGCTATTGTAGCAAGGAGCGGGTTCTCCTGCCCCCGGGCGACCGCCTCCTGAGCGGCGAACGAGTGGGTGCGGATGCGCTCGTGCAACTGCTGCCGATCGCCGCCGCGCAGGACAGCCTCCATCAGCAGGGTCTCGGTGGCCATGAACGGCAGCTCGCGCGCGACGCGCGCCGCCACCATTCCGCCGTTCACTCGCAGGCCGGCGGTGATGTGGCCGGCGAGGCCGAGAATGGCGTCGCAGGCGAGGAATGCGTCCGGAAGTACGAGCCGGCGATTGGCCGAGTCGTCGAGGCTGCGCTCGAGCCACTGCGTCGCGGCGTTGATCGGACCGTTGAGGGCGTCGGTCATGATCCGCCGCGCCAGGCCGCACATGCGCTCGGCGCGCACGGGATTCCGCTTGTAGGCCATCGCCGAGGAGCCAACCTGCTGCTCGTCGAACGGCTCGGCGAGCTCGCCCACTCCTTGCAAGAGGCGCAGGTCGGTGCCCATTTTGTGGCAGCTCTCGGCGACCCCCGAGAGCGTCGCGAGCAGCTGGCTGTCGAGCTTGCGGGTATAGGTCTGTCCGGAGACGGCGATGCTGCCGGCGAAACCGAGCCCGGCGGCGACCCGGGCGTCGAGCTCGCGCACCTTGCCGTGGTCGCCGGCGAAAAGGGTCAGGAAAGAGGCCTGGGTACCGGTCGTCCCCTTGACGCCGCGGCAGCGCACGGTCGCCAGACGGTGCTCGATCTCGGCGAGATCGAGTGCGAGATCGTGCGCCCAGAGGCTGGCGCGCTTGCCGACCGTCGTCAGCTGCGCCGGCTGGAAGTGGGTGTAGGCGAGGCAGGGCAGGGCGCGGTGGCTGCGAGCGAAGGCGGCGAGGCCGGCGAGCGCGGTGGCGATCCGGCGGCGCAGGAGCTCGAGCGCCTCGCGCATCAGCAGTTGGTCGGTGTTGTCGGTAATGAAGGCGCTGGTCGCCCCGAGGTGGAGAATGCCGCCGGCACCCGGCTCGATCGCCTCGGCCTGTTCGGCGAAGTGCCGCAGGTGGGCGACGACGTCGTGCCGGGTCTGGCGCTCGAGCTCGGCGACCCTCGCCAGGTCGAGGAGCGGCGCCGCCGCTTCGAGGGCGGCAAGCTGCTCCGGCCGGATCGGCAGCCCGAGCGCGCCTTCGCTCCGGGCGAGCAGGATCCAGATCCGGCGCCAGGTGGCGAATCGGTGGGAGGTCGAGAAGATCGCCGCCATCTCGCGCGACGCATAGCGCTCGTAGAGGGGATTCTGCGGCTGTTCCGGGGCGGCGTCGGCAGGGGATTCGGCACGGGGAGTCATCCCGGCGAGGATAACAAAGCACCACGGCCAATGCGGGTTAAGATCGAGCCAAGAGGTGACCCCGACGGTGCTCCGGTTGCGCTGGGCAGTTCAGGGCAGGGACGAGATTCTGCCGCTCGCTGCGGATGAGCTGCGCATCGGGCGCGGCACCGAGAACGAGGTCGTCCTGGCCGATTTCTCGGTATCGCGGCGCCATGCCGTGATCCGCAAGGAGAGCGGCAGCTGGTTCGTCCAGGACCTGATGTCGACCAACGGCATCCAGGTCAACGGCGTGACCAGCAAGCGCGCGATGCTGAAGCCGGGCGACCGGCTGAAGGTCGGCATCTTCGAGCTCCAGATCGAAGAGGTTCGCGAGCCGCCGATCTCCGGTTCGAGCGCCAAGCTGGCGACCGCCGGCCTGCCGCAGCAGCCTCAAGGGGCGCCGGCGGCGGTGCCGGTCGGCACGGCGACGATCGTGCGTTCGCTCGCCGACTTCAGCGCCGCCTGGGGGCTCGACGGCAAGAGCTCGGGCGAGGCGCGCACCAGCAAGCGCAAGGATCTCGACGAAGCCTACTCGAGCAAGATTTTCGGCTTCATGACGCGGCTCGCGCGCCTCCTCATCCGCTCCGACTCGGTGGACGAGGTGCTGTCGCGGGTGATGGACATCGCCTTCGAGGCGCTGCCTGTCGATCGCGGCTTCATCCTGCTGCTCGACGAGGCCACGGGCAAGACCGTCTGCGAGCTGGCGCGCACCAAGGAACGCCTCGAGTTCCGGCCGCAGAGCGAGGTGCCGGTATCGCAGACGATGGTCGAGCAGGTGATGCGCGACCGCGTCGCCCTGCTGACCTACGATGCGCTCTCCGACCAGCGTCTGGCCGGCGGCGACTCGATCCGCATCCACCAGATCCGCGCCGCCATGTGCACCCCACTCTGGTCGGGCGAGAAGATCATCGGCGTCTTCCAGGTCGATACGCCGTTCCACGCCGGGACTTTCAACGAGAAAGACCTCGACCTGCTGACCGCGCTCGCCAACTACGCCGCGGTCGCGGTCGAGCGCCTGCGCTATGCCAAGACGGTCGAGTTCGAGCGCCTGGTCCGCAGCCGGCTCGAGCGCTACCACTCGCCAGCGGTGATCGAGAGCATCGTGCAGTTCACCCCCAGCGCGGCGGAGCCGACGGTCGGCAAGATGAAGCTCGCGCAGGCGACGGTGATGTTCGCCGATCTCGCCGGCTTCACGCCGGTGTCGGAGAAGGCCTCCCCGCAGGAGGTGGCCGAGATGCTCGAGTCCTACTTCACCCACGCAGTCGAGGCGATCTTCTCCGCCGGCGGCACGCTCGACAAGTTCATCGGCGACTGCGTGATGGCCTTCTTCGGTGCGCCTGTACCACAAGCCGATCATGCGCGGCGCGCAGTCCAGGCGGCGATCCAGATCCAGGAGGCGCAGGACGCCCTCAACCGGGAGCGCGCGGCGCAGGGTCTCCCGACCCTCCTCGTCCGGATCGCCATCCAGAGCGGACCGGTCATGGTGGGTGACGTCGGCAGCCGCAAGCGCGTCGACTACACGGTGCTCGGCAATACGGTCAATGTCGCCGCCCGTCTCGAGTCGTCGGTCGCCGAGCCGGGGGAGATCACCCTCGGCGGCGAGACCCACCGTTTGCTCGCCGGCGCCTATCCGACCGAGCCGCTCGGCGAGTTCCAGCTCAAGGGACTCGAGCAGCGGGTGCACGCCTTTCGCGTGCTGCGGGGCTGATCTGAGCCACTCATCGTCGTCGGCGCCGCTCCTGCTGGTCACCGGCAACCGTTCGAAGCTCGCCGAGGCGCGCCGCCTTGCCGGCGCGGCGGGCGTGGCGCTCGACGCGATCGAGCTCGACCTGCCGGAGATCCAGTCGCTCGACATGGAAGAGGTTCTGCGGGCCAAAGCCGGGAGCGCCTGGGAGAGCGTTCGAAAGCCGGTGGTGGTGGAAGAGACGGGTCTGGAGCTCGTCGCGATGAACCGCTTTCCCGGCCCGCTGGTGAAGTGGATGCTCGCGGCGGTCGGCGCGGAGGGGATCGCCCGCGTGGCGCTGGCGCTCGGTGATGCGCGGGCCGAGGCGGTCTGCCTGCTCTTGTGGACCGACGGCGAACGCGCCGTCATGGCGCGCGGCGCGACCGCCGGGGAACTCGTTCTGCCGGCACGCGGCGTCAACGGCTTCGGCTGGGATCCGGTCTTCGTGCCATTGGGCGAAAGCCGCTCCTACGGCGAGCTTTCCGACGCCGAGAAGGACCGCATCGGCCACCGCGGCCGCGCCTGGCGCGAGCTTCTAAAACGGCTCGCTGGCACGCCGCAGCAACCGTAGTCGACCCGCTTGCAGACGAAGGCAATGGAGGAGGAAAGATGCGGATAGCGCGAGTAAGAATCTGGATCGGTGTCGTTTCGGCGCTCCTCGCGGCGCACGGCGGCGCTCCCCTCTCGGCGCAGTTCGCGGCGCCACCGGATCGCGACAACACCCTCTTCGAGGAGGCCACGCAGCAACTGGGTTGCTTCGCCTCGACCAGCAATGGCGCGGGGCAGTATCTCTTCGCCGGTTTCACCAACACCGGCCTCGAACGGCGCGCCCTGTTGCGCTTCGATGTGAGCTCGATTCCTCCCGGTTCGACGATCACCGCGGTGACCGTGACGCTGAATCTCAACCGGGTCGCCGGCGGGAGCTCGCCCTCGGATCAGTTCGGGCTCCGCCGTCTCACCGCCGATTGGGGAGAGGGAACCTCGGACGGCGGCAGCGCCGAGGGCGGCGGCGCACCGGCGACGGCGAACGACGCGACCTGGTGCGAGCGGTTCTATCAGGTGGCCGAGTGGGCCAGTCTGGGCGGAGATTTCGCCTCGCCGGCAAGCGCCACCATCGCCGTCGGTACTGCTGCTCCCGCGCTCCATGTCTGGGGCTCGACGGCCGCGCTGGTGGCCGACGTCCAGGGGTGGGTGGACGCGCCGCAGTCGAACTTCGGCTGGATCCTGATCCAGGATCTGCTGCCGCCGCCGCTGGGAAGTCCGGGGCAGGGCAGCCCGCTGGGTGCGGTCGCTACGGCCCGGCGCTTCGACAGCCGGGAGGGCGCCGCCGCGGTTCGACCGCGGCTCGAGGTGACTTTCGCCCCGCCGTCCGTCGTGGAGGTACCGAGCCTCTCGCCCTGGGGTCTGGCGCTGCTCGCCGGCCTCCTTCTCGCCGGCGCGATCCGGACCCTGCGCGCTCTGGCGAGCGCGGGCTGAGGGGCGCGCTGCGACGACGCAGACCGAAGCAGCCGATGGCTGAGCCGATCGAGCGGGGGGGGCGAATGAGGCAGTGGCTCGCGCAGGGGATGGCCTTGCTCTTTCTGGGAGCGACACCCGCGCTCGCACAGCAGACGGGCACGATCCAGGGCAGGGTGATGGCCGAGGGCGACACCGGGCTGCCGGGCGTCGTCGTCACGGCGACCTCGAGCGTCCTGCCGCAGGCGCGGCAGGTCGTCTCGGACGACGGAGGCGACTATCGCCTGTCGCTGCTGCCGCCGGGCTTCTACGAGATCCGTTTCGCCCTCGCGGGCATGGCGACGGTGACGAAGAGCGTGCAGGTCGTTCTGCAGCAGGCCGCGACGCTGCATGCGACGCTGGCGCTCGACGCCGTGGCGGAGGAGATCTCCGTCGTCGCGCCGTCGTCGCTCGCCGACCCGTCGTCGGCGGAGCTCGATGCCTCGGTGACCCGGGAAACCATCGCGGCGCTTCCCGTCGGCCAGGAGTATCGCGATCTCGTCAAGCTCATACCCGGCGTACCGTACACCGCCGACCGGGTGCGCGGTCCGAGCGCCGGCGGCAGCGGCCAGGACAACACCTACCTCTTCGACGGTGTCAACGTCACGCTGCCGCTCTTCGGTACGCTCTCGGCGGAGCCGGCTGCGCACGACATCGAGCAGCTCGCCGTCGTCAAGGGCGGCGCCAATGCGGTGGATTTCAATCGCTCCGGCGGTTTCCTGATGAACTCGATCAGTCGATCGGGCACCGACCACTTTCACGCCTCGCTGACCTATCAGGCACAGCCGGACAGCCTCACGGCGGCACGCGAGGACGCCGGCGCGGTGTTCGCAGAAGACAGGGATTGGTGGATCGGCAACGTCGGCGGTCCAATTCTTCGCGACCGCCTGTACTTCTACGCTTCGTACTACTCGCCCGGTGCGACGCGCGACAACCGCTCCAATTTCTACGGCGAAGTGCCCGACTTCGAGACTCAGCGCGACGAGCTTTTCGGCAAGCTGACCCTCGCGCCGACCGACTCCTTCCTCGTGCAGGCGAGTTATCGATCCTCGGACCGCACCGACTCGGGCACGAGCGTCGCGACTGCGGCGGCGGCGGGCTCGACCAGCCAGGGAAGCGAGGCGAGCCTCGCCATCGGCATCGTCGAGGCCTCCTGGGTGATCGACGAGCGCAGCTACGCCAGCCTCCGTTTCACCGACTTCGCGAACCGCACGACGGGCCGGCCGGACAACCTCTTCGGTTTCGCTCCTCGGCTCGACGGCAGCGTCGACCTGGACATCGCGCGCCTCGACACCCAGGGGTTCATCGTGGTGCCCGGCAATGCCGGAGCGAACGCGTTCCAGCGGCAGTACATCGAGCGCTACGGATATCTCGTCGACGGCACGCGCGTCGGCGGCGGCCGCGTCGGCGGCGGCGCGCAGCTCGACAACGACGACTTCTTTCGTCGCAGTCTCCAGGGCGGCTTCGACCGCAGGCTCGGCGAGAGGGTCAGCCACGCCCTGCACTTCGGAGCTCAATGGACGCGGGACGAGGAGGAGCTCCTCCGCACGTCGAACGGTTGGGGCACGGTCACGCTACCCGGCGGTACCACGACCTGTCCGGCGACCTCCACCTGTGCCGGCCAGCCGATCTACTTCCAGGCCGGGATCCTGCAGCAGGGCATCGTGCTGCCCGGCGGCGTGCGGGTGCCCGCCATTCACTCGCAGTACGAGTCGCAGAATTTCGAGATCAACGACACGCTGCGCTGGGACGACGTCACCCTCGACATCGGTCTCCTGGTGAGCCGGGACAGACTCTTCGGCCAGGGACTGAAGCCCGACCCGGACAGCATCTCGGGCTTCGAGGTCGCCCGCGGGCACAAGTACGAGATGCACGAGATCGGCTTCGCCGACACGCTGCAGCCGCGTCTCGGTGGGGTCTGGGCCTACGACCCCGCGGGGACGGTGTTCGCGAACTATGCGCGCTACGTCCCGGCGGCGAGCTCGCTGCCGCGCGCGGCCTCCTGGGCGCGCGACTCCGCGGGCCAGGTCAACGCCTACTTCGACCGTGACGGAAGCTTCATCGGCTCGTCGCCCGAGGCGGCCTCTTCGGGCAAGTTCTTCGCCGACGATCTCGATCCGCGCACCACGGACGAGTACCTCATCGGCACGGCGCGCGAGCTGGGCGGCGGCTGGTCGGCCCGCGTCCACGCCCGGTATCGGTACAGCTTCAACTTCTGGGAAGACACCGAGAACGACTCACGCCTGCGCTACGACCCGCCCGCGGGAGTTCCGCGGGAGCTCTACATCCAGAACCTCGCCGATGTGCGCGGCGAGATCGGCGGCTCGAGCTTCGTCATCGCCGAGCTCGACAACTCGTTCACCAAGTACTGGGAGGCTGGAGTCGAGAGCGAGTGGCGCAACTCGCGGGCCTTCGTCAGCGGCTCCTACACCTGGAGTCACTACTACGGCAACATGGATCAGGACAACAGCGCGGGCAGCAGCCTGGCGAACGACGGCAACATCTTCATCGGCTCGTCGAACATCGCCGACGGCGGTGGGCGCCAGCTGTGGGACAGGAAGTACGGTGATCTGCGTGGCGACCGCCGGCACCAGCTGAAGATCTACGGCTATTGCGCCCTGCCCTGGCAGGCGAGCGTCGGCTTTTTCGCGGTCTACCAGTCGGGTCAGCCGTGGGAGGAGCACAACTACCGCGCCTATCCGGCTTCGATCCGCGGCACCAGCACGAGCGACGCCAACCGCTACGCCGAGCCCGCCGGAGCCCGCACGACCCCGGCGCATCACCAGCTCGACCTGAGCTACAGCCAGGACTTTTTCCTCGGCAAGGGCTTCGAGATCCAGGCGCGCCTCGATGTCTTCAACGTCTACGACCAGCAGACCGGCTACGACATCCAGGACAATTTCAACAGTGCCGGCTTCGGGCAGCCGCAGTCCTACACCGCCCCGCGGCGCTTCCAACTCTCGATGCGGGTAGGGTTCTAGCCCGGCGCCAGGTCTCCGCGGCGGAGCTTGGACTCTGGTGACCCGTTCTCCTCAGGACCGGCTGCTCCTCGCGATCTGCGTTCCCGCCACTGCAACAGGAGGTCGTAGAGCACGGGTACGAGAATCAACGTCAGGAAAGTGGCGAAGGCGAGCCCGAACATCACCGCCACACCCAACGGCCGCCACCAGGAGCTCGATTCTCCCGAGGCCTGGAAGTGGAAGCCACGGAAGTCGAATCCCCAGCCGACGACCGTCGGCACCAGCCCGAGAATCGTCGTGATCGCGGTGAGCAGGACCGGGCGCAATCGCCGCATTCCCGTCACCAGGATCAGCGTTCGCCGCGCCAGGCCGCGCGAGCGCAGCTGCTCGGCATAGTCGAGCAGAACGATGGCGTTGTTGACCACGACGCCGGCGAGCGAGATCACGCCGATGCCGGTCATGATGATTCCGAACGGAGTGCCGGTGACGACCAGCCCGAGCAGCACGCCGATCAACGACATCACCACCGACATCATGATGATGAACGGCACGGCGTACGAGTTGAACTGGCCGACGATCAGCAGAAGCACCAGAATCAGCGCATAGAGAAAGGCCTTGGAGAGGAACGCCGTCGACTCCTCTTCGTCCTGACTCTGGCCGGCGAAGCGGACGGAATAGCCCGGTGGCAGCAGGCCGGGGATCGCCTGAATCCGCTTCTCGGCCTCGGCCCTCACGGGTTGCGCCCGCTCCGGTGTCGTCACCTTGCCGGCGATCGTCACCACGCGGCGACGGTCCTTGTGCTGGATGGACTGCAGTGCTGCGCCGGTCTCGACCCTGGCTACGGTCTCGAGTGGAATCTGCTCGCCGTCTTCGTTGACCACCACCAGGCGCTGCAGGTCGGCGAGGCTCGATCGTGCGCCCGGAGCGAAACGAACGGTGATGTCCCATTCGTCCTCGCCTTCGCGGAATTGCGATGCCTCCGTGCCGTTGACCGCGGTGCGCAGGGTGCGCGCGATGAGCGCCGTGGACAGTCCCAGCCTCGCCGCCTGGTCGCGATCGACCCGCACGATCACCTCGGGGCGAGCGAGGTCGAAGTCGTTGTCGAGGGTGGCGAGGCCGGGAATGTCGGCGATCTCACGCTGGATGCGCTCGGCGATCTCGCCGAGGCGGCCGAAGTCGTCGCCCGCGACCTCGATCGAGAGCGGATCGCCGACCGGAGGCCCCTCGACCGGACGCTCGACGTTGATCGTCGCTCCCGGAATACCGCGAACGCGCCGCCGCGCCTCTTCCAGCGTGACGAGGGAGCCCTGGCTGCGATCTTCCATGTCGAGCAGGTCGAGAGTGACCCGACCGCGCGTGGGATCGCCGCCTTCGGAGCGACCGCCCGAGAATTCGTCGCCGGTAGCGCCGGCTCCCGAGGCCGCCGAGCGCACCCGGATGTCGGGCAGGTCGCCGAGTCGTCGTTCGAGCTCGCGCACGATGGCGTCCGTCTGCTCGAGACGCGTGCCGGGCGGGGTCTCGACAGAGGCCCAGATCTGGCGTGGATCGGTCTCGGGAAAGAGCTCGGTGCCGTGGTTGAATCCGGCAAAGATCAGTACGACCACGACGAAGAGCCCGACCGTCCCGCCCAGGATCGCCCCTCGGTGGTCGAGCGCCCACGTCAGCGAGTCGCGATAGAAGACCAGGATCCGGCCTCCGATGCCGGCTTCTTCCTGCACGCGCGCGTCATCATCGACCGAGACCGTGCGTTCCGAGTGGGGCTTCATGTAGGCCGCCGCCAGCGTCGGATTGGCGGTGAAGGCGATGACCAGCGAGGCGGCCAGGGCGATGCAAACGGCGATCGGCAGGATCGACATGAAGTCGCCGATGATGCCGGGCCAGAAGAACAGCGGCACGAAGGCGCCGATCGTCGTCAGGGTCGAGTTGAGCACCGCGCCGCCCACCTCGCGGGTGCCGATCTGGGCGGCTTCGAAGGCGCTCTTGCCCTCCTGCATGTGGCGATAGATGTTGTCGATCACGACGATCGAGTTGTCGACCAGCATGCCGACCGCCAGCACGAGAGAGAAAAGCACCATCATGTTGAGCGTCATGCCGGCGAGCTGAACGACGACGAAGGTGAGCAGCATCGCGAGCGGAATCGCGGCGCCGACGAAGAGGGCATTGCGCAGCCCCATGGTGAAGAAGAGCACGATCACGACGAGGACGACCCCGGTCAGGACGTTGTTCTCGAGATCGGCGACCATGATCCGGATGTCCTTCGACTGGTCGGCCAGGAACGTCGCTTCGACTCCGGGCGGCCAGGTGCCGCGCAGTCCGTCGACGGCGGTTTTCAACCTGTCGGTGAGCTCGATGATGTTCGAGCCCGAGCGCTTCTGGACGGAGAGCGACACCGACTCCCGCCCGTCGATGCGCGAATAGGAGCTGCGCTCCTTGAAGCCGTAGCTGACCGTGGCGACGTCGCGTACCTGCACCGGGCGCTGACCGACCACCTTGACGACGAACTGCTCGACGGCGAGAGGGTCCTCCACCTCGCCCGGGACGCGCAATGCCAGCGTCTGCCCCTTGAGCGTGAGCTCGCCGCCGGGGATCGAGACGTTCTCGTCGCGAATGGCATCGAGAACGTCGTCGAGCGAGGCGCCGTAAAGGCGCAACCGCTCCGGATCGACGGCGACCTGCACCTCGCGCTCGACGCCGCCGACGAGGGTCGCGCGCAGCACGCCGGGAATCGCCTCGACCTCGTCCTGCACCGCTTTCGCCAGGCGCCGCAGCTCGACCGGACCGACGTCGCCGGAGAGGTGAACTTGCAGGATCGGCACGTCGGAGAAGTTGAGCTCGCGGAGAATCGGTTCTTCGGCGTCGGCGGGGAACTCGGACTTGGCGAGATTGACCCGGTCGCGCACCTTCTGCAGGGCGAAGTCGAGATCGACACCGGAGACGAACTCGACGTTCACGACCGAGACGCTTTCGGTCGAGGTCGAAGTGATCTGCTTGATCCCCTCGAGGCCCTGGAGCTCGCGCTCGAGCTCGTCGGTGAGCTGGCTCTCGACGTCGGTCGGGGAGGCCCCCGGCCAGAGGGTGTAGACGAGAATGTTGGGAATTTCGATGTCCGGGAAGCTCTCGCGCGGCAGCGTCGTATAGGCCGAACTGCCGGCGACGATGATCGCGAAGAGGGCGAAGAAGACCGTGGCGCGGTTCCTGACCGCGAACTCCCCGAGCCGCACGTCAGACCTCCTCGACCGGCTGGTTCTCGCCTACCGCCTGTTGGCCTTCGACGATGACGTGAGTGCCGGCAGGAATACCGGTGATCGCGATCTCTTCGCCGACCACCACTCCGGTCGTCACTTCGCGCCTCACTGCGCGCCCGTCGACGACAGTCCAGAGGGCTTTGGTCCCGCCGAGGTCGACCAGCGCGGACATCGGGACGACCAGGGCTCCGGCGACCGTCTGGCGCGGAATGTCGAGCCGGGCGAGCATCCCCGGCTTCAGGCGGCCGTCGGCGTTGGGGAGCTCCGCCTCGATCGCAAGCGTGCGCGACTGTGGATCGAGCTCGGCACCCAGGCGCTCGATCCGCGCCGGGAACACTTCTCCCGGAAAGGCGTCGAAGCTGACCTCGACCTCCCGGCCCACCTCGAGGAACCGCACGTCGGCGGCGCGCGCCTCGGCGCGGACCTTGACCCGGGAGGCGTCGACGAGCTCGAAGAGCGGAGTTCCCGGAGCGACGAAACTGCCGACCTCGACATGGCGGGCGGCGATCCGCCCCGCCCACGGCGCCGTGAGGCGTGCCTTGTCGAGCGCGAGCTTGGCAGACGCGAGCCGCGCTGCGGCGACGTCGCGGTTGGTGACGGCGTCGAGCAGTTGCGCCTTGGTCACCGCCTTGCGCTCGAAGAGGTTCTCGGCGCGCTCGAACTGGAGGTTCGCCTGCCGCAGCCAGGCTTCGGCTTCGGCCATCTGCTGCGCCAGCGCGCGCTCGTCGATCGTCGCCAGCACCTGACCCTTGCCGACAGCCTGGCCGAGCTCGGCCCGAACGGATTCGACGGCGCCGCCGACCTCGGCCGCCAGGCTTGCGCGGTGGCGCGGTTCGAGGGCAGCCGGGAGGCTCGTGCGGTCGACGACGGTCCGCGGCGCGAGCGTGACCGTGCGCACCTGGGCGACGCGCTCGGCCGGCGCGGCCGGAGGTTGGGCATTCGGCGACGAGCAGCCGGCGAGCGTGCAGAGGCTGGCCGAGGCGAGCGAGAGGACGGCGAACGAAAGGCGGGTGCGGTTCATGGCTCTTCCTTCTGCGCCAGCGTGGACCAGGGCTCGGTCGGCAGGAGGCCGACCGCGCGCGACAAACGTGAGGCTTCGATGAGGGCTTCGTAGCGCGCTTCGATCGCGCTCACCTGGGCGAGCACGGCGTTGCGCTGCGCGTCGAGCAGGTCGGTCTGGGTGGCGACCCCCTCCTCGTAGGTGGCGCGCGCCACCCGAACGGCCTCCTTTGCAGCCTGGGCGAAGGTCTCGGCGGAGGCGGCGCGCGACAGCGCGGTGGCGTAGTTGGTCCAAGCCTGATCGGTCTCGAGGCGCACGGTGGCCTCGAGCTCGGCGCGGCGCAGGGCGACCTGCCGGCGCTGGCTCTCGAACTGTTCGATCTGACCGCGGCGGCGGCCGCCGTCGAAGAACGGCCAGGAGAGCTCGACTGCCGCTGCCCACGAGCTGTAGAGCGGGTCGGCGAAGTTGGTCACCAGGCGCACCTCGCGCCCCCAGTATCCGTTGAGGTCGATGCGCGGCAGGCCGTCGGCGCGGGTGATCTGCTGCTGGACCTTGTAGGCGCCCTCCTGGTGCATGAGGTCTTCGATCTCGGGCCGTGCCGCCGCCGCTGCGACGAGCACGGCAATCTCTGGCGGCTCCGGCAGCGCGGCGGAAGAGGGTTCGAGCTCGAGCGGTTCGGCGGGCGGGAGGTCGAGGAGTTGCCGCAGGCGCATTTCGGCGACCGTCACCTGGCCCTGCCGGCGGGCGACCTCCGGGTCGACGGCGGCGAGCGCGGAGAAAGCGCGTAGCTGCTCGAGCTGGGTCGCCTCGCCGATCTCGAGCAGGTCCTCGATGCGCGCCAGATCGCGGCTGCGGAACTCGCGCTCGGCCTCGATCGTCGCCAGGCCCTCCCGCGCCGCTTGCACGCGGTAGTAGGCCTCGGCGGTGGCGAACGCCGCGTCGAGCTGGGCGGTGCGGATCTGCGCGTCGGCGGCCTCGCCGACGATCTTGGCGAGGTCGATCGCGGCGCGGATCTTGCCGAACGTCCAGACCGGCTGCTGGACCTCGATCACCGCCCGGCTGAGCTCCTGGGTCGAGGGCGAAAAGGCGCCGCCGGGGAACTGGTCGATGATCTCGCCGAAGTCGGAGCTGTTGAGGAAGGAGGGGCTGCGCGACTGCCCCCATGA
>JAGOCP010000341.1 GCA_017998715.1 Thermoanaerobaculia bacterium | reverse complement strand
ACATCGCCTTCACCGGCTATCTGACCGGCGAGGAGCTCGCCACCGCCTACGCCTCCGCCGACCTCTTCGTCTTCCCGAGCCGCACCGACACCTTCGGCAACGCCGTTCTCGAGGCGATGGCTTCGGGAGTCGCGCCGGTGGTGGCGTGCGAAGGCGGGCCCGCCGAACAGATCTGCCACGGCGAAACCGGGCTGATCGTCGACCTCGACCGTCGCGAAGCGCTCGCCGACGCGATCCAGGCTCTGCTCGGCGCCGACGACCTCCGCCGCCGGATCGGGTCTGCGGCGCGCGCCCGGGCCACCTCTTGCAGCTGGGACCGCCTCCTCGGCGCCCTCTTTCCGCATCTGCCGGCGGCCCAGCCACCCGGTGACGCCTGCGACACCTTCGCCGGCGAGCCAGAGGAGGCGATCGCCGCCATCGGTTGAGCGGCGGATGGATCGGGCGCGACGTCACACTGTGTGACAACCCTGTGACAGCGAATGGTAGGCTTCGGTCACGCCAGCAGTCTGGATCGTCGACCGAAAACTCTCCACTCCGCCCGAGGGCCGCATGAAACTCGACTCGATCATCAAGAGGTTCCTGCCGCGCGAAGAACGCTTTCAGGAACTGCTCCTCAAAGACACCCAGAACCTGACCCGCTCGGCGGAGCTCTTCCTCGCCATCGCCCGCAGCACCAAGCTCGAAGACCGCCGGATCAAGCTGGTCGAGCTCAAGGCGCTCGAGCACGAGGGGGACGAGATCACCCGCCAGGTCTTCGAGGCGCTGAACCGTTCGTTCATCACGCCGCTCGACCGCGAGGACATCCGCTCGATCGCGGTCGATCTCGACGACATCCTCGACTACCTCGAAGGCATCGCCCGCTACCTGGTCATCTTCCAGATCGACGAGGCGCCGGAACCCCTCACCCGCTTCGCCGAAATCCTGCTCGAGATGGTCGGCCAGATCGACTCCGTCACCCGGCTCATCTGGGACCTGGGCAACGAGGCCCAGGTGCGCGACAAGCTGGTGCGGATCTCGGAGCTCGAGAACCAGGGCGACGACCTGTTCCTCACCGTCATCGCCGACCTCTTCCGCGCCGACAGCGGCAGGAACGCCATGGACACGATGAAGTGGAAAGAGATCTACCAGAATCTCGAGGATGCCTGCGACTCCTGCAAGGACTTCACCCACATCATCGGCAACGTGGTGATCAAGAACGCCTGAGCCGGCCCTTCCGCCCCGACATGACCGTCCTCATCGCCATCATCGTCGTCGCCCTGGTCTTCGACTTCCTCAACGGCTTCCACGACGCCGCCAACTCGATCGCCACCGTCGTCTCGACGCGGGTTCTCTCTCCCCAGCAGGCAGTCGCCTGGGCCGCGTTCTTCAACTTCGTCGCCGCTTTCGTCCTCGGAACCCACGTCGCCAAGACGATCGGCAAGGGGATGATCGACATCTCGATCGTCACCGCGCCGGTGATCCTCGCCGGCCTGGTGGGAGCGATCTTCTGGAACCTGGTGACCTGGTACTACGCCATCCCGGTCTCTTCCTCGCACGCTCTGGTCGGTGGTTATGCCGGTGCGGCCATCGCCAAGGCCGGCTGGAGCTCGATCCTCTGGGCCGGCTGGACCAAGACGCTGGTCTTCATCGTGCTCGCGCCGACGATCGGCCTGCTCGTCGGTTTCCTGCTCATGGTCGCCGTGAGCTGGATCTTCCGCAACGCGCGGCACCATCGCGTGGATCGCTACTTCCGTCGCGCCCAGCTGGTTTCGGCGGCCCTTTACAGCCTGGGACACGGCGGCAACGACGCCCAGAAGACGATGGGCATCATCACCGGCCTGCTCGTGGCTTCGGGTACATTGGCCAAGTTCGAAGTTCCCCTCTGGGTCATCCTGGTGAGCCACGCAGCCATCGCTCTGGGAACCCTCTTCGGCGGCTGGCGCATCGTCAAGACGATGGGCTCGCGAATCACCAAGCTGCAGCCGACGGGCGGCTTCTGCGCCGAGACCGCCGGAGCGCTGACGCTCGTCGGAGCGACCCTCGCCGGCATTCCGGTCTCGACGACGCACACCATCACCGGCGCGATCATGGGTGTCGGCGCGACCAAGCGCCTGTCCGCCGTCAAGTGGGGCGTCGCCGGCCGCATCGTCTGGGCCTGGGTGCTCACCATCCCGATCTCCGCCGCGGTCGCGGCCCTGTGCTATCTGGCGGTCTCGCGCTTCCTCGGCGCCTGATCCGGCGGCGGCGCTTTCCCCCGACGGCCGTTCTCTGATCCAATTCCGGGCACGATGAGCCCGGTCTCGCGCAGGCGCAGCAAGTCCGCAAGTCCGGCCTCCGCCGCTGGCCGCAGTGCCGTCGGGCAGCCCGCGCCTGCGCCAGCTGGGCGCGTCGCGGCGATCGACATCGGCTCGAACTCCATCCACATGCTGGTCGTCGAACGCGGCGGCCACAGCGCATCCGGAGGTTACCGGGTGCTGGCGCGCGAGCGCGACATGGTGCGACTCGGCAAGTCGGCCCTCGCCGACGGTGCCCTTTCGGGCAAGGCGATGCGCAAGGGGCTCGAGGCGCTGCTCAAGATGACCACGCTCGCCCGCCTCAAGGGGGCGGGAGAGATCGTCGCCGTCGCCACCAGCGCGGTGCGCGAAGCGGCGAACGGTGGCGAGTTCCTCGCTCAGGTCCGCGCCCTCACCGGGCTCGCGGTGCGCGTTCTGTCGGGCGAGGAAGAAGGCACGCTGATCTTTCGTGCCGTTCAGCATGCGGTCGATCTGTCGCGCGACACCGTGGTGCTGGCGGACGTCGGCGGCGGCTCGACCGAATGGTGCGTGGCGCGCAAGGGCGACCTGCGTTCGGTGCAGAGCGTGCGGCTGGGGTCCCTGCGTTGCGCCGCGATGCTCGAAGGCGACCCTCCGGCCGCGCGGTCGACCGAGCGGCTCCGGCGCGGGGTGCGCGAAGCGATCGCCCGGCTCAAGACTCCGAAGCGCGTCGACCGGCTCGTCGCCACCTCGGGCACTGCCGCCTGCTGCGGCGATCTCGCCGACCTCCTCGCCGGGCGCGAGCGCGGCGCGATGATCGGCGGGCTGCGCGAGCTGCGGGTGCGCGATCTCAACAGCGTGGTCGCCGGGCTCCAGACGCTTTCCGTCAAGGAGATCGCTGCCTTGCCGCCGGTCGGCGGGCCGCGGGCCGGCTCGATTCTCGCCGGCGCCATTCTGCTGCAGGAGCTCGCGGCGAAGGCCGGAGTCGATCGCCTCTTCCTCTGCGACCGCGCCCTGCGCGAGGGGCTCGTGCTCGAGGCTTTAGGCGCGCCGACTTCCGCGGATCCCGCCGCCAGCGAGGTGCGACGCCGCCAGGTGCTCGACCTCGCGAGCCGCGCCCCCGGCATGCTGGTGCACGCACAGCAGGTGGCGCACCTCTCCATTCGCCTGTTCGACCTCTTCGCGCCGGTGCACAATCTCGGGGCACGTGAGCGTGAGTGGCTCGAGTTCGCCGCTTTGCTGCACGATATCGGCCATTCGATTCACTTCGAGCGCCATCACAAGCACAGCCACTACCTGATCACCACCGCCGATCTCGACGGTTTCGATCCGCGCGAGATCGAGATCATCGCCGAAGTGGCGCGCTACCATCGCGGCGCACCGCCGCGTCTGCGTCACCCGACGTTCGCGGCGCTGCGGCCCTGGCAGCAACGCACCGTCGAGAAGCTCACGGCACTCCTGCGGGTCGCCAACTCGCTCGACTGTACGCATGCCACTCGCGTCGTCGAACTGCATGCTTCCCTCAAGGGGCGCCGCGAGGTGATGGTGGAGGTGCTGTCACCATTCGAGGTCGATCTGGAGCTGCAGTCGGCCCGCCAGCGGGCGCGGCTTTTCGAGCAGGTCTTCGGCCGCCGTCTGACCTTCCGCCAGGGCCTCAAGAAGCCGTCGCG
>JAGOCP010000340.1 GCA_017998715.1 Thermoanaerobaculia bacterium | reverse complement strand
AAGCAGCGCAGGCGCTGCTCGAGCACGCCATGGCGCTCGGCGCCGCCGACCGCTACCCGGAGGCCGAAGCCTCCGCGGCAGAGAGTGTCCGGATCTTCACCCTGCGGCTCGGCGCCGATCACCCGCGGACCGCGCGGGCGCGCATGACCTGGGGAGAGCTCCTCGAGTACGTCGGCAAGCGCGCCGAAGCCGGCCGCGAGCTCGCGGCCGCCTTGCCGGTCGTCGAGCGCACCATGGGAGCCGGGCATCCGGAGGTCGGCCAGATCCTCCTCCGGCTGGGCTTCCTCGATGTCTCCGCCCGACGCTACGACGAGGCCGAGCGGCGCTTCACCCGGGCACTGGCGATCTTCGAGCCGCTCGACCACTACGAGACCGGCACCTGCCTGCGCATGCTCGGCCAGGTGGCGTTCGCACGCGAGGACTACGCGCGCGCCGCGGCCCTCTACGCCCAGGCCGTCGAGCGCTTCCGCAGCAAGCTCGGACCCGACGACCAGCTGACCGTGACCGCGATCGGCAATCTCGGAATGGCGCGGGTACGGTTGGGCGAGCTCGCCGCCGGACGCGACCTCCTCACCCGGGCGATCGCCGGCAACGAGAAGCTCTTCGGCGCCGACGCCGACGAGCTGCGCGTGCCGCTGCTCTATCTCGGCGAAGCCCTGCGGCGCTCGGGCGATGCCGCCGGCGCCCTCGCCCACCACCGCCGGGTGCTCATGATCGCCCTGAAGACGATCGGCGAAGAGCAGCTCGGCACGGCCAACGCACGCAGAGAGATCGCCCTCGACCTGCTGGCGTCCGCTGGCTCCGCTGCCAGTGCGGGCTCCGACACCCCATCCCGCGCGGCCGGGCTCGCCGAAGCGCGGACGATGCTCGATGCCGCGCTTGCCATCGTCACCGGAATCGACCCGGAACACCCGCGGCTCGGCGAGTGGTACCTCGACTCCGCCCGCCTGGCGCGCGCCGCTGGCGACCGCGACCGCAGCCGCCGGGACGCCGGCGACGCCGCCCGGCGCCTCGCGGCCGCGCGCGGCGCCAGCCACCCGCTCACCCGCGAAGCGCAGAAGCTCGCCGGCGGCTGAGCGCGAGCCGGCGGATTTCACCAGTAGGCCGGCGAAGCGCTCTCGAAACCGTCGACGAAAATGTAGGCGTTCTCGAGCCGGACGACGACCGCCTTGCGGTTGGTCGCCGTCTCGGCGTCGGCGAAGAGGATGGGCCGCCCGCCGGCGAGAGCGAGCCCGCCGGCGAACTCGTCGCCGCCGCTCGTCAGATCGGCGAGGGGGTAGCTCAGGTGATCCGCGTCGAGCGGCCCGAAGGCCAATTCGAAGGCGCAGGGGCTGGCGCCTTCGGGTCGGCAGGCGGTGACGAAGAGGTCGCTGTCGCCGTCGTTTCGATCGGTGTCGCCGAAGACGATCACCCGGCCGTCGCCCTGATGCACGACACCGGCGACATCGAATCGCGTCGGCAGCGCGAAACCGCCGAGCGAATAGACATCCGTGCCGCCGGCGTCGAGGTGATGCAAGACGATCTGCTGCCGCGCCGGACCGGTCGCCACCTTGACGCCTGCGGTCCAGATCGTGTCGTCGCCGGCGAGTGTCAGGGCAGCGACCAACTCGTCGACCGGATCGACCACCGGCTCGAGCCGGGTCCAGCCGAAGATGCCGAAACCGCCGTCGAGCGTGCCGTTCGGCTGCGTGCGCGCGACCATGCCGTCGGCGTCGGCGAACGGATCGATGGTGCCGCCGAGCACGATGCGGTCCTGGGAATCGATCGCGAGGTCGGCGAGCAGATTGGTCTGCAGATCGAAGTCGTGACGGACCCAGCCGTCGCCGCCGCCGAAGTCGGTATCGAGGCCGCCGGTGTGGGTCAGGCGGAGGACGATGATGTCGGAGAGGTCCGCGCCCGAGGCCGGGAAGACGTTGCCGCCGACGACCAGGCGCTCGACCTGAAAGATGCCGTCAGGGACGATGACCGGCGCGATGGCGGCGCCGGAGAGATTCTCGGGCAGGTCGAAAGTGAAGTACCCGTCGCCGTCGAAGGCGGCGTCGAGGGTCAGGCCGGGATAGAGAAAGCGCGTGACGAAAATCACCTGTCCGAGGCCGGAGTAGGTGGCGGTGCCGACAACCAGCAGGCGCCCCGAGCTGTCGAAGGCCACCTGACCGGGGAGGACCGAGGTCACCCCGCTCGGCACGAAATTGGCCTCTACCGGGGGCCCCGACTCGGGGACGCGGGAGATGTAGATGCCGACGCCCGATCGCTGGCTGAGGAAGAGTGCCGCGCCGTCGGGAGCGATCGTGCCCCGACGGGCGACATGCGTCCCCGTGCTCCAGGCGACGAAGCCGCCGGCGCTCTGGAAATCAGGATCGGGAGCCCCGTCGACCGCCACGGCCAGGGCAGGAACCACTGTCAGCAAGGAAAATCCCAGGACGATCGCACGGCCATTCATCGCAGAGCCTCCGGTATAACCAGAGACTCGCCGGCCTGCGGCGAAAGGGGACAAGCCCGTTCCACCGCGGAGCGCCGGCGCTCGAGGATCCAGGGGGGGCGACCCGCCTGCTAGGAGCCCCCCCTGGATCCTCGAGTGCCGAAGCGCGCGACCATCGCCGCAATGCCCGAGACGAACTAGACGCCCGGGGTGGTCGCCGGAGCGCCCTCGACCGGCGCGCCCTCTTCCGAGGCGCCTTTCGGCAGATCCTCGACGTACCAGCGGCCATCGATCTTGACGAAGGCGAAGGCGTCTCCGCCGACCGTGCCGGTCGCCTTGTCGCCTTCGATCTTCAGGTTCTCGAGGCCGCCCTCGGGGATCTTGACCGGGCCGCTCTCGTCCTTGTGCTCGCCCGGCATCGCCTTCATCACCGCCAGGGCGTCGTTCAGGAAGGCCCCCTGGTCGATGCTGGCGAACAGCTTCTCGACCTCCGCCTGCGTCGGCTCGGGCTTCTCCGGCTCGCCCTCCTTGGGCATCGCCGGCAGGCCGTACTTCGTCACCAGATTGTTGTAGGCGGTCTTCAGGCCGGCGATGTCGGCCTTCGCCTTGGCCTTCTGCTCTTCCATCTTCTTCTTGTCTTCAGCGGAGGGTTCGCCGGCCATGCCCGCCATGCCCTCGGCCATCGCTCCGCCCATCTCGGCGCCCATGTCGGCGAAGGCGACCATCATCGTCGCTCCCATGTACATCGCCATCGCCATCTCGGTGCGGTTCTTCGGCGTCAGGCAGGCGGCGATTTCGGCGAAGTCCTCTTTGGCGGCGCCCGCCTTCATGCGCTCGACGAGCGCCTCGGGGGTCTCGGCGCCCGGCAGCTTCTTTTCCGCCGGGGTGCCCGGAGCCGTCGCGGCGGCTTCCGCCGCCGGCGCGTTGCCCGCCGGCTTGTTGCAGCCCATCGTGAAGGCGAGCGGCACGAAGCTCACCAGCGCCAGGGTGGTCACGGCCAACGAACGCGTTCTCATCGCAGTCATCGAGTCTCTCCTGTGGGAATGTTGCGCGAGTCGCCCCGCGTCCTTCACGAATACGCAAAGCGTCCCGGAAAAGGGACGCGAGCCGCTCAACCGCCCAGCAATCCCACGACTTCGCCGTTCACCCAATCCATCTTCTCGGCCTGCGGCTGCGCCGGCAGGCCCGGCATGCGAATGATCTCGCCCAGCAGCGGCACGACGAACCCGGCGCCCGCCGAGAGCACGATGCGGCGGACGGTGATGTCGAAGTCCCGCGGCCGGTTGACCAACGACGGATCGTCGGAGAGCGAGTTCTGCGTCTTGGCAACGCAGATCGGCAAGCCGCCGTAGCCCAGCGCGACGATCTGCTTCAGGTCGCGCGTCGCCGCCTTGGCGAAGGAGACCGAGCGCGCGCCGTAGATCTTCTTGGCGATGGTCTCGATCTTCTCGGGGATCGACAGGTTCCAGTCGTAGAGCGGCGTGTAG
>JAGOCP010000339.1 GCA_017998715.1 Thermoanaerobaculia bacterium | reverse complement strand
GGTCGCGCCCACGGCTTCCTCCCGGTTGCCTGCACCGGCATCTTCGGAGGAACAGGAGCGCGCCACCGCGATCGCCCGCGGCCGGGCGGTCTACGTTGCCGAGGGCTGCATCCACTGCCATTCGCAGTTCGTGCGCCCGCAGAGTCGCGACGAGCGGCTCTGGGGGCCGGCACGACCGCTCGACCGCAGCGAGCGGCCGCCGCTCGTCGGCAACCGCCGGCAGGGTCCCGATCTCGCCGCGGTCGGCTTGCGACGCAGTCCGGTCTGGAATCGACTGCACCTGCTCGATCCTCGGGCTCTGACGCCAGCTTCGCGCATGCCGTCCTATGCTCATTTGTTCGCCCGGCCCGCCGGCCCCGGCGACGACCTCGTCGAATACCTGGCCTCGCTCGGCGCCGGCGATGGAGAGGCGCGCCTGGCGCAGCTCGCCGCGGCAGCAGAGCCGACCCCGGACATGGAGCCCACCAGCATGGAGCCAACCAGCGCGGGCGGGCTGCGCTACCGCGAGCTCTGCGCGGCCTGTCACGGCACGGACGGCCGGGCCGATGGGCCTCTCGCCGAGCACTTCCCCCGTGCGGTGCTCGACCTCGCCAAGCCACGGCTCAACCATCTCGCCAATCGCGCCGACGGCAGCCGCGATCCGGGCGGGCTCACTCACCTCATCCGCTGGGGCGCACCCGGAACCTCGATGGCCGGGCACGAGACGCTCTCACAGCGCGAAGTCGCCGAGCTCGCCGCTGCGGTGGCTGCCTTCGCACCGCAAAGCCCGGCCAGCGACCTCCCGGCGGAGCGACCGTGAGCCCGTCGACGCGTGGCCCGCTGGCCCGGCTGGCAGCCCTCTCGGTCGCGCGACCCCGCACCGTCGTGGCGCTAGCGGGAGCCATCCTGCTGCTGGCGATCGCGCTCGCGGCCACTCGTCTCGAGCTCAAGACCTCCAATCTCGATCTGGTCGATCCCGACCTCGCGCCGATCGCCGCCTTCCGCTCCTTCGCGCGTCAGTTCGGCACCCCCAACGTGCTCGTCGTCGGACTCGAAGGGACGGACGAATCGAGCCTGCGCGCCACCGTCGACGAGCTCGCGCCGCGCCTCGCTCGCCTTTCGGGCGTCCGGTCGGTCATGGCGCGGCTGCCCTACGATTTCGCGCAGTTCGCCCTGCCGGGATTTCAACCCTACTTCGCCACCATCGACCGTGGCATCTACTTTCTCTTCGTCCAACCGGACGATGCCGAGTCGAGTGCCGCGACCATCGCGCCGTTCGTCCAGGCCGTCGAGCGCGAGATCGCTCGCCTGCCGCTCGCCGCGCGCGGGCTCCGCGCGAGCCTGACCGGGCTTCCCAAGTATGCGATCGACGACCGCGACGTGATTCAGCACGACGTCTCGCGGATCACCGGCTTGTCGTTCGCCATCATTTTCGCCCTCTTCGCCGTGACCTTCGCCGCCGTGCGGCGCCCGCTCGCCGCCATGGCGACGCTCGCCGTGGCGGTGGCGACACTCCAGGGTCTGGTCGCGCTCTGGCCCGGGCACCTGACGTTGCTCTCGGCCTTCGCCGGCTCCTTTCTC
Source organism: Thermoanaerobaculia bacterium (assembly GCA_017998715.1). Taxonomy (GTDB): domain Bacteria; phylum Acidobacteriota; class Thermoanaerobaculia; order Multivoradales; family JAGPDF01; genus JAGPDF01. The sequence continues at coordinate 2,356 of JAGOCP010000339.1, read as the reverse complement.
TTCGGACTCGGGATCGACTACGGTATTCACCTCATCGACCGCGTCGAGGAGCTCCTCGCCGGCGGCAGCGATCTCGCGCCGGCGATCGTCGAGGCGGTCGCAGCGCTCGACGCCGGGCTGATGACCGGCGCCGGGACGACCATCGCCTCCTTTCTTGCCCTGACCGTCTCCGGCTTCCGCGGCTTCGCCGAGCTCGGCGCCATCTCGGCGGTCGGCATCGCGCTCTGTCTGCTGGCGATGGTGACGCTGCTGCCCGCTCTCCTGGTGCTCGCGCCTGCATCGCGGCGGCGTGAGAAGGCTCTCCTCGACCGGCGCTTCGGGCGCTTTCTGCTCGCCGTCCACAGCCGGCCGCTCGCCGGCCTCCTCGTGCTCGCCGCACTGGCGCTCGCGACGCTCGGCCTGCCGCGCTTCAACGAGGACTACCTCGACCTCCAGCCGGCGGATTCCGCGGCCGTGCGGCTCGAACGCGCGATGGTCGAGCGCTCGGCCTACTCGCCGCAGTTTGCCGCCTTCGTGACGCCTACGCCGGCCGACGCGCGAGCCCTTGCCGGCGCGCTCGCGCTGGATGCCACGGTCGGGGCGGTGAGCTCGGTCGCGGAGCTCGATCGCCTGACCGCCCTCGGCGCGCGCCCGACCGCAGAGGCCGCCGCCTTTCGCGCCCACTTCGTCGCCGCGGACGGCCGCTCGGCGGTCTACGCCTATCCCGCCAGCGACATCTGGGATCCCGTTCGCCGCAACGACTTTCTTTCCCACATGCGCACCTTCGAAGCACCCGGCAGCATTGCCGTCACCGGCATGCCGTTCGTCGGCGCCTTCATGATCGACCTGTCGCGCCACGCCTTCCGCGTCGGCGTAGCGATGGCGGCGCTCGCCGTCCTGCTGATCGTCGCCTGGGACTTCCGCGATCCCTGGCGCACCGCCATCGCGCTGCTGCCGACCGGGCTCACCCTGCTCGCGCTTCCCGGCCTGATGAAGCTCGTCGGTCTCGAGCTCAACCCGCTCGACGTCATGGCCCTGCCGGTTGTCATCGGCGGCGCGGTCGACAACGGTCTGCAGCTGGTTCATCGCTTCATCGCCGAACAGGGCGACCTGCGCCGGGCGCTCGCTGGCACCGGGCGCTCGCTGGCGCTCGCCGCCGTCACCTCCATCGCCGGTTTCGGTCTGGTCGCCTTCTCCGCCCATCGCGGCCTGGCGAGCTTCGCACTGCTGCTCACCCTGGGTCTCGCCACCGTGCTGGTGAACTCGATGCTCGTGCTGCCGACCGTGCTCGAGCTCGCCGCGCCCCGCCTGTTGCGCGCGCGCAGCCACGCGGGAGAACGCGCTTGAGCCACCTCGCGCGCCGGGCTTCGAGCTACGCCGGCCTCGTGCAGTTGCAGAACACGCTCTTCGCGCTGCCGTTCGCGCTTGCCGGCGCCTTCCTCGGTGCCCGCGGGCTTCCCGGCCTGCGCGCCTTCGTTGCGGTCGGCGCGGCGATGTTCGGCCTGCGCACCGCGGCCATGGCCTTCAACCGGGTGGTCGATCGCCGCTTCGATGCCGCCAATCCGCGCACCGCGGATCGCGAACTGCCCTCGGGAAGAGTCTCCCCGATTGAGGCCTGGACGCTCATCGTCGGCGGTGTCCTGCTCTTCCTTGCCGCGTGCCGGGCGCTGAACGGCTGGACGCTGGCAATGGCACCGCTCGCAATCGCTCTCACCTTCGGCTACTCGCTGACCAAGCGCTTCACTTCGGGTTCGCATCTCGTGCTGGGAGCCGCGCTGGCGCTGGCGCCTTTCGGCGGCTACCTCGCCACGCGCGGCTCGCCGGAGGGTTTTCCCTGGCCGCTCTCCGCAGCCGTCCTCTTCTGGGTCGCCGGTTTCGACGTCCTCTACTCCTGTCTCGACGCCGACTTCGACCGCCGCATCGGCCTGCACTCGTTGCCGGCCCGCTTCGGCCGCCGCGGCGCCCTGCACCTGGCGCGGCTCTTCCACCTCGCCGCTTTCGTCCTCTTCGCCCTCGCCGGCCGGGACGCCGGTCTCGGCGCCCCCTGGTGGATCGGGCTGGCGCTCGCGGCCACTGCCTTCGTCGTCCAGCATGCTCTCGTCCAGCCGGACGACCTGTCACGCGTTCAGTTCGCCTTCTTTCAACTCAACGCCGTCGTCTCGACGGTCCTCTTCCTCGCCACATGGCTCGCCGTCGCGCCGCCGTTCTGAGCGTCCTCCTGGGGCCCGCCGCCTGCGCTCCTGACTGCGCCCCCTTCGCTCTGTGGGAGATCCCGCTTCAGGCGGCGGCTTCGGTCGGCCGGTCCTCGACGATGCGGCCGTCCTGAATCCGCACGATCCGCCGCGTGCGCTTGGCGAGCGCGTTGTCGTGCGTGATC
>JAGOCP010000338.1 GCA_017998715.1 Thermoanaerobaculia bacterium | reverse complement strand
CCGTAGTGTCCTTGATGCCGTCGGAATTGGGCGAGAAATAGCGCTCCGAGACAAAGACGTCGGAGTCCTGAATCGAAATCGGGAGCTGCGCGCGGTTGTTGTCTTCGCTTCCTTCCCGGATCTCGTCGCCCGCGTCGACCAGCACCACGATCTCGGCGCCGGACTGGGCCTCGTTGAGCGTGAACGAGAGCTGAGCGATGCCGCTGCTTCCGCCTGAGATCGCAGCGAAGGTCGCGTCGGGAGCGAGGAGGACGCCACCGTTCTCCGGAGCACCAAGATAGGCGCGGGCGTGCAGGCCGACGAGCGGCTGTTCCCCGAGGTTCGCGACTTCGACGGCGAGTAGTACCGGCTGCCCAGGTACGGGGAACCCCGGAGAAAGCGCGAGCGAAGCCGGGGTCACCGCTGCGTCGGGGAGGCTCAAGACCTCGAGGAATCGGAACGCGGCGTTGTCGTCCTCTTCGAGTTCCGCGATGCTGCCGGACGAATCGACGACGACATGGACAATTCGATCGCCCGCGTCGGGAACCTCCGTCCAGGTGAAAAGGACAGGTGTCGCCGCCCCCGCGGCGAGCGCGGCCACAGTCGAGCTCCCGACCAGCGTCCCGCCCTGCGCCGGATTGCCGTCGAAGAGGTCGACCGCGATGCCAGTCGCCTCCACTCCCCCGGTGTTCCGGAGCAGGATCTGCACCTCGAGCGGGGCCCCTTCGCGCGCCGGTTCTGGAGAGAAGTCGAGATCGACGTAAGAGACCGCCAAGTTCGGCGTGTCCGGAGCGCCGGCGACGAACGCGAGCGTCGCCGAGTTGTTGCCTTCTTCCACCTCGGGAACGAGATCGTTCGCATCGAGCACCACCCGGAAGCCGAGCGCGCCCGTCCTGGACACTCGCCAGGGGATCGTGAACACAGCTGCAGCGCCCGGAGCTATCTGCACCGGCCCTTCCTGGACCGGAGCGATCTCTTCCCCATCGATCACTTCATAGCGAACGAGAAACGAAGGCGACAGCAAGGTTCCGCGGTTTCTGAGGGTCGCCTGAAAACGCACGTCCGCGCCCGGGTAGGCGGGGTCGAGGAGGACGATGTCCGCGATGGCGACGGCAAGATCGACACTCGGAGCCGTCGTTACCTGCGCGCCGGCGACGTTGTTGTCTTCCCGCGCTTCAGAGACGAGGCCCGCCGGATCCACCACGGCGGTGAAGCCATGCGTTCCGGGTATCGTGATCTCGCACGGGAAGAAGACCGGGACTGCGGACTGCGCTCCCACGGGTACGACCTGCTCGCCGACGAGCTGTCCCGAGCTCGGATTCCCCGCCCAGAGCTGAACCGCGACCGCGGGCACAGCACTCGTGCCGCGATTCCGCAGCGTGACGCCGACCGTGACGATCGATGGCAGAAGATTGGGCGCGGACGGCGTGAAGGCGATGCCTTCGGCGCGGACCTCGAGATCAGGCGTCTCCGGCGCCGGATCCACTTCCAGGGCGAGAAGGCTGCGATTGTCCGACTCATCGGCCTCGGCAGAGACGTCTTCTGGATCGACGACCGCGACCAGCGTGTGGGCTCCGGCCGGCTGCGCCTCCTGCCAGGTCGTTTCGAGGTCCACCTCTTCGCCCGGCGCAAGCGGCGGAACGAGCAGATCGGTGGAGATTTGAGTGCCGCCCTCCTCCGGGCTACCGTCGAAGACGCGCACCGCACCCACCGGCAACGCTGCGCTGCCACCGTTGCGAACGCGAAACTGCAAGCGGACGGACTCGCCCGTCGCCGGGGCCGAGGGGATGGCCGAAAGCGCGGCCGAGAACTCCCAGTCCGGCAACGCGGCCCAGCGCAGCGCCTCCACGACCCGCGCCGTCGTGAAGACGCTGCCCTCCCAACTTCCTTCGAGGGTCTGGCGGCTGGAAAGGAAGCTCGTGGCCGCCGACGCATCCACGAGGTCGAGGCGGCCGGCCTCACGCAACACGAGCAGCGCCTCCGCCGTGGCATGGGCGGTGCTCGGCGAATCGCCGAAGCCGCCGTCCGGGTTCTGGCGCGACGAGAGCCAGGTCATTCCCGCTTGTGCGGCCGCGCCTTCGCCTCGCGCGAGCAGCGCCCGGACGGCATCTGCAGTGACCGAAATGAGCCCCGCGCCGCCGGCGACGCTACCCCAGCTGCCGTCGGGGTTCTGGCTCTGACGCAAGGAAGCGTTGGCAAGACTCTCCTGGTAGCCGGTCGCACCGGCTGCGAGAGCCAGCGCCGTATCGAGCGGGTCGGTGCGGTAGCCGATCGCCGCCCCCCAGCCGCCGTCGGCATTTTGCGCGGCACCGAGCGACGAGCGCAGCTCCGCGAGCTCCGCGCCAACGCCGAGCCGAGCGAGAAGTGACGCCCGCCGGGATTGGGGGTCGGTCCCCAGAGCCGAGTTGGACGTGGCCCATGATTCGAGGCTGGCAGCCGAGAAGTCGCCGCCGGCCGCGAGGAGCGCCTGCAGGACGATCGCACTGTCTCGCCAACGGGTACCGTCCTTGTCCTGCCAGTAGCCTTCCGGCGTCTGGCGCGCGGTCAACCAAGCCAGCGCATCCTGGATGTCAGCTCCGCCCGGCCGCTGGGGTCCGCCGGTAACCGGGTCCGGATGGCCCGCCTGGGGCTCGTCCGGACCGAGAGGATGGACCTCCAGGCGCCCTCGACCGACCGTCGAAATGGCGAAGCGGGCCATGAGTTCGCGACGCAAGAGCTCCAGTTCCGCGAGTCGGGACGGATCGACCTCCTCGCCGGGCCGCACGAGGTACAGGAGCGAAGATGCGAAGTCCTTCTGCGATGAATCGGCGCCAGGATCCCTCGGCCCTTCGGCGGCAACGATGTCCGCGATCGCGACGTCCTCGCGGACACCGGAGACGACGTCGCCGATGCGCGGCGCCCGCGTCGCGTCAATGCTCGCGTTGCGAATCAGAAAGAAGGGCGGGACATCGGCGGCATCCAGGAACCCGGCGAGATAGAGGTCCAACGGGCTCGCCACCTTGAGCGCATCGATCGAGGTGAAAGTGCCGTCACCGTTGTCGCGCCAGTTGTTGCCGTAGAGAACGGAGCCCTGGCTCTGCAGCAGGTAGCTCCAGTGCCCGCCGTCGGTCACGAGGTCGGAGGAGATCTCGCCGCCCGCACGGCGATAGCGGACGCGGGCCGCCCAGCGATGCAGCATCTCGTGGACGGCGATGGTCAGTGCATGGTCGAGGTCGGTCGACGGCGTCTCGAGTCCATACGACGCGAGCGCTCCGAGGTCGATGAAGCTCTGGAGCTGGCCCTGGCTGCCGTAGAGCTCCGTGTTGTCGAGAATCGGAAGCCCGATCCCGGCGACGTCGTTGCGAACCCCGACGTGCCGGGCGCGGACACTGGCGCCCAGATCGACGGGAAAGCTGGTCGCGACGAACAGAAAGTCGAAGGCGTCAGGATGGGTCGCGTAGAACTCCGCAGCCACCGCTTCTCGAGCTGCCAGGTTGGCTGCGCCCGAGGCATCCAGGAAGTCGTAATCGCCCGCCAGCTCGAGAATCGCCACGTGACCGCGGTCCTCGCGAAATTCGACCGCGACGCCGCCGCCGACGTGCGAGAGAGGCTCGAGCGCCGGCTGGTCGCTCGACCACAGGGGTCGAGCCGAAGTGACGACCAGGGTGGCGAGGCACGCCAGCGCGAGTCCCACTCTCTTCGCGTCCTGAGTTCGAGCCGACATGCCCCGAGGCACCCTCCCGGATTCCTTCAGCCAACCGGAATTCACAGTTCTCTATACCCGCAGGCCCTCGGTGCGACGGCCCTGGCAATCTAGAGTCCAGAGCGAGCGGGACCCTGCGGACCACAAACAGTTTTCGAGTGCTTCGGAGGCGCCCAAGGTAGCACACTCCGATTTTCGAGCCGACACGGGGTGGGGAATGATCGTGGCGGCGACAGGAGGCGCCGCTATTTCCTGCGGCCGAGCCAA
>JAGOCP010000337.1 GCA_017998715.1 Thermoanaerobaculia bacterium | reverse complement strand
GGCATCAGCCACGACGAGCCGCAGCTGCAGCCGTTGAAGACCGGCGCGGCGCGGATCCTGCTCGAGGCGGAGCGTCGCCTCGGGCCGCTCGGCAGTCGCATCCTGCCCGTGGGGTTGCTGTTCGAGGACCGCGGCAGCTTCCGCTCCCGCGCTCTGGTGGTCGTCGGCCCGCCGATCGATCCGGCGGAGGAGCTGGAGCTCGCGACGCGCGACGAGGCGACCGCCGTCCGCTTGCTCACCGAGCGCGTGGCCGAGGCGCTGGCGCGCGTGACGCTCAACTACCGCAGCTGGGAGGAGTCGCGGCTGGTCGAGCGCGGCGCGCGGATTCTCGAGATCGACGCCCTCGAGCTGCCGCGCGAGCGCCGGCTCGCGGCCGAGTTCGACGCCCGCCGCTCGCTGCTCGACGGGCTCGACGCCCTGCGCCAGAGCCACCCGCGTGAGGTCGCGGCGGCGGTCGACGCGGCGCGCGAGTACGACCGGCTGCTGCGGCTCTCGGGCCTGCGCGACGAGCAGGTGATCGCGCGCTATCCGCTCGACGAAGTGGCGGCGGCGTTGGCCAAGGTCGCCTTCAACACGGTTGTGGCGCTGCCGGTCGCGATCCTCGGCGCGGTCTTGAACTTCGTTCCGTTCACCCTGGTCGAGCTGGTTTCGCGGCGCTTCGACGACGAGCAGAATCAGATCGCCACTTACAAGGTCTTCCCCGGCATCGTCGCCTATCCGGCGACCTGGGGCATCGAGGCCGCCGTCGCCTGGGGGTTGTGGGGAGGGGCCTCGGCGCTCGCCATGCTCGTGGTGGCGCCGCTCGCCGGCTACATCGCCGTGCGCCTGCTCGAGCGCCAGGAGTCGCTGTGGAAGGAGAGTCGCGCCTTTCTCCTCCTGCGCCGCCGGAAGCGCATCGCCGAGGAGCTGCGCGCGCGGCGCGCCGAGGCCGGGCGCCAGATCGAGACGCTGGTCGAGCTCTGGGTCGACGCTCAGGCCTTCGCGCCGGACAGCAGGCGCTCGTAGGCTTCCGGGTCGTCGACGTCCAGCGCCGCTTCGGGGAATTCGACGAGGCGGAGTCGGGCGCGCTCCGCGCGCAAGATCTTCTTTGCGCCTTCGTCGGCGCGGAGGCCCTTCAAGGAAGAAAAAAGGGACCGGTAAAGGAAGGCCGGGGGACCGAACGCGGTTGGCCAGGACGTGGCGGCGAGGCCGGTTGCGGCGCCCGCCGCCAGGACGGCGTTCAAGTGGCCTGGCGTGATCAGCGGTTGATCGACGAGGGTGATGAGGATGCCCTCGACGGGAGCGCCGGCTTCGGCTTCGTGGGCTTCGATGGCGCTCAGTGCCGCATGCAGTGAGCTCGCCAGCCCCCTGTCCGGATCCGGATTCACCACCACCGCGACATCGACCTCATCCCTTGACCAGCAGCTTTTCTCTTCGACCTCCGGGCTGACGACGACGATCCGGGGACTGCACGCTGTCTCGCAGAGGGTGTGAGCGGCGTGCTGCAGGAGCGTCGTGCCGCGATAGGGAAGCAGGGCCTTCGGGCGCCCCATCCGCTGCGACTTGCCGGCCGCGAGCAGGACACCGGCGACGGTCACGGCTCTTTTTCGACCTCGACGGCTGGCGTGGCGGCGCTCGCGGGCTTGCGCGAGAGCGAAGCGGCGCTGGCTTGGTTCATCACCGCCTGGATCTCGGCGACGATCGAAAGGGCGACCTGTTCGGTCGCCCGGCCGCCGAGGTCGAGGCCAGCCGGGGCGTGCAGACGCGCGCGCATGCTCTCCGCGAGTACGAGTCCCTGCTGGGCGAGGTCGGCGAGCAGGCGATCGCGGCGCGCCGCCGGGCCGAGGAGGCCGACGTAGGGTGCCGCGGTCGGCAGCAGCGCCGCCAGCCAGGCGAGGTCGTCGAGGTAGTTGTGGGTCAGCACGACGGCGGCCGTCCAGGGATCGATGGCGACTTCGGTCGCGAGCTCGCGCGGCGCGACGGCTGTGAAGCGCGCCAGGCCGGCGAAGCGCGCCGCGGCGGCCGCGGTCGGCCGGGTGTCGAGGACGATCGTCTCCCAACCGAGCTCCCCGGCGAGGCGCGCGAGCGGCACGGCGTCGCGGCCGGCGCCGGCGAGCACGAGACGGATCGCCGGGTGGATTCGCTCGCGCAGGACGACCTCGCCTGCGAACCGGGTCACGACCTCGCGCGGCGTTCGCTCCTGCTCGAGCTGCTCGAACGCCGCGAGGGGAGAGGCTGCATCGCCGTCCGCCGGCAGCAGTTCGAGCAGCAGCGTGACCTTGCCGCCGCAACCGAGCCCCAGGCCCCAGAGGATCTCGTCCGGCGCGCGCAGGTCGTAAGTGGCGAGCGCGGGTACGCCGGAGGCCTGGACGTCGGCCGCTCGCAGCGCGAGGTCGCGCTCGAGGCAGCCGCCGGAGAGGACGCCGGTGAGCTCGCCGTCTCGTTCGATGAGCATGCGTGCCCCTTCGCGGCGATAGGCCGAGCCCTCGACAGCGACGATCGTCGCCAGCACGGCGCTCTCGCCGCGCCGCTGGAGCTCCGCTGTGCGGGCGAGAATCTGGCGAATTTCCTTCAAACCCGGCTGCTCGCGCTCACGGAAAGTCGGACGGCGACAGGCCGAGATCGACGATGCTGCAGCCGTCGATGGCGGGTATCCCCAGGCGGCGGGCCTCGTCGAGGAGCTCCAGGTCGGCGGCGCCGGGGTTGAACCAGACCTCCCTGGCACCGGCGCGCGCGATCTCCGGCAGCAGCGCCCTGCCGACCGGCGGCGCGAGATAGACGCTGATGCGCTCCACCGCATGCGGCAGGTCGGCGAGCGCGCCGTAAGCGGCGAGGCCCTCGATCTCCGTCTCCTTCGGGTGGATGGGGAAGACCTCGTAGCCGGCGGCGACGTGGGCACGCAGCGACTTGTTGCCGAACTTGGCGCGGTCCTTCGAAGCTCCCAGGATGGCGACGCTCTTCATGCGCCGATTATCCACCGCCGGCGCCGCCGGCCGAAAGTCGGGCGAGGGCGCTGCGCGCCTCGGCGGCGCGCGGGTCGTCGGCCGGCGCGCGGGCGAGGAAGCGGTGCAGGTGCTCGATGGCCTCGGCGTTGCCGCCGGGCCGGCCGGCCAGGAGGACCGCCAGGTTGAACTCGCTGCGGAAGAGCGTCGGATCCAGCGCCAGCGCGGCACGGTAAGCCGCTTCGGCCTCGGCGAGGCGGCCGAGGTCGTCGAGGGCGATGGCGAGCGTGTTCTGCGCCGCAGCGTTCGCGGGCTCGAGCGCCAGGGCGGCGCGCGCCCGGCTTTCGGCCTCGGCGAAGCGGCGGTCGCCGAGCGCCAGCGTCGCGAGACTGAGATGGGCGAGGGCCTGCGTCGCTGCGGTCGCGGGCGGCGCGGCAGCCGCTTCGAGCAGCGCTGTCGCCTCTTCGCGACGCCCGCCGAGCGCGACGAGCTGCGCCAGCCGGACGCGCAGGGCGGCCGCCGTCGCGCCGTCGTTGGCGGCGAGCCCGTCGATCGCCGCGCGCAACTGCTGCTCGACGACTTGACGCAGCAGGAGGTTCTGCGGATCGGCGGCGAAGAGGTCGTCGAGCGCCTGTTCGGCGCCGCGCAGGTCGCCCGATCGCCATTGCGCATCGAGCGCGCGCAGGCGCTCGTGCACGGCGATGCGGTCGCGCGGATCCTGGGTGGCGCTACTGGGCGGCGCCGGCGCGCCGCCGGCGAGGTAGCCCAGGCTGCGCAGCTCCGCCGCGAGTGCGGCGTCGACCGTGGCGGCGCTGCCGCCGGTCGTCGTTTCGCGGTCGCGGAACTCGACCAGCGCGCGATTGAGCGCCCCCGCCGCCGCGGGCACCGCGGCCCTGAGGTCCTGGGTCTCGCCGGGATCGGCCACGTAGTCGAAGAGCTCGCCGCGCATCCCGGCGACCCATTTGTAGGGCTCGCGTCGTGTCGAATAGAGCGGCGCCCAGCCGTAGAG
>JAGOCP010000336.1 GCA_017998715.1 Thermoanaerobaculia bacterium | reverse complement strand
CTCGAGCTCCTCCGCGGCACGCGGCCGGTGGCGAATCTGATCCGCGAGTCGAAGACCTTCCAGCTGCGCTCGGTGCTGCAGACCGGCGCCGCGCAGGGCATGTGCCTGCTCGACACCTCGCTCGCGCACCTCGTCCGGGAGGGCGTCGTGACGCGGGACGAGGCGCTGCTCCACGCCGACGACGTCAAGCTCCTGCCGGCCGCACCGGCTGCCGCGGGCTCGCCGCCACCCTCCGGAGCGCCGGCCCCGGCCGCGCGCCAGGGAGCCTGAGAGGGGGCGCATGGGAACCCTTCGCGACCTCCTGCGCGCCACCCGCGAGAGCGGCAGCTCCGACCTCCATCTCGCCTCCGGCTTCGCGCCGCGCGTCCGGCTGCACGGCTCCCTGGTACCGCTCGCGGGCACCGGCGATCTCACCGCCGAGGCGTTGGCGGAGATCCTCACCGAGGGGGTGAGCGCCGGACAGTGGCAGGAGTTCCTCGCCTCGGGTGATCTCGACTTCGCCTACGCCGTCCCCGGCGTGGCGCGCTTCCGCGGCAACTATCTGCGCCAGGAGCGCGGCCCCTCGGCCGTCTTCCGCACGATTCCCGAGAAGATCGCCTCGATCGAAGACCTCGGGCTTCCGCCGGTACTCGGCCGGCTGGCCGAGCTCCACAGCGGGCTGGTGCTGGTGACTGGGCCCACCGGCTCCGGCAAATCGACGACCCTCGCCGCGATCATCGATCGCATCAACCGGAATCTGTCGCGCCACATCGTGACGATCGAGGAACCGGTGGAGTTCGTGCACCAGAGCCGGAAGTCGGTCTTCTCGCAGCGGGAGGTCGGCAGCGACACGGTGAGTTTCGCGGCGGCGTTGCGGGCGGCGATCCGTCAGGACGCCGACGTCGTCCTGGTCGGCGAGATGCGCGACCTCGAAACGATCTCGCTGGCGCTCAAGGCGGCTGAGATGGGCATGCTGGTCTTCGGCACGCTGCACACCAACAGCGCGGCGAAGACGATCGACCGTCTGATCGACGTCTTTCCCGCCGACGAGCAGCCGCAGGCGCGCCTGTCGCTCGCCGATTCGCTGGCGGCGATCGTCGCCCAGCTCCTGCTGCCGAAGGCCTCCGGCGACGGCCGGGTCGCCGTGCACGAGATCCTGCTCAAGACCCCGGCGCTGCCCAACCTCATCCGCGAGAGCAGCATCTCGATGCTGGTGAATCTCATGCAGTCGGGGCGCAGCGAGGGTATGCAGCAACTCGACGACGCCCTGCTCGAGCTCGTCGCCAAGAAGATCGTCACGCCGCGCGACGCCTACATGAAGGCCCAGGAGAAGGGGCGCTTCGAGGCGCTGATCGAGAAAGAGTAGGCGCCCTACCCCGAAGCGACGTCGGCGTTTCGTCACGCCGCCGCAACGCCCTGGACATCTCCGCGCGCGATCCTCTCCTTGCCGTCAAAGGAGCCCCGATCGCGATGCGCCTCGCCCCGTCTCTCGTCCGCCTGCAAGAGCTCGAGCTCGGACTCTGCCTGCGCCTGTCGCAGGTGCAGCGGCGGCGGAGCGTGCTGCGCTTCTTCCGCAGCGTGTCGAAAGCCGGCGACGGCATGTTCTGGTTCGCGCTCGCCGGCCTCCTGCCGCTCCTCCTCGGCGCGGCCGCGCTGCCGACGGTGCGGCGGATGGCCGCCGTCGGCATCGCCGCGACGCTGGTCTCGAAAGCGCTCAAGTCGTTGACCAGCCGCTCGCGCCCGTTCTCAGCCCATGCAGGGGTCCTGCTCGGCGCGGCACCGCTCGACCGCTACAGCTTTCCCTCCGGCCACACCCTGCACGCCGTCGCCTTCTCGACGGTGGTGCTGGCGACTTACGGCATCCTGGCCTGGCTCCTCGTGCCGTTCACCCTCGCGGTGGCAACCTCACGGGTCGTCCTCGGCCTCCACTATCCGACCGACGTCGCGGCGGGTGCCGCCGTCGGAGCGCTCCTCGCCGTTTCCACCCTCGCCCTCTTCTGAACCTTCCCCTGATCCTCGACGCACTCCCCGCCCCGTCGATCGCCCCCGCGCTGCCGCCCGTCACCCATGGGCGCGCTGCCGAGCGATCCCGCCTGTCCGTCCTCTATCTTTCGGACGTCTACTTTCCGCGCGTCAACGGCGTCTCGACGTCGATCGCGACTTTCCGGCGCGAGCTCGAACAGCGCGGCGTCTCGGTGCCGCTCCTTTGCCCCGGCTACGCCAACCGCCCGGCGGGCGGCATCGAGCGCCCCGCCGAAGAGCGCCTGGTGCGGATCCACGGCTATGCGGTGCCGTTCGATCCCGAGGACCGCTGGGTGCCCGCGCGGCGCTTTCGCGCCGCTGGGAACCGTCTTCCGGCCTTCGATCTGATCCACATCCAGACGCCGTTCGCAGCGCACCGCGCTGGTGTCGATCTCGCCCGCCGTCGCGGCGTGCCGGTGGTCGAGACCTACCACACCTACTTCGAGCACTACTTCGAGCACTACCTGCCGTTCCTGCCCGCCGCCCTCTGCCGCAGGATCGCGCGCCGACTCACCTGCAGAGCGGCGCGCGAGCTCAACCACATGGTCGTGCCGTCGACGGCGATGGCGAGCGCCCTCGCCGCCTACGGCGTCACGACGCCTTTGACCGTCCTGCCGACCGGCGTACGGCTCGATGCCCTGGGCGACCCTGCAGTCGCCGACGGGGCGGCCTTCCGCCTCCGCCATGGCATTGCCGCGGAGCGCCCGGTCCTCGTCCACATCGGGCGGATCGGCCACGAGAAGAACCTGCGCTTCCTGATGCAGGCGTTCGCGCGCGTCGTCCGCGAGCTGCCGGAGGCGCTGCTGGTCATCGCCGGCGAGGGGCCGGCGCGCGCCGAGCTCGAACGCTTCGCCCGTGCCTCGGGCCTCGACGGCCATCTGCTCTGGCTGGGCTATCTCGACCGCGAGCGTGAGCTCGCCGGTTGCTACCGCGCCGGCGACGCCTTCGTCTTCACCTCGAAGACCGAAACCCAGGGATTGGTACTGCTCGAGGCGATGGCGCTCGGCGTCCCCGTCGTCGCCCTGGCGGAGATGGGCACACGCGACCTCCTGGCCGAGCGGCGGGGGGCGTTGGTCGCCGAAGATGATGCCGGCGACTTCGCCGCCAAATGCCTCGAGGTTCTGCGCGACCCGCTCCTGCGAGCCCGCCTCGCGGCGGAAGGGCCGCTCGTCGCCGCCGACTGGTCCGCGGCACAGATGGCCGCGCGCCTCGAAGCGCTCTACCGCAACCTGCTCGACTGAGTCACTTCGCCGCCGGGATCTCGATCTCCGCGAAGGTGGTCGACTGCACGCCCGACACTTCGTCGAGCACGACCACGGCGACGCGCTGCGGGCCCGGTGCGAGACGCAGCTCGGCGCGGTGGTACCAGGAGGAGACCATCGCCTTCTCCATTTGATTCTCCGGCACGACGATCGGCACGGCGGCGGCGGGGCTCTCGAGCAGCCGGCCGCGGTCGTCCTGGATCGCCAGCCGCACGGAGACCTTGCCGTTGCGGACCGCGCCCGCGGGGACGAGCGACAGGTAACGCAGCGGCATGGCGACGGCCACCGGCACGACCTGCCCGCCCTTCTTCTTGCCGTCGGACTTACCCTTTCCGAGCTTCAGCGAGATCTCGAGCGGATTTTCCGCCTGCCCGAAGGTCACCGCCGCCTGCAGGGCCGACTCCGCGCGATCGGCCGTCGAACGCCGCTTGAAGCTCTCGCGATGCCGGACCTCGAGGCCGGCGCGGCGCGCCCGCACTTCGATCCGATGATCCTCGTCGCCGGCCGCTTCGCCGGTCGAGAAGCCGAGCGAATAGACCGCGTCGACGTCGGCGCTCACCGTCGCAAGACTGCGATCGAGATTCGTGCCGAGAGTGAGGCTGGTACCGCCCGTCGCGCCGGCGAGGCGCGCGACGCTCGACGCCGCCTCCATCATCCCGTAGTCGCGCG
>JAGOCP010000066.1 GCA_017998715.1 Thermoanaerobaculia bacterium | reverse complement strand
CGAAGCAGGCGAGGGCGCGAAGCGAAGCGAGCAGGAGACCGGGAGCGTGTCGACGCATCGCGAAATTATGCCCGAAAGACGTGGAGAGAGCGCCGACCGCGATGACCACCGTTTCGGTGGCTCCGCCTTTCTGGTCGGCGCGCGGCAGCCCCAGCCCAGCCGCGCGGCGATGGGTGAGGTCAAGGTCGAGAGGATCTTGAAAATCGGATGGCACCTTCTCTGGCTTCGATCTGTCCCTTGGCTCTAAGGTGCCACTAACCGCCTCGGCTTTTTGGCGGTGGAGTCCGCAGGAACCGGCTTGAGAAATCGGGTGACACCTCTCCCGGGCAAACCCCAGCGCACGGGGATGTGAGCCTGTCCCTAATTTTCGCTGAGGGTTTCTAGCCAACAAACGTCGCAGCAAAGAAGATCACTGCAACAAGTGCCAGAAGAGCGAGCGCTGCAACAAGGCGGAGAAACCTACGACCGAGTGGAATCTCGGGATCTCGTCCGAGAACAGGGCTCAAGAGCAGGCCCATTTCGAAAAGTGTCTGGATTCCCCAGATCGCTAGGAGCGATCCGCCGTAACCAAGTACACCCCCCAAGGGCAAGTCTGGGAAATACTGTCGAATGGGTCCCCAATCTCGACTCAAGAGAGTAGGGCGAGTGAGGGTGAGGTCGACGAGTACGAGTAGGGTCATGACAGCCCAGGCACCGTGGATCCAAACGACCGATCCCAGCGCCGGCGGCGTAGCTCGGAGCCTTCCGCCGTTCGTTCCATTCCTAACCGGGCTCATTGATTGAGAATCGAGTAGGCGTCTAGGGAATAGGACGTAAGTCGCTCGATGGTATCGACCTGCATTCTGATGGCACTTGCCCAATTCAATGGCTCATGCAGCGGTGCTGAAGTTTCGTCATATTCAGCGACCTCGTCGCCGAACCTGAGCCAAATGAGCCCCTTCCAGGCGCCTGTTCTGATGAGTTCGTTTGGGTTCTCCACTGCGAACGCTCGGTCTAGGTCTCTATTCAGCCGAGCCGTATCTACGGGTGGCGGCTCCATGTGCGTTCTTCGGCGAAATGCCAATTGAAGTTCCGTTAGCAGCGCCGAGGCCATTCGTTTTGCCTTTCGAGAGTCCAGGTAAGGCAGATCTGGCGCATGTCCACCACAGGTCGCGTCTGCATGTCCCTTGTTGGGGCGAATTGAGCCAGCACGCCGATTGTCGTCAGACCACACTAGTTTGAAGTCCGCATGCGAATAGGAGTCAGCAAGGGTATGGAGTGAAATTCCTAGCCTGCCAAGGTCGCCTGACCACGAAGCGATTCGGACCGCCGCCCGCGCGAATCTGTTCCCCTCGTCTACAGCGAGGTGGCCTGGCGCGGCAAAGTGAAGCGATTCGAGTGTCTCGCCATGTGCGACATTGTTCCAAATTCCGCGGGGGAAGCTCGCTGGCGTTCCTTGAGGGGAGTTGTCGACGTACTGGCTAGCGAAGGCGATGCTTGTGGCATCCCCCGAGCCGAAACCCGCCAATCTCGAGAGGTAGTAGACGGCGTAGAAGTGCACGTCGCTCTCATAGAGTCCCAAGGGATCAGTCTCGACGAGCGGAGAGCCTCCCGCGAAGGAATACGGCGATGGCTTTCCCCGATACCCCATCGGATCCACACTCAGGAACCTTCCCATCTCCGGATCCATCCATCGATTGCGCATGTAGACCAGCCCGGTCGCGGGGTCGGTGATGTGCCCTTGGAAGCTCGCTAGGTTGTCGAGGGTGGAGGTGGGGGTGATTCTCGGGTCGGGGCGTTCGTAGGCGATCTGGTCGCTGCTGCCGGTGGTGATGTTGCGGGTGAACGGTTCGGCCAGGCTGTTGCCGGCCTTGTCGATGAGGGCGGGGCCGATCTGCAGGGTGTGGGTCGTGGCGCTGATCGCGCCTGCGGGCTTGAGGGTGTAGCCGTCGGGGAGGGCGGTCCAGGCTCGGGTGGCGCCGTCGAGGAGGATGACGGCGCTTGCGACGGCGGGATCGATCTCTTCGCTGAAGCCGACCTCGAGCTCTCCGGCCTTGGTCAGGACGAGATCGACTCTCGGCGGCGTGGTGTCGTCGATCGTGTGGTCGGCGGCGAGCCAGACGAAGGGCTTGTCGTACGCCGTCTCGGGTCGATTCTCGAAGAGGTCCACCATCGCGCCGGGCTCGATGTGCAGGAGCATCCCATGGTTCGCCTCCGGCGGGTTCCCCGGGTCGGGCGTGAGCAGGATTCGCCGACCCTTCTGCTTGCCGTCGCGCACGGGCTGGCTGGCGGTGATCGCGACGGGTTCATTTGCGGTCGTGTCGCTCAGCGTGAGAGCCCCGGTCGCAATCGCTTCCTGCACGCGCTGCAGCAGGATCTCCTCGGAGAACTCGAGCAGGAGCTTGCCGCTCGCCTCGCGCAGCTGCTCGACGGCAGGTGGCATCAGGTCGACACGGATCGTTCTTGTGCCATACGGCGCGTACTCGTAGCGCTCGATCGCCTGGCCGTCTTCATCGGTGATGGCGACCGCGTTGCCGATCGAGTCGTAGACCGGGATCGTCACCGTCTCGAGGACGCCGTCGCTGTTGCCATCGATCTCCTGCCGCACCACTTCGTCGAGACCCTGGCCGTAGATCCGGCGCATCGCGAGCTGGCCGTCGGCGTAGCGCTCGAGCAGCTGCCAGCCCGCCCAGACCCAGCTCTGCGTCTCGCCGCCGGCCTCCCGCGTCGTCAGGCGGTTGAAGGCGTCGTATTCGTAGCGCGCGATCTCGCCGACGCCGTCGCGGGTGACGCGCGTGAGGCGGTTGCGATAGTCCCAGGCGAAATGGTCCGGCCCTTTGCGGACGAGGTTGCCGTTGGCGTCCCAGGCGAGTGGCTGGCCGGCGAACGAGCCCGGCCGGTTCCTGCCCGAGCCGTCGGGCGGGCTCGACTGGTGCGCTGAGATCGTGAAGCGCTCCGGCCGCTGCTCGAGAAGATTCTCCGCCGCGTCGTAGGTGAAGCCGAAGGAGTCGGGGAGGGCGGCGACGGTCGCGGCGGCGGGGGTGGAGTTGTTCGGCGCGAGAACGAGGGGATTCGCGGTCTTCGCCGCTTCGACCAATCTGCCGGCGTCGTCGTAGGCGACGACGTAGCCCTGGCTGTTCAAGTCCTCGCGCTGGATCGCCGTCTTCAGGTTGCGGGGGCTCCAGGAGAGAAGCTCGGTAAAGGGTTCGAAGCTCGAGCCGCCGAGGGTCGCACGGGTCGGCCTTCGGGCCGGGTCGTAGGTCGTCCCTCCCGCGAGTCCGTTGCCGAGGCTCTTGCTGGCGACGAGATCGGCGCCGCGAAATCCGTAGGTCACTTGCGGGGCGCCGCCGGACGTGACGGCCTGCAAGCGGTTCAGCCCGTCGAACGACTGGGTGAGGTTCGTGCCGGAGGGGTAAAGCTGCTGCGTCGCGTTGCCGGCATCGTCGTGCTGGTAGTGAACCGTCCGCCCGTTGGTCGTCTCGGTGAGGCGCCGCGACAGCGAGTCGTAGGTATGGCTCGTCACATGGCTGCCCGACTGCACCTGCGTCAAGCGCGAGAGTCCGTCGTAGGCGAACGTTTCCGCCGTCGGCCCCTCGACCTCGTCGCCGCGCACGATCGTTCGCCCGGTCAGGCGATTCGCCGCATCGAAGCCCTGCGTCACGCTCGTGCCGTTGGCATCGACGAGCAGGATCGGATTGCCGGCTGCGTCGTAGCCGACGCTCTCCTGCGTCGCGTCGGGGTAGGTCGTCGAGCGCTTGCGACCCAGAGCGTCGTAGGTCCACGTCGTCGTCTGGTTGAGGGCGTCGCGGTAGGTCAGGAGACGCGAGCTGCGGTCGTAGCCGTAGTCGACCGAGATGCCCTCCGGACGCACCGTCCGGGTGAGTCGGTCGAGACCGTCGTAAGTGGATTCGGTGAAGTGCCCCTCGGGATCGATCGCCAGGCGCACGTTGCCGCGCGCGTCGTAGGTCGTTGTCGCGCGGTTGCCGAGCGGGTCGCTCGCGGCGACCGGGCGCCCGAGAGCGTCGTAGGCGGCGGCGACCGAGGTCGAAATCGCTCCGGCCCCCGCGACCTGCTCGATCATCGTCAACGTGCGGGCATTTCCGGCGCCGTCGAGGGCCCACTCCGTCCGGTTGCCGATCGGATCGGTCGCTGTCACCCGCCGCTCGGCGGCGTCGAAGCCCTGTTGCGAAACGCGGCCCAGGGGGTCGGTCAGGGAGAGGGCATTCCCGCCGGCGTCGTAGGTGGTCGACGTCGAGAGCACCCGCGCTCCGGCCGGGTCGCTCCCGGTCCACAGCCGCGAGGCCGTCGACTTCGGCCGCCCGCGCAGATCGAAGGTCGTGCCGCTTGCGGCGAGGAGCCCGCCGCCGCCGTCGAGGCTCTTCGAATCGACGACATTCGAGCCATCGTCGTAGGTCATCGCCGTGCGGTTGCCGAGCGGATCGGTCGCGCTCTTCACCCGCCCGAAGCCGTCGAAAGCGGTCGCGTGAGCGTTCCCGCGTCCGTCGGTGAAGAGCGTGCGATTGCCTTCACTGTCGTAGGCGTAGGACTCGGTGACCGCCTCGGGTGTCCCGCTGCCGCGAGTGACCGAATCGAGGAGATTCCTCTCGTCGAACGTCTGCTCGGTCACCTCGCCCTCGGCGCCGGTGATCGTCGTCAGGTTGAAGTTCTCGTCGTAGGCGCGCTGGGAGGAGATCCAGTCTCCAGCCCCCGCCGTCACCTCCCGCCTCTCCTCCAACACCTCCCCCAGCACGCCGTACTCCCGCTGCACGCGCGTCGCGCTCGTGCCGTCGTCGCCCGCTGGAATGCGCTCTTCGACGAGTTGGCCTGCCTCGTCGAAGAGATAGGTGGTCTTGTAGCCGAGCGCGGGAGCGAGGCCTTCGGGATCCTGGTCGGAGGTCGCGCCGCTCGCCGCCTGGGTGGTCTCCACCAGCCAGTCCACTTCGTTGTAAACCGACTCGTGGCGCACGCCGCGCGGGTCGGTGACACTGGTGACGTTGCCGCGCGGGTCGACATCGAAGGCGGTCACGAGCGCGAGGCCTTCGGGATCGACGGTTTGCTTGTGCAGGTAGCCCTTCTGCGGTCCGGTCGCGAAGTAGTCGTAGGTGGTGACGTGGTCGTTCGGATTCGTCACCCGGGTCGGCTGACCGTAGGCGTTGTAAGCCGTCTTCGTGGTGCCGGCCTCCGGGGCGCCGAAGGCCTCGGTGACCTCCGTCGGGAGGCCGACCTCGTTGCGCACGATCTTCGTCACCGCGCCGCGAGGGTCGGTGAGGAGCGTCGGCTGGTTCGCGTAGCCCTCGTACTCGTACGTCGTCGTGAGCGTGTGCGCCGAGCCGTTGTCGCCGCGGCTGTCGGCGGTGACCGATACCGAGAGCACGTTGCCGCGCGCCCGGCGATCGCTCCCATTCTCCCCGCCGGTGTCGTAGACGATGGCAGTCACCCGGCCGAGCGGCGCGGTCACCTTCGTGACCAGGCCCTCACTGTCGACGACGTAGCTCGTCGCCGCGCCGGTCGGATCCTCGAAGCGCACGAGCTGCCCGGTCGGATTGTGCTGGTACTGCCACGGAAGGCCGCGCCGGTCGGTGACTGTCGCCGTGTGGCCGGCGAAGTCGTACTCGATCGTCAGCGGAGGACCGCCCCAGCTCTCGTCGGTCGCCTCGTCGGCGCGGCCGTCGCCGTCGGCGTCGGTGTAGGCGATCTCCCACGCAGTGTCGAGAGCGCCTTGCCGGGCATCGTGCACGGCGACCAGGTTGTCCCGCGTCGCCAGCGTCGCGGCGAGGCCGCCCGCCGCCGGCGGGCTCTCGACGTACTCGTACTCGGTCGCGAGGCCTTCGGGGAAGGTCGACTCGCCGATCGCAATCGCCGGTGAGGTCACCCGCGAAAGGCGCCCTTCGGCGTCGTATTCATAGCGCACCGTCCGGCCGTCGAAGTCGCTGACCGCCACCAGGTGCCCGCCGTCGTCGTACTCGAGATCGTAGGCGCGCTCGAGCGCGTCGACGATGCGCACGAGACGCGAGGCGCGGTCGTAGCTGAAGCGCATCTCGTTGCCGGTCGTCTCGCGGTCCTTCACGGCGTCGGCGATCGAAGCCAGCCTTCCCCACAGGTCGAAGCGCACCGTGGTGTGCCCCGGGTCGACCAGGACGTAGCCCTGCGGCGTCGCGAAGAGCTCGGCGAAGACGCCCGTCGGCGACTTCAGGCTGTCGTCGCTCTGGCGGCGGAAGAGCTCGCGCCGGCCGCTGCCGTCGTAGAGCTCGACGTCGCCGTTGGGGAGGGCGCGCAGGCGCAAGCGGTAGCCGAAGTCCCAGCCCGGTCCGAGCGGCCCCGAGCCGGTCGTCTGGTTGCGATAGTTGCGGGCGAAGGCGAAGTCGATTCCCCTGCCGCGCACGGCGAGGTCGACGGCGCCGTAGGTGAACTCGCCGGAGTGGAGGAGCGTCCCCGGTACGACGTCGCCCGAGCCGCCGGAGGCGTTTCGAGCCGGCTCCTGCCGCAGACTGGGCGCGATCTCCCAGCGCACCGAGCGCAGCGACGGCTCGCCGGCGCGCAAAGCCTCTTCGCCGTAGATCGGCGCGAGCTGCGCGACCAGCGCCGCCGGAAAGCGCGCGCGAATCGTCTCGCCGGAGAGGATCTCGCGCGCATCGAGCGGAATGCCGAGAGCGACGCCGTCGCAGCGGACGCAGGCGCCGGGGCTCCCGGCCGCGTTCTCGGCCGGCGTCCGCGTGTAGCCGCGCGCGGCGCGCAGGTCGGCGATCGCCACCACCACGTCGGACTCGTACCAGTGCGCGCCCTCGTCGGCCGGGTTGGCGGAGAGCCGATGCATCACCAGACCGTCGTCGCCGGTGAAAGCAGTCTTCGGGGTTTCCTCGGGAAAGCCGGCGATCTCGCCCGGGCCGTCGATCGGCTCGCCGCCGGGGCCGAGGCTTACGAGGTCGAGCTTCACTTCGGGGCCGAGAAATCCGGGGAGCGCCACGCGCACGCGGAAGCTCGCCGGCAGCTCGCGCGGCGGTGACCCGGGAGAATCGGGCGTACCGACGTCGCGCGTCGGCACGCCGAGTGGCGCGAGCACCGGTTCGCCGGGATCTTCCGCCGGGACTCGCGCCAGCGCCGGCAGAGCCGCAGACAGGACGAGCGCGCCAACTGTGAGCGCAGTGCGCCGGCAAACGCGCGAAGGCAGCCAACCATGGAACATCGAACAAGACCCCCGAGTTGGGCCGAGTGTACCGAACGCGAGCTCGCCGTCCAGCACGGTTCGAAGTGCGGCTCCGGGCCGGGAAAAACGGGGGTCCCGCGGCCGGTTCGCAGACGTCGATTTCTCCATCCTGAAGGGATAGGACGGAATCTGCCCTGGGCATCTCGCGATTCCAGGGGGGCGAGGACGTTTCAAGAGATGCCAGCCGAGCGCCCGACGCGGGCTGGCGCCAAGGAGCATTGCGTCGGTCTCCGGAAGGAGAAGACCGACGAGGGTCCGGAGGAGGGACAGGGCGAGAGGGCCAGCGCCAGAGAGACAGTCCCTAACGATCTTCTGCCGAACTACGGGACCGTGGCGCTCCAGGCGCTGCTCGTGCCGCTGGCGTAGCCGTCGGCGAAGATCAGAGACGGGAAGTAGGAGAGGAAGCTGGTGCCGTTGAATTGGGTCGCCGCGCCGACGATCGCGCGCAGCGGCGCCACGTTTCCGTTCGCGGTGCGCGGGAAGAAGAGCAGCGCGTCGTCCGGACTCGAGCGCAGCACGGCGAGCTCGCCGATGCCTCCGATACCGCCCGGCCCGGCGAGCGGATCGACGTCGAGGCCATGGATCGCGACGAGCCCGGTCGCCGCCCCCGAGAGCACGCGCAGGGGCGCCACGTCGCCGGACGCCCCGCGCGCGAAGACGCGGATCGACGCCTGATTGACCACGAAGACCTCGTCGTGGAGCGGATCGACCGCGACGATCGCCGGATCGGTGAGCCCGGTCGCCGGACCGGTGATCGAGCGCAGCACGCCGACCGTGCCGTTGCCGAGGAGCGGCAGGAACCGGATCGCGGCCGCCCCCGGCGTGCGATCGGTGATCACGACCTCGTTGTGCACCAGGTCGAGGTCGAAATCAGTGGTCGAAGTGGGCCAGGCGGGCGAGGTCGCGAGCGTGCGTTGCGGCGCGACGTTGCCGCCTCCGCCGACAGCGAAGACGAGGAGCTCGCTCGCATCCTTGGAGAGCACCCAGAGGTCGCCGCGCTCGGGGTCGAGCTCGAGGTCCCAGGGAGTGTCGATCGTCGTCGCGACGCCCGAGATCATTCGCAGCGGCACGGTCGGGCCGTCCGCTCCGAGGTCGAAAACATAGATCTCGTCGGGCCCGCGCGCGGCGACGAAGAGCTCCCCGCGGCCGACGTGGGCGGCGGCCGAGGAGGCCAGGTCCATGAAGCCCGGCGTCGCGGTGACCTCCTGCAGCGGCGCCTGGTTCCCGGTCGTCGCCGGATCGAAGACCAGCACCGAATCGGCGTTGGCGTTGGCGACGTAGACCTGGGCCGCCGCAGGCCAAGGCGCCGCCCAGGCCAATGCGGCCACAAGCAACGCCCACAGCGTCTGTCGGCCGGTCCAGAGCGTCCGCACTCGAGTCATGGCATTTCCGCGATGAGTTCCCATACATCCCTACGCGGGATCTGGCGGAAAACAGGACAGAGGAGTTTGACCACCGCGCCCCGCAGCCGGGGACATGTACCCGCCCCCAGCGAGCGCCCCGCCCGACCCAAACCGTCAGAAGGTTGCCGGCCACAGGGAGTGATTTGCAGGGTCGGTGCCAAGAATGCGCAGCCCGCGACCTCCGTCGCGCCGTAAAGCGGCGTGCGCTATCCGTGAGCTGGCTGAGATGACGGAGGTCCTCTTCGAGTGGCGGCAAGGGCGGCATGGAGAACCTCGCGTGAGGGGGTGGAAAACAGCAGCTCCATCGCCGCCACTGCTCGCCACCGCTCGCCGTCAGGGCACCGAGGCGCTCCAATCGAGAATGTCGAAGCTCTCGAATCCGTCGGCGAACGAATCGAACGCCAGTTGTGAACGAATCTCGCCGCCGCCGAAGGTGATCGTGTGCACGCAGGTGTAGGCGTGCCCCCTGGCGATGCCGGCGAGGAGGGCCGCCTTGGCCCCTGCCGCGGAGCCGCCGTTCGCGTTGACGAACGCCGCCAGGTAGGTCGCCGCACTCGCGAGGTCGAAGTTCTGGGCGTAGGTGCCGGAGGTGACCCCCACGGGGAAACTCGGGAACAGGATCGCGACGCCGACGTTCGATCCTGCGGCCGTGCAGCAGTGGATGTGCGAGCCGACGCTGTTCGCTCCGAGGCCGGAGAAGGAGAGGTCGACGGTGAGCTGGTCTTCGTCGATCGTCACCTCGGCCGTCCCGGTGCCCGCCGAGGGATTCGGCGGAACGACCGACGCCCCATCGAGGGCGCCCGTCGAGACCGCCTGGGCCCCCGCCGGGCTCGCGGCCAGCGCCCCCGCGACGACGAGCACGAGACCGGTCAGGAGGGGAGCGCAAGCGAGACGATAGGGCTGAGACATGACGGTTCTCCCGAGAGCGCGAACGATTCCGGCTGCACTCTATGCCCACCTGCTGCCAGGGCCGCGCAGGTCGTCTGCACCGGCCCGCGGCTCGCGGCGCAGCGCCTCGCGCTTTCC
This sequence comes from Thermoanaerobaculia bacterium, assembly GCA_017998715.1. Classification (GTDB taxonomy): domain Bacteria; phylum Acidobacteriota; class Thermoanaerobaculia; order Multivoradales; family JAGPDF01; genus JAGPDF01. The sequence continues at coordinate 5,114 of JAGOCP010000066.1, read as the reverse complement.
CTATCCCGGATCGTTCAACGGGCGGTCGCGCTCCAGCGGCTCGCTGGCGAGGCGAGCCAACACTGTGACAGTGCACACTGGTATAGTGTCGAAACCCTAAAATCGGTCATCGAGATCGGAGGAACCCCATGAAGAACATCACGCTCAGCGCCGAAGAGCATCTGATCGCGGCCGCGCGGGCACGCGCGCAGGCGGAGAACACGACGCTCAACGAGCAGTTCCGGCGCTGGTTGGCCGACTATGCGCAGCGCCGCCATCGTGCCGCGGCTGCCATGCAGGTCATCGACGAGCTCCGCGGGACGTTGCGCACCGGCGGGCGCAAGTTCTCCCGCGACGAGATGAATGAGCGCTGACTTTTTCGACACGAACATCCTCGTCTATCTCTTCGACGAGACCGATGCTCGCAAGCAGATGATCGCTGCCGGACTAGTCGAAAAAGCTCTCGAGTCGGGAAGTGCGTGCATCAGTTTCCAGGTCGTCCAGGAAACCCTGAACGTCCTGACGCGCAAGCTCCAGCGGCCGGCTACGCCGGCCGAAGCCGGCCGGCTGCTGAATGAGGTGCTCATGCCGCTCTGGCGCGGCGCGCCGAGCCCCGCCTTCTACCGCCGCGGCCTCGAGCTCCAGCAGCGCTACAGCCTCTCGTTCTACGACGCGCTCATCGTCGCCGCCGCCCTCGAAGCCGGCTGCACTCGCCTCCTGAGCGAAGACCTCCAGGACGGCCTGCGCATCGAACGTCTGACCGTCGAGAACCCGTTCAAGAGCTGAAGGCAGCACCCCGGCGAGGGGAGATTGGGGACCGTCCCACAGCTTCCCCGTTCCGGCTGTCCCCGTGCGCGGCGGCACTGCGCATCGGTCTCTAGCAAGGGGTGAAACCATGAGCCGCATGAACCGGTATCCGATCTGTATCGTCCTGTCCCTCGTCGCCAGCCTGATGGCGGCCGAAACCGCCGCTTTCGCGGGCGACGATCCCGCTGCGCTGTTCGAGCAGGCGCGCGCGCTCGATCGCCCGGAGAGCGGCCGCGAGACACTGGTCGAGGCGGCAAGGCTCTACGAGAGCGCGGCCCGAGGCGGGCACCTCGCGGCGATGACCCGCGTCGGCACCATGTACGTCATGGGCGAAGGGGTCGAAGAGGACGAAGCGCGCGGCGCGAAGTGGATCCGCAGCGCCGCGGAGGCTTCCCATCCTGCAGCTCAGCGGGAGTACGGCCTTCTGCTCGCCGAAGGCTGGGGAGTCGAAGAAGACGACGTGGCCGCCGTCCCTTGGTTTCGCAAGGCTGCGGCTGCGGGCGACGCGCTCGGCCTGGCGCGCCTCGGGTTGGCCTACGAGTTCGGGGAAGGGGTCGATGCCGACCCGAAGCAGGCGAAACGTTGGTTGACCGAAGCCCGCGCGGCGCTCGACCGCGATCTCAAGGCGACCGGCGATCCCGAGGTCGCCATGATGCTCGGCACCCTCTTCGACGAGGGCCTGGGGGGCCGCACCGACGACGCGCGTGCGGTGGCGCTCTACCGGCAAGGCGCCGAGGCCGGGCACGGCGAGTCGCAGTTCTATCTCGCCTACATGCTGCTCGCGGGCGAGGGGACGAAGCGGAACGCCAGCGAGGCGATCCGCTGGTACATCCGGGCCGCCAATCAGGGCGACGACGAAGCGATGGAGGAACTGGCGCGAATCTACGCCGAGGGCGATGGCGTCGCCGTCGACGGCCCCGCTCATGTCTACTGGAGCGCCCGGGCCGAGATGTCAGAGCTCGAGGCCGAGGACGATCCGGACCTGCCGAACGACCAGGAGCGCAAGCTCGAAGCCGAGCTCCGCGCTCACCTGCGCGCCTACGAGAAGGCCCACCCCGAGGTCGCGCCACGCCGCTGAGCCCCCCGGAGCCGCCGCGAATCCTCAGTTCGAGGTTCTTCCCGGTTTCTCATCCCGCAGAGGCAAGACGGAATTCTCGCCCGGTGTGAGGCGGGCCTGCTGGGGGCACGTCACCAGAAGTTCTCGTTCCCCGAGTCGAACCCGTCCTTGAAGATCATGCGCACGATCCAACCGACGTCACCCATAGCGCGGTAGGCGAGGTAGTCCACGGTGTCGACCTCGAGCCCGGGTTCCATGAGCTCGTTCGGGCTCAGGGCCGTGTCGAAGTGCCCGACGCTCGAGCCGGGCTCGACCGGATTCGGCGCGTACATCCGGAATCGCCCGTTCTTGGTACCCGCGCTGAAAGCGCCCACGGCGGCGTTCGCGGCGGCGCCGGTCCAGGTGAGGTTCGACGTGTTGACCTGCGAGGCCAGCCTTTCGGCGTTGGTCATCGCCGACCACGACTTGTTCGTCGTCTCGTCGCGCAACAGGCGCAGGAACGAGTCGTCGAGCCCGAGGAACTTCGTTCCGTCGAACGGATCGTAGAGGGTGAGGAGCCCCAGCCCGTGGCCGATCTCGTGCAGAACGGTGGTGAAGAGATCGACCTGGTTCGAAGGCACGCTCGCACCGATGCCGTAGAACCAGGTCTTGCCCCCGAGGCAAGCCCCACCGAGGCCCGCATCGAGTTGCGAGTTGAACTCGGCGCCGATGTCCTGCGTACCCGGGTCCGGGCGCAGATCGCTGCCGTGGCGCGCATTGGCGATCGCCTCGACGTACTGCCTCGGAGGTGCCAGCCGAGTGCCCGCCGTGGCTGGTGGATCGGTTCGGAGGGTGCCAGCTGGGCACGAATCTGCCGCGTAAGTCGAGCGCGAAAGGTGGCGCTTCGGCCGGCCCCGAGATCAGGGCACCACCGCGCTCCAGCTCGCCAGGTCGTCCGACTCGAAGTCGTCGGCGTAGATCGTGCGGAAGCGGAAGAGGCGGCGCGCCACGCTGCCGCTGTCGCCATCGACGCCGTTGGTGTGCCAGACGACCGCGTAGCGGTCGCGCCCCGCCGCCGCGTGCGGGCTTGTCTGGACCCCTGCCGTAACGGTATTGGCGAAGAAGTCGTCGCCCACGAAGCGGCAGGTGCGATCGAACTCCTGCACGCTCATCTCCGAGACGGCGAAGGTGGCGACGAAGTGGCCTTGCGGCGACATACCGATCCGCGGGCCCCCGGTGAGCAGGGGACTGAGAGCAATCTCGCCGCCGCGCGGCGTGCCGTCGGCGCGGAAGCAGCGCAGGCGTTGCCCGAGGGCGCTGTCTCTCCAGCCGACGACGAAGCTACCATCGTCGGCGACGCCGATCGAGGTCGATGTGTCGTCGTTGGCGGTCGACTCCGGCACCGGGATCGGCGCGCCGACCGGCTGGGCGTCGGCGTCGAAGCGCTGCGCGAATACACCGGTCCCGTTGCCGTCGTCGGCGACGAAGGCGACGACGAACGAGCCGTCGCTCGCGAATCCGGGCGCTGGCCGGGACGTCGAACCGAGAGCCGGGGCGACCAGCTCGTCGCCGGTCGTCGCCGTGCTCGTGGCATCGAAGGCGCGAAATTGCGCCCCGCCGATGTCCCAGGTGGCGACGAACCCGTCATCGTCGGCGCGGGCCGTATTCGGAATCTGCGCGCTGGTTGTGATCGAAACCGGAATCTCCGCGCCGAGGATCGTACCGTTGCTGGCAGTCGCGCGACCGCGTATGCCGGCGCCAGCGGCGGTCGAGTCCCAGACTGCGATCCAGTCGCCGAGGGCGTTCATGCCGATCTCTGGCAGCAGCTGAGCGCCCGCGGTGTTCTGGTTCAGGACCGACTCGTTGAACGGCTCCGAGCCGTCGCTCGCGAACTTGCGCTGCACGATCCCGTCGCCGTCACCATCCTGCCCAGCGCTCACCCAGACGACGACGTGCACGCCGTCGTCGCGCATGCCGACCGACGGCGAGCTCTGCGCGCCGGTGGTGAACTGGTTGACTTGCAGCTCCGCGGTGAGCGCGATCGGCGCGCCCTGCGCGCGCGCCGGCTCCAGCTCGACCCCCGCCGCCGCCGCCCAGAGACCGGCGACCGCCGATACACACTTTCCCCGCGCCCCTGCGCCGCGTCGCCCTCGCACCATGATCACCCTCCCTCGAAGTGTGTGCGACTCTGCGCGACCTGCGGCGGATTGCGAACTCCCCTTCGGTGGCCAACGACGCTGACGAAAGTCAGGGTCTGCCGGGAACCGCCGCCCCCAGCGCGCCCCCGCACGACCCGAGGTCGCTCCAGGGCGGGAACGTGTCCCCAGCGAAAAAAATGGGGACAGTCCCCATATTCCCCGTTCCAGAGCTGAAGGCCGGCGTGCCCCTCACTTTCGTCAGGCCGTCTCCCCGGTCGCAAGAGAGTCGCTCGCCGGCGTCGCCGCCCGCTACGCTCCCTGCGCGGATCGGCATTCGCGCCGTCCGTCACTTTGTCGAGGGAGCGCCGATGCCCAGGACCGCCGCAGCGAGCTCATGGATCTCCGTCCTCGCCCGTGTCGCCCGCCTCTCCTTCGCGGCAGCGATCGTCTCGATGCCAGCAGCGCCGAGGCTCGCCGCCCAGCCCCTGCCGGTCGATGGAGCCTTCGACGTCAATCAGTTCACTACCAGTTTCCAGAGGCGGCCCGGCGTCCGCATGGCGGATTCCGGCGCGGCTGTCTTCGTCTGGGATAGCGACGGCCAGGACGGCAGCGGTGAGGGGGTCGTGGCGCGGAAAATGGCGAGCAACGGCAGTTTTTTCAACGAGTTCGTCGTCAATCAGACGACCGCCGGCGACCAGGATCGTCCCAATCTGGCGATGAACGCGAGCGGTGATTTCGCCGTCACCTGGCGCGACGGACCGAACACCGGGCGGGCGGTCGCCCTGCGGTCGACGCTCAGCAACGGCTCGAGCCTCGGCAGTGAGACCCAGGCGAGCACGACCGCCGGCGACATGCTTCATAGTGCCCTCTGCCGCTTCGACGACGACACGACGGTCGTCGTCTGGCAGAACCCCTTTCTGGTGTTCCGCCGCTTCGCTGCGAACGGCACCGCGCTCACCCCGGAGGTGCCCTTCGCCGGCATTTCCGATCCCGACGATCTCTCGGTCGCCTGCCTGTCGAGCCAGCGCTTCGTCGCCGTCTGGACGGACTCCGACAGCGACGGCCAGGGAATCTTCGCCGTCCTGGTGAACGGCCAGGATTCTCAGGTGGGCGCGCCCTTCGAGGTGCCCGAAGACCCTGCCGGCGATCAGTAC
>JAGOCP010000335.1 GCA_017998715.1 Thermoanaerobaculia bacterium | reverse complement strand
CCGAGGTGCCGCTCACCAATCTGCACCGCGAAGAGGTGCTCGACGAGGCGCTCCTGCCGCTGCGCTACACCGCCTACACGCCCTGTTTCCGCAGCGAAGCGGGCTCCTACGGCAAGGACGTGCGCGGTCTCATCCGCCAGCACCAGTTCAACAAGGTCGAGCTCGTTCAGCTGGCCTCGCCGGAGACCAGCTTCGCCCAGCTCGAAGAGATGACCTCGCACGCCGAGCGCGTGCTGCAGCTGCTCGAGCTGCCGTATCGCGTGATCTGCCTGTCGACCGGCGACATGGGCTTCTCGGCGACCAAGACCTACGACCTCGAGGTCTGGCTGCCGTCGCAGAAGACCTACCGCGAGATCTCCTCGTGCTCGAACTGCGGCGACTTCCAGGCGCGGCGCGCCAATCTGCGCTGCCGCAGCGAAGGCGGCAAGCCCCGGCACCTGCACACCCTGAACGGCTCCGGCCTCGCCGTCGGCCGCACCCTGGTGGCGATTCTCGAGAACTACCAGCAGGCCGACGGCTCGATCGCCATTCCCGAGAAGCTCCGCCCCTACCTCCCCGGTCTGGACCGCATCGTCAAGGAAGGCTGAGCAGCCTTCCGGTTCGCTGTGGCGCCGCGAGAGTCGTCGATTCGGTAGACTGCCCAGCGACAGGACCGTCCGGATTGCCTGTATCGCAAGGCGGGCGACCGAGGAGATCGCGAGACGTACTTTGGGTACGTTGAGCGATCGCCGAGCGAGCCCAACGCCGCGAGACAGGCAAGACTGACGGTCCTCGAAGGAGGGGTGGCAGAGTGGTCGATCGCGACGGTCTTGAAAACCGTTGGGTCCTCACGGATCCCGGGGGTTCGAATCCCTCCCCCTCCGCCAGCTTGCCTTCTTTCTGAGCGGCGCGGGCCACACTTGTCGTCGGGCTCGCCCGGAGTCCGTTCTTTCCGGCGACGACCTACGGAGGGAACGATGCGACGACTCCTGGCGCGAAGCTGCCTACTCCTGACCCTTCCGCTGACTGCCGGAGCTTCCTACGCGCGGGCGCAAGCGGCACTGGCTGAGAACCGGTTCGACGCTGCGATTGCCCGGATTCACGACCGTTTCTGGCAGGAGATCCCCCGCGAGGAGCTCGAAGCCAGGGCCCTCCGGGCCCTCGTTCGCGAGCTCGACCCTTACGGCCGGGTGCTGGACGCCGCGGACTGGAGCTCGTTTCGGGACGAGATTTCGGCGTCGTTCGCGGGCGTCGGCGTCGTCCTCGAGCTCGACGCCGATGCCGGCCTGCCGCGCATCCAGGGCTTGATCGTCGGCTCGGCCGCGGGGGCGGCGGGAGCTCGGCGCGGGGACCGCATCGAGGCGATCGACGCGCACCCACTCGCCGGACTCCCGCTCGACGACGCCTTCCCAAGGCTGCGCGGTGAGCCGGGCACTCACGTCCGCCTCCGCCTTTCGCAGCCGGGCGGGCCGAAGCGCGAGATCGATGTCGTGCGCAAAGCCCATCACATGCCGAGCGTTCACGGCGTCGCACGCGACGAGGACGGGGACGCGAGCTACCTGCTCGAGCCGCGGAACGGGATCGGCTACCTGCGCATCGAGCACCTCGCGAAGGACTCCTGCGCGAGCGTCGCCGGTGCCCTCGCCCGGCTCGCCTCGGCGGGAGCGACCGGCCTCGTCCTCGATCTTCGCGGTAGCTACGGCGGGCTGAAATCGGCCGCTGTGCAGATCGCCGACCTCTTTCTCGCAGAAGGCCTGCTCGCGGGCAGTGAAGGGCGCCACGACTCGACGCGCGAGATCGCGGATCCGGCCGTGGCCTGGGCGGGGCCGCTGCTCGTCCTCATCGACGGCGACACCGCGTCGTCGTCCGAGTTTCTCGCCGCCGCGCTGCGCGACCACGGACGTGCCCGCTTCCTGGGCGAGCGGACATACGGCAAAGGGCGGATCCAGGAGATGTTCGAGCTCGGCGAAGGGCAGGGCGGGCTCGTCCTGACCACTAGCCGGTACGTGCGTCCGGCAGGCATTGCGGCCGACCGGCACGACCCACCGCCGGCCGGTGCCAGCGCCGGCGTGTTTCCCGACGCCGACCTCGAGATGCGCCTCGAGGGCGAAGCTCTAGCAAGCTGGCGAAAGGGCTTCGAACTCCGTGCCAGCCCCTGCCCCTTCACCCGCGAGGAGTTCGCCGCCGCCGGCCCCGACCCGCTCCTCGACCGTGCGGTGGAACTCCTCGTCGAAGCGGTGCTCGTCGAAGCGGTGCCTGGCACCGAATCCGGGGGGAGCGTGCACTGACCGAGGCGCGCACGGGGCTCGGGGCTCGTTTCGTGCAGTCGAGCCGCCGCCAGGGTGGAGCGGTCATGCTGACGGCTACGGCAGGACGAGGATCTCGGTGCCGGATCGGAAGAGGTGATGCAGGCGCTGCGCGCCGGCCGGAGCGACGACCATCGTGATCAGCGAAGGATGCTGCGGCTCTTCGCCGCGCAGCCGCTGCCAGCCGTCGCGCACCGAAGCGACCAGACGCCGGAAGAAGCTCGACTGTGGCGCCTCGGCGGTGACGTAGAGCTGCCAGCCGTTGTCGAGCGTCGCGCGATAGCTGGTGGGGATCGTGGTCTCGTCGGGCTTCTTCTTGGCCGGCGCAGCCTGGGCTCCGGCGGCCGGCGCGACCACCGGCTCCTCTTTCTCTTCCTCTTCCGAGTAGGGCCGCAGCTCGACCGGCGCGATCGTCTCGCGGTCGGTATCGCCGGGGCCCTGGGTGACCTTCCACAACGTCGGGGCGGAGAGCTCGGGGCTGTCGGAGCTGGAGAACAGCGGCTCGAACTCGAGCAGCAGGAGGTCCTCGAGCTCGACACGCTCGAGGACCATCGCCCGCGACTTGATGTCGAGATGCAGGCCCTTCGGATCGAGTACGAGGTAGATCTTCGGTTCGCGCGCCAGCGCGGTCTCGAACTCGGCGGTGCGCAGCCGCACAAGCGCCGCACCGTCGGGGGCGGCAGCGGGCTTGGCCGCCGCCTGTGCCAGGGCCCCGGCGGTGGTGGCGAGCGTCAGCGCGAAGGCGGCGCCCAGCCTAAAAGAGGTAGACACGCGCGTCCGTCGGAACCGTGTCGAAGACGAACTTGAGATCCTCGTCGCCCAGCCGGATGCAGCCGTGGGTCACCCGCTTGCCGAGCAGCGTCTTGAAGATCGTGCCGTGAATGATGTAGCCGTCGCGCATATAGAGGCCGTAGTCGCCGAGAGAGAAGTCGTCCACCCGGTCGCGCGCGTTCTTGGGCGGCAGGTAGCCCTCTTCGATGAACGCCCAGTCGGGTTTGATCCACAGCGGGTTCTTCTGCTTGCGCAGAATCTTGAACTCGCCCTGCGGGGTATCGAAAAACCACTCCCGGCCGTCGCGCGGATCGCGCAGCTTGATGCCGGAGCCGGTCGAACAGACCGCCTCGCGCAGGAGCTTGGCGCCGCGATAGACCCGCAGGCGGTTGTTGTGGGTGTCGACGACCACGTAGACGTCCTTCGGGGCGAGTGTCGCCAATCGCCCGGCCAGCTTCTCGGCCTTCGCCGCCGGATCGCCCTTGACCGTCGCCGGATCGGGCAGCTCGAGGCGGGTCGAGAACGCATGCGCGGTGTAGGCCCCGCCATAGCGCGCCAGACCCAGCGCTGTGCCGGTGCCGACGATCGCCAGGGCGAGGATCAGCGCGCCGAGCAGGCGCAGCCAGCGCCAAACGCGGCCACGTGGCCTCGGCGATGGAGCGTCGGGGCCGGGAAGTGCATGGGCGTCGGGGGGCGCCGGAGGCGTCGGATTCGAGATCACGGGGAGATCCTATCTAGAACGTGCCCACGATGGTCACAGGTGTGCCAACGCGGGAGCGCGCGAAGACCTTGTCCATGTCGCTGTCGGTGAGCGCGACGCACCCGTCCGTCCAGTCGCGGCCCTGCCCGCCGTCGCCGTGGATCTCGATCAGGCTGCCGATGCCGGCGCGCAGCG
>JAGOCP010000334.1 GCA_017998715.1 Thermoanaerobaculia bacterium | reverse complement strand
ACGACGGACAGGTCATACCGGCAGATTCAGCAGCACTCTGTGGACTTGACAGGCGCGGCGGGCGGTGTTCGAATCGCCGCCTCATGTTTCGTCCGAGCTCCGTCCGCGCCACCGTTCCGGCCCCTGGCTGCTGGCGCAGCTCTGCTCATCATCACGCGCATTAGGTAGGCCGGGGCTTCTTGTCCCGGCCCATCGGGCCCGGGACGACCAGCCGAGAACCTGCATTCCCTCCGCTGACCTCCTTCCGGGTACCCGGGGGGAGGTTTTTGCACATATGGAGAAGACGGAACGGGCGATCGTCGTCGCCTCGCTGACCGAGCCGCCGGCCGCCGACGGCAGTGATCTCAGGGCTCTCGCCGGAGCCGCCGACTGGCTCGAGGTGCGCGCCGACCTCGTCGGCGATCTCGATCCGGACTGGCTGCGATCGCATTTCCCCGGCGAGATCCTCTACACGCTGCGCAGCGCCTTCGAAGGCGGCGCCTTCGAAGGGCCGCGCGAGGCGCGTCTGCGGCGCATCGGCGAGGCCGCGCCGCGCTTCGACCGCGTCGACCTCGAAGGCGAGCGCGATCTGGTGCCGGAGCTCCTGACGCGCATCCCCGCCGCGCGGCGCGTGGTCTCCTGGCACGGGGCGCCGATCGATCTGCAGGCGCTGCGCGCGCGCCTCGCTCACCTCGCCTCGGTGCCGGCGGCGCTCTACAAGCTGGTGCCGGGGGCTGCCAACGCCGGCGAAGAGCTCGCGCCTCTACGACTGCTCGCCGGCTCTCCGCGTCGCGACGTCCTCGCCTTCGCCAGCGGCAACGCCGGCTTCTGGACGCGCATTCTCGCCCCGCGCCTCGGCGCGCCGGTCGTCTACGGTTCGGCGAGCGCCCGCGCCGCCGCGCCCGGCCAGCCTTCGGTGGCGCAGTTGCGCCGCGACTACGGCTTCCCGGAGCTGCCGGCGATCCGGCATCTGTTCGGGCTCGTCGGCTGGCCGGCGCTGCTGTCGCTGTCGCCGCGCCTGCACAACGCGGCCTATCGCGCCCTCGGCCTGCCGGCGGTCTATCTGCCGTTCGATGTCGAGCAGTTCGGGGACTTCTGGCTCGAGCTCGTCGAGAGCGATGCTGTTGCCGAGCTCGGTCTGGTGCTCGGCGGGCTGTCCGTGACGACGCCGCACAAGGAGGTCGCCTTCGCCGTCGCCGGCGCGACGAGCCCGCTCTCCGAACGCCTGCAGGCGGTCAACACCCTGACTCCGCGGCGCGGTGTCTGGGAGGGCGAGTCGACCGATGCCGAAGGGGTCGTCGAAGCGATGCGCGCCCGCGGCGTCGAGCCGCGCGGAAAGCGGATCGCGGTCGTCGGCTGCGGCGGCGCCGGCCGGGCGGCGGCGCTCGGGCTCGCGCTCGCCGGCGCCAGGGTCGTGCTGGCCAATCGCGGACCCGAGCGCGGCATGGCGGCGGCCCGGTCGCTCGGCTTGCCGTTCGTCGCGCTCACCGATCTGGTGGCGCCCGGCGCCGCAGGCTCCCCGGCGGACAGCTTCGAGGTCTACGTCCACGCCACGCCGCTCGGCCGGCGCAACTCGGACGAGCTGCCGCTGCCGGTGGCGCGTCTCGCTGCCGGCTCGGTGGTGGTCGACCTGGTCTACGGCGAGGCACCGACGCCGCTGGTCGCCGAGGCGAGGCGACGCGGCCTCGTGGCGATCGACGGTCGTGAAGTGCTGCTCTATCAGGCGATCCCGCAGTTCCGCTCGATGACCGGGCGCGAGCTGCCGCTGCCGCTCGCGCGGCAGGTGTTGGGACTCGCCGCGGAGGAGGCATGAGACTCTCGTCCACGCTGCCGGCGGGAGTCTCCGCGCTCCTCTTCGAATCGGCGGCGCGCCTGCGCCGGCTCGAGGCGCTGCTCGCCGACGAGCTCGAAGCGTGCGATTTCCGCGAGGCGGTGTTGCCGATGCTCGACTACTTCGCGCCCTACGAGCCGTTGCTCCCGCCGGCCGCGCGCGCCGAGCTCTATCGCTTCGCCGATCGCGACGGCGAGTTGCTCGCCTTGCGCTCCGACTTCACACCAATGCTCGCCCGCCTGCTCGCGCCGCATCTCGAGGGTCTCGCGCTGCCGCTCCGGCTGTTCTATCGCGGTGAGGTCGTGCGCTGTCCGGAGCGCGGCGCGCGCAGCGAGGTCGAGCAGCATCAGATCGGCGGCGAGCTTCTCGGCCGGGCGAGCGAGGGCCTGGCCCTCGAGCGCGAAGCGGCGCTGGTGTGTGCGCGCCTCCTCGCCCTGGCGTCCGGCGGGCGCGCGCGCCTGGTGCTCGGCCTCGCCGGAGCTCTCGACGAGCTGCTCGTCGCCGCGGTGGGTCCCGAACGGGCGCCCGAGCTGGCGCGGGCAATCGCGCGCCGCGAGCGCGGCGCAGCGCGAGGTGCGGCGGCGGCGATGCCGGCGCCGACTCCGGGCGTCGCCGAGGCGATCGCCGAGATCGTCGAGCGCGGCACGCCTTCCGACAACCGGCATCTCGGCGAGCGCGGCGCCGCCGCCCTCGCGCGCCTGGAGAGCGTGCGCCAGGAGTTGACGCGTCTCGATCCCGCCGTCGAAGCGACGATCGACCTGGCGGAGTTCGCCGACTTCACGGCGCTGTCCGGGACCGCGGCGGCCGCCGATCCGGGGGCGCGCGATTTCCGCCCGTACTACGACGGCCTGGTGATGCGCGCCTATCTTCCCGGTCGGGCGCGGCCGGTGGCCTCCGGTGGGCGCTACGACGCGCTCTTCCGCAGGCTCGGCGCGGAGGTCGCCGCGGTCGGCTTCTCGCTCCGCCTCGACGCGCTCGCCGAGCGGCAGCAGCCGGAGCTCCAGCCATGATCCGCCTCGCGCTGCCCAAGGGGCGGAATCTCGAGACGGCGCTCGCGGCCTTCGCCGCCGGCGGCCTCGACCTTACCGGCCTCGACAGTGCCGCGGCGCGCGACTCGCGCCGCCTCTGGCACGCCTTCCCCGAGCTCGGCTGTGAAGTGTTGCTGCTCAAGGACCGCGACCTGCCGCTGTACATCGGGCGCGGCATCGCCGACTGCGGCATCGTCGGCCGCGATGTGCTCGACGAGGTCGACGGCGACCTGCTCGTGCCGCTCGAGCTCGCCGGCGGACGCAGCCGCCTGTCGCTCATCGGCCGCGCCGGCCGCGCACTGCCTGGAGCCGGCGAGCAGGTGCGGCTCGCCACCAAGTATCCGCGCACCGCGGAGCGCTTTCTCGAACGCCAGCCGTGGAGCGCCGAGATCCTCGAGCTGTCGGGCTCGATCGAGCTCGCGCCGCTGGTCGGGCTCGCCGACTTCATCCTCGACATCGTTCAATCCGGCGGAACCCTGCGGGCGCACGGTTTGGTCGAGCTCGCGCCGGTGCGCGAGATCGCCCCCTGCTTCGTCGTTCACCGCGCTGCCTGGCAGCTGCGGCGCGTCGAGCTCGCCGACTTGCTGTCGCGCCTCGAGCGCGCCGGGGTCGCCGCGTGAGCGGGTTGCGCCTCGTCGGAGCCGAAAGCCCCGCGGGACGTCGCCTGCGCCGGCGGATTGCCGAACGCCTGGCGACGGTGCTCGATCCCAGACTGGAGAAGGCGGTGCGCCGGATCGTCGCCCGTATCCGCAAGGGCGGCGATGCCGCGCTGGTCGAAGCGGCGCGCAGCTACGACGAATTCGCGGCGGTCGGCATCTCCGACCTTCGCCTGGCTCCGCTGGCGGAGGATCGCGGCTGGCCGAACATCGCGCCGGAGCTCCGCGAGGCAGTCGAGTTGGCGATCGACAACGTCGAGCGGTTTCACCGCGCGCAGCTCGCAGCAGGGGGCGAGGGCTTCATCGTCGAGGAGCCCGGCCTCACTCTCGCGGAGACCGTGCAGCCACTCGCCCGCGCCGGCCTCTACGTGCCCGGCGGTCGGGCGAGTTACCCGTCGACCGCGCTGATGACCGTCGTGCCGGCGCGCGTGGCAGGTGTCGCGAGCCCCGCCGTCGCGACGCCGGCCCG
>JAGOCP010000065.1 GCA_017998715.1 Thermoanaerobaculia bacterium | reverse complement strand
CGCGTCGAGCTGAAGGCGATGCGCCGGCCATCGGGAGAGAACGCGGGGCTCTCGTTGCTGCCGCCGCCGTCCGTCAGACGCTGCGTCGCGAGGGTCACGAGATCGACCACGGCGAGGTCGAACCGGTTCTGCTGCGCGCGCGCGGCGAAGGCGATACGGGTGCCGTCGGGGCTCCAGGCGGCGCCGTCGTTGTAGTCGCCTTCGAAGGTGATGCGGCGCAGGTTGGTGCCTTCGGCATCGACGACGTAGATCTGCACCGAGCTGGAGCGGCTCGAGGTGAAGGCGATCTCGTTGCCGTTCGGGCTCCAGGCCGGGTTGGTGTCGATGCCCGGCGAGCTCGTCAGCTGCCGCATTTCGCTGCCGTCGCGGCGACAGGTGAAGATCTCGATGTTGGCGCCGAGGCCGCGCGCGAAGGCGATCCGCCGGCCGTCGGGCGAGAACGAGGGCGAGGTATTGAGCGAACCGCTGGTGACCACGGGAGACTTGCGTCCGCTCAGGATATCGGCGACGTAGATCGAAGGCCCTTCGCCGCCGAAGAAGGAGACGTAGGACAGGACGTCGCCGGTCGGGCTCCAGGCGGGGCTCATCGAGATCGAACGGTGGCCGGTGATCCGCCGCTGGTCGAAGCCGTCGTAATCCATGAGGTAGATCTCCTTCTCGCCGTCGCGGTCGGAGGAGAAGGCGATCGAAGTCAGCGCGACGCCGCGCTTGCCGGTGAGATAGAGGATGATCTCGTCGGCGAACGTGTGCGCCATGCGCCGCGCCAGATCGTAGGTGCCGCGATAGCGCTTGCCGACGATCGGCTGGCGGCTGGCGAGGTCGATCAGGCGACCCTCGATGACCAGGCGGTCGCCGTCCTGCTTGATCTCGTTCGCCAGCAGCATCTCCGCGCCCAGCGAGCGGTACTGGTCGGCATCATGGGCGAGGTCGCCGGTGAGCGACAGCACCGCTAGCTCCTCGGCCTCCTGAATCCGGAAGATGCCGCTCTTCTCGAGGTCGCGACGCAGCGTCTGATCTACCGTCCGGGCGGCATTGCCGGCCGTGCCCTGGAGCGCCGCGAGGTTGCCGAGCGGCGGGATCGCGAGGACGATCTGGGCGCGGGTCGATCCATCGGGCATGACGATGGTGATCGTCGTTCCAGCTGGCGGCGTCGCCGGCGATCCCGGCTGGAGCGCCGCGGCCGGCAAGGGGCTCGCGGTCGGCGCGGGGCCGGCGGCCGGAGGCGGAGCGGCCGGCTGTTGCGCCTGGGCGACCCAGCAGGCGAGGGCGAGCAGGATGGCTGCGGCGGCGCGAATCGATCGCGACTGGGTCATGGTCGAAGAGTCCTCATCGGAAGATCAGGTTGACGCCGAGCGATCCTTCGCGGAAGGCGCGCGGGAGCGGCGGCAGGGGAGTCGAGGCTTGCACGGCTCGCAGGGCGGCGAGGTCGAACGAGTTGATGCCGGAAGAGGTCGCGATGCGCACTTCGACGATCCGGCCGTCGCGCTGGATGCGGTAGTGCACGGTGGCCTCCACTCCCGAGCCGACCATCGGACGCACCCAGTTGCGCTGGATCATGGCGAGCATCTGATCGACATAGTAGCCGTAGACGAAGTCGGGATTGTCGAGCCCGGCGACCGCGGCGCCCAGGGCGAGGGCGCCGGCACTGCCGCGCTCGCTCCCCTGGACTTCCGGTTCGGCGACGGCCGGCGTCGCCACGGCCGGCTTCGCCTCCGGCGACGCGACGGGTTTGGGCGGCGCCTTGGGTGCGGTGGGTTCGCGCAGCGTCGGCGTCTCTTTGGGCGGGGCGACTTCGGGCGGCGCGACCGGTGCGGGTTCCGGTTTGCTGGCGGGCGGCGGTGGCGCGGCGGGCTTCGGGCGCTCGACGCCGAGCCGCGCGGCGGGGACGATCTGCACGGCGACGTACTCGATCGGCGCCTTGTCGGGCGCTTTCAGCCGCGGCAGGCCCCAGGCCGCCAGGACGGCGAGCGCATGCACGGCTACAGCGGCAGCCGTGCAGCGCCGCAACAGGGCCCCTTCCCGATCGGTATGGCGGCGCTCGAGAACTCCGGTGACCGCGTACGTCGACGTCACTGCCGCCTGGGCTCCGGCTTCTCGGTGACCATCCCCACCTTGCCGATGCCGCCGCGGTGCAGCGTGTCGAGGACGTCGATGACCTTGCCGTAGGGGGTGTCCCGGTCGCCCTTGAGGAAGACGGTCTCGTTGGCACGTCCGCGCAGCAGTGGCGAGAGCACCTCGACCAGCTTGGTGGGGTGGATCGGGCGGTCCTTGAGGTAGATCAGCCCCTCGCGGTTGATCGACAGCACGATCGGATCCTCGCCACGCAGCGGCAGCGGCGGCGCTTCCGCTTTCGGCAGCGCCACCTCGATCCCCTGATGGAGCATCGGCGCGGTGACCATGAAGATGATGAGCAGAACAAGCATCACGTCGACCAGCGGGGTGATGTTGATCTCCGACAGGATGGAGTCGTCGTCGTGCGAGAACCCGCCGCTCGAGCCGAGGAAGGACATCAGGTGAAGTTGCGCTCGGTCAGGTTGAGGAACTCGAGGGTGAAGTCCTCCATCTGGTGGCGCAGGTTCTTGAAGCGGCCGGCGAGGAAGTTGTAGGCGACCAGCGCCGGAATCGCCGCCCCCAGGCCGGCGGCGGTGTTGATCAGCGCCTCGGCGATACCGGGTGCCACGGCGACGAGCGAGGTGGAGCCGGTGCGTCCGATGTCCTCGAAGGCGCGCATGATGCCCCAGACGGTCCCGAAGAGACCGACGAACGGCGCGACGGCGGCGGTGGTGCCGAGAAAAGCGGCGGCCCGGGTCAGGATCTCGAGCTCGCCGGTGAGAGCCCGACGCAGCGTACGCTCGACGCTGGTCAGGGAGCGGATCTGATACTGGCCGCGCGCCGTCGAATCCTCGGGCTGCGCCCGGATCTGATGGTCGATCTCGGCGTAGCCGGCCTGGAAGATCCCCACCAGGGGAGAGGCCGCGAGCTTGGCGGTGGCGGCGCTGACTTCGCTGAACCGCTTGCTGGCGCGGAAGATCTCCAGGAACTTGCGCGATTGCCTGGCAGCGCGCCGGAGGTGGACGAGCTTCCACAGGAAGATCGCCCAGGAACCGATGGAGAAGAAGAGGAGGATGCCGAGCACCACCTGGGCCATCGGCCCCGAGCGGCCGAAGGCTTCGGCGAGCCCCGTGGTGGCGGGAGTCGGGGTCTGCGCGACCAGGATCAGCGAATCGAATACACCCATAGGAACTCGGAGCTCCGAAGCCGGAAAAGCTAACATGCGCCCGAAGAGACTGTCCACGCGCCTCCCCACCCTTTTACGTAGGGCAACGGGAGATCGTTGACGCGAGCGTCGGGTCGAGCATACCTTTGCCACGACGTGCCGCACTTTCCGAGAGGGTTCCCCAGATGAAGATTGCCGTCTGCATCAAACAGGTGCCGGATACCGAAGCGCGGCTGCGCGTCGGCAAGGATGGCCGGTGGATCGACGAAGAGGATCTGCCGTTTGCGATCAACGAGAGCGACGAGGTCGCTCTGGAAGAGGCGTTGCAGATCGCCGAAAAGCAGGGTGGCGAGGTCGTCGTCTTCAGCCTCGGGCCCGAGCGCGTGCGCGAGGCGCTGCGCAAGGCCCTGGCCTTGGGCGCCGGGCGCGCGGTGCACCTGAGACACGAGGCGTTCGCCGGCGGCGATGCCATCGCCACCGGGCGGGCGCTCGCAGCGGCGATCCGCAAGGAGGGCTGCGACCTGGTGCTGACCGGATCGCAGTCCGACGACAACGGCTACGGCGCAACCGGGACCATCGTGGCGGGAAACCTCGACTGGCCGCACGCCTGGCTGGTGATGGGCGTCGAGGTCGAGGAGGGGGCGAAGACGCTCAAGGTGACGCGCGAGATGGAAAGCGGTCTCTCCGAAGTCTTCCGTGTCGCGCTGCCGGCGGTTCTCGAGGTGCAGGCGGGCCTGAATCACCCGCGCTATGCCTCGCTCAAGGGCATCATGGCGGCGAAGAAGAAGGAGATCGCCGAGGTTTCGCCCGCCGATCTCGGCCTCGGCGACGCCGAGGTCGGGCTTGCCGGCTCCCGGCTCGAGGTTGTCTCGGTCGGCTTTCCCGAGGCTTCGGCGGGCGCGCAGATTCTCTCCGGTGACAGTGCCGCTTCCGAACTGATCTCGAAACTGAAGAACGAAGCCAGGGTGATCTGATGGCGAACGTCTACGCCGTACTGCAGCAGCGTGAAGGCAAGATCCACCGCATGGCCTGGGAGACCGTGGCCGCCGCGCAGCAGCTCGCGGCGCTCTCGGGGGGGAAAGCGGCCGCAGTGCTCCTCGGCAGTGGCGTGAGCGCGCTCGCCGGCGAGGTCGCTGCCTGCGACCTCGAGTCGGTCCGGGTCATCGACCATCCGTTGCTCGCCGACTACACGCCGGGCGGATACGTCGCGGCTCTCGCCGGCCTGATCGCCCTCGAGAGTCCGGCGACGCTGCTCTTCCCGCATACCTATCAGACGATCGAATACATGCCTCGCCTGGCGCTCGCCGCCGGAGCGGGCATCGTGCCGGAAGCGCTCTCGTTCGAGTCCGACGGCGGCGGAGTGTTGTGGAAGCGCCCGATCCTCGAGGGCAAGATGCACGCCCGGGTGCGTGCCCGCGGCACCGGCCCGACGATGGTCTCGCTCCAGTCGGGAGCTTTTTCCGCCGATTCGCGCAAGCCGGGACAGGCAGCCGTCGCGACAGTGGCGATCGACCTCGAAGCGGCTGCACCGTGGCGCGAGATTCTCGGCGTGCAACAGGTGGGCGGCGATACGGTCGACCTGTCGAAAGCCGAGATCATCGTCGCCATCGGCCGCGGCATCGGCGGCGCCGACAAGATGGGGCCGGTCGAAGAGCTGGCGCGTCTGCTCAAGGCCGATATCGGTGCGAGCCGCCCGGTGATCGACAGCGGCTGGCTGCCGCGCGACCGCCAGATCGGTTCGAGCGGCCAGACGGTCTCGCCGAAGCTCTACCTGGCTTTCGGCATCTCCGGCGCGATCCAGCACCTGGTCGGGATGAAGGGTTCGACCTGCATCGTGGCGGTCAACAAGGATGCGGGTGCGCCGATTTTCAAGATCGCCAACTACGGCATCGTCGGCGACCTCCACGAGGTCATCCCGGCGATGGTGGCCAAGCTCAAGGAGGGGTGAGGGCTTGCGTCAGCCGCGCCAGGACCAGCGCCGCGGCCACGGCGACATTGAGCGATTCGAGGCGGCCGGCGAGCGGAATGGTCACCGTGATGTCGAGCAGGGCGCGCGTCGCTGGCGAAAGACCGGGCCCCTCGGCGCCGAGCGCGACGACGGTGCTGCCGAACTCGTCGCTGCCGCCGTCCGCCGGAGCGAGCTCGTCGAGCCGGATCGCTCCGCGGTGAGCCTCGAGTCCGAGCCAACGCGCGGGCCTGCCGCCCACCGTCGAAAAGCGCTCGCGGGTCGGGGCCGGTCCCGCCTGCACCGCCACCGGCAAGCGCAGGAGGCTTCCGGCCGAGGCGCGCAGCGCACGCGAATGGTTCGGATCGGCGCAACCCGGCGAGAGAACGAGGCCGGCCGCTCCGAGCCCCTCGGCGACGCGCGCCAGCGCTCCGAGGTTCCCCGGGTCCTGGATGTGATCGAGGTAGAGCCATATCTGCCCGGCACGCGGCGCGATGCCGGCGAGGTCTGCCCGCGGCAGGGAGCAGACGGCGAGCAGACCGCGCGGCGAATCGGCGTCCGCCAGGGTTTCGAGAACCCGGCTGGTCGCGAGCAGCGGCGGACGGGGGAGACGGGCAAGCACTTCTTCTCCGCGCGCGGTGGCGAGAAACTCCGCGGTCGCCACCACCAGCTGCAGCTCGGTGCCGCCAGCGAGAGCCTCGAGAACCAGGTGTGGGCCCTCGAGGACCGCTTCCGCGCCTCGCGACCGCCGTATCCGGCGGATTGTTTTGATAGCCTCGTTGCGAGAACTCTCGATCATGGCGCCCGATCTTAGGGAGTTCCTCGGGGAATTCCAACGCGGCATCGAAGTTTGTGTCGTCGATTCCGGCGCCGACACCCTGTTCGGCGTGCGCGATGCGTTCCGCCGTTTCTTTCGCCGCGACTCGGGAGAGGTAGCCCCGGTCGCCGTCGTGCCGCAGCAGATTCCCACCCAGCTCACCGGCCTGCCGCTCTCGGACGCCGAAGCGATCGCGCGCGCGCGGCGCGGCGTCCAGCAGATGGAAGCGGAGTTCCCGGGCTCCTATCACTTCTACCTCGCCTCGGAAGCCTGCTATCACTCGCTGGACCTCGGCACCGAGACTCCGTTCTTCGTCCGCAGCTGGACGGTCTTGCGCGGCGTGGCTGGCGAGAGTCTGGGATCGAGTGGCTCGCTGCAGTTGCCGCCCCACCTGGTGGACGGACTCGGCGTCGAACAGCTGCCGCACTCGATTCCCGGCACGCGGCGCAGCGGCGGCATCGTCGCGTCCCTCACCGGCGGACTCGAGAGCCGACGCTCCGCGGTCGCCGAAGCGACGCTGCACGCGCTGTCGACGCAACTGTTCGGGATCCTCGATACGCGGCGCACGCGCCGCTAGGCGATAAGCGGCTCATGCGCCGGTAGTGGATACGCGGCGCAGAGGGCAATCAGGACGATTCGGTCTGATAAAGTGACGCTTTCGGGGCGCACTGCCCCTTCCTTCGACAGAGGTCCGAGAATGAGCAGCCGCGACGCCAATCTGTTTACTTCCGAGTCGGTCACCGAAGGTCATCCGGACAAGATCTGCGATCAGATCTCCGACGCCATCCTCGACGACGTGTTGCGGCAGGATCCGACCGGCAGGGTGGCCTGCGAGACGCTCGTCGCGACCGGTCTCGTCGTCCTTGCCGGAGAGATCACGACGACCGGCTACGTGAACTTTTCCGAGGTCGCCCGCAAGACGATTCGCGAGATCGGCTACACCGAGCCCGGGCTCGGTTTCGATGCCGAGAGCTGCGGCGTCGTCAGCGCGGTCGGCAGCCAGTCGCCGGATATCGCGCAGGGTGTCGACACCGGCGGCGCCGGCGACCAGGGTCTGATGTTCGGCTTTGCCTGTCGCGAGACGCCGCAGCTCATGCCTCTGCCGATCATGCTGGCGCACGCCTTGACGCGTCAGCTTTCCGAGCTGCGACGCGCCGGCGATCTGCCCTGGCTGCGTCCCGACGGCAAGAGCCAGGTGACCGTCGAGTATGTCGATGGCAAGCCCGCGCGAGTCGAGGCAGTGGTGGTTTCGACGCAGCACGCGCCCGAGGTCTCGCACGAGGAGATCCGCCGCGAGGTCATCGCCAAGGTCATCCATCCGATCGTCCCCGCCGCCTACCTCGACGAGCGCACGGCCTATCACGTCAATCCGACGGGCAAGTTCGTCATCGGCGGCCCACACGGCGACTCCGGCCTCACCGGCCGCAAGATCATCGTCGACACCTACGGCGGCTACGGCCGGCACGGTGGCGGCGCCTTCTCGGGCAAGGATCCGACGAAGGTCGACCGGTCGGCCTGCTACATGGCGCGCTACATCGCCAAGAACCTCGTCGCCGCGGGCCTCGCCGAGAAGGTGGAAGTACAGCTCGCCTATGCCATCGGTGTCGCCGAGCCGGTCTCGGTGCGCGTCGACACGTTCGGCACTGCGGTGATCTCCGAAGAGAAGATCGAGCGCCTGGTGCGCAACGAGTTCAAGCTGACGCCACGCGAGATCATCCAGACGCTCGATCTGCGCCGCCCGATCTATCAACGCACCGCTGCCTTCGGGCACTTCGGCCGCGAAGAGCCCGGTTTCACCTGGGAGCGCATCGACCGCGCCGCCGAGCTGCGTTCGGCCGCCGGCGTCGGCGGAGCCGTCCCGGTCGCCGTCGACTGATCGCGGGCCGCTCGCGCCGCCGGGCATGACCGACATCGACGATCCGTCTTCGCCCGCCGGCGGTCCGTCCGCGGGCTCCGGCGGTCCGCCGCGCATTCATCGCTCGCAGATCGCGGCGATCCTGCGCGAGGTCGCGGACCTCCTCGAGCTCAAGGGGGAGAACCCCTTCCGCAGCCGCGCCTATGCCAACGGCGCGCGCGCCATCGAGGGCATGGCGGAAGACCCGCAGGACCTCTACGAAGCCGGCACGTTGGGCGAGGTCCGCGGCATCGGCCCGGGGCTGGTCGCCGGTATCGCCGAGATCGTCCTCACCGGCTCGCTCGCGCTCCTCGCCGAGCTGCGCGCGGAGTTTCCCGCCGGAGTGCAGGATCTCCTGCGCATCCCCGGCCTCGGACCGAAACGCCTGCGGCTGCTCATCGAGAATCTGCAGATCGACTCGACGGCGGCGCTCGAGCGCGCCTGCCGCGAAGGGCGGGTCGCCCAGCTGCCGGGCTTCGGTGCGAAGAGCCAGGAGAAGCTCCTGCAGGGTCTTTCGAGCCTGCAGAAGCACGGCGAGCGGCATCTTCTCCCGGCGGCTGGCGCGGCCGCGCAGGCTCTCGCGCGACACCTCGCCGCCCACCCGGCGGTGGCCAGGGTGGAGATCGCCGGGAGCCTGCGTCGCAGCTGCGAGACGATCGGCGATCTCGACCTCCTGGTCGCGGTTCCGGCGGGGGAGCGGGAAGCCGTCGTCGACCATTTCCTGGCCGCACCTTCGGTCCTGCAGGCGATCGAACGCGGGGCGACCAAAGCCGCCGCAGTCGTCGCCGGCGGCATCCGCGCCGACCTCCGCCTGGTGGAGGCGAGCGAGTTCGCCGCCGCGCTGCTGCACTTCACCGGCAGCAAGGAGCACAATGTGGAGCTCCGGGCGCGCGCCAAGAGCCGCGGCTGGACGCTCAACGAGTACGGACTCCACCAGCGACAACCGGGCGCGGACGAGGCCGAGGAGACGCGCTTCGCGCTCGATTCGGAGCAGGCGATCTACGCCAAGCTGGGCCTCGCCTGGATTCCGCCCGAAGCGCGCGAGGGGATGGGGGAGATCGATCTCGCCGCGGCGGCGGCGATCCCTGAGCTGGTCGCCTACGCCGATCTGCGCGGCACGCTGCATGTCCACACCGACTGGAGCGACGGCATCGCGACGCTCGAAGGCATGGCCCACGCGGCAGCGAACCTCGGCTGGGAGTATCTCGGCATCGCCGACCATTCGCGCGCCGCTGCCTACGCCCGCGGCCTCGACGCCTCCCGGGTGCGACAACAATGGCTGGAGATCGACGCCTGGAACGCCGCCGGACGCAAACCGTTCCTGTTCAAGGGCACCGAGTGCGACATCCTGGGCGACGGGGCGCTCGACTTCGACGACGAGCTGCTGCTCGGCTTCGACTACGTCGTCGCCTCCGTCCACAGCCGCTTCGGCCTGTCACGCGAGGCGATGACCGCGCGCTGGGTGCGCGCGGCGGCGCATCCGTGCGTGACCTTCCTCGGTCATCCCACCGGCCGGCTGCTGCTGGTGCGCGAGCCCTACGAGCTCGACCTCGAGGCGGTGCTGGATGCCGCGCGCATTCATGGCGCGATTCCCGAGCTCAACGCCAATCCGCACCGGCTGGACCTCGACTGGCGTCCGCTCCGCGGCTGGTTGGCCGGTGGCGGCATGACCTCGATTCATCCCGACGCCCATTCTCCGCACGGCCTTTCCGATGTCGCCTTCGGCATCGGCATCGCGCGCAAGGCGCTGGCGGTGCCGGCGCAGATCCTGAACTCGCGCCCGCTCGCCGAGGTACAGGCTTACTTTGCTGACCGGCGGCAGCGGGCGCGCGAGCTGCTCGCGCGTTGAACTCCGGCCTCAGCTCTTGACGCCGAGAAAGAGATAGGCCGAAAGCAGCGCGAAAAGGAGGTTGGGGCTCCACGAGGCGATGGCCGCGGGGAAGGTGCCCACCTGGCCGAGCGTGCGGAAGAAGGCGAAAACCGCCAGGAAGCAGATTCCGAGCACGATCGCCAGACCCAGGCCGTAGAGGGCGCCTTTCCTTTCCAGGCGAAAGGCGAACGGCAGAGCGACCAGCGCCATCACCAGCGAGGCAAAGGGGAAGGCCACCCGGTCCTGCAGCGCGACCTCGAGGGCCGGCACCGCCTGACCGCTGTCGCGGACCTCCTTGACGTAGGCGCGGAGCTCGGTGAATCCCATCTCGCGCGGCTTGCGCACCTCGGCGGCGAAGTACTCCGGCTTCTCCTCGAGATCGACCACCACCGGCGTGGTGATGCTGCGGAACGAGCGCTCGTTCAAACCCTCGAAGGTCCGCGCCCAGCCGTCCGAGACCGCCCATCCCTGCGGCGTGAACTTGGCGTTCGCCACCAGCAGCCGCGCCACGAGTTGGTGGTTAGGATCGAAGTCGAACACCTGCAGACGTTGCAGCGTCGCGGCCCCGGGATCGAAGTTCAGATAGTTGTAGATGAAGCGCCCCTGACCGAGCAGCCACTGCTGGTCGGCCCGCCGGACCGATCGTGGCTGGGTGCGGCCCTTGATGATGTTGTTCGCCTCCTCGACCTTCTGGTTCGACGCCGGCAGCACCTGCAGCTGCAGGAAGGCGCAGAGCAGCGAGACCACCGCGGCGCCGGCGACGGCCGGCAGCGCGATGCGGTGCAGGCTGATGCCCAGCGAGCGCAGCGCGATGACCTCGCTGGTGCGCGACAGCAGGCTGAAGGTGATCAGCGTCGCGATCAGGACGGCGATCGGGGCGATGTCGTAGGCGGTCTGCAGCGACTGGTACTTGTAGTACTGGAGGATGATGCGCGCCGGCGGCTGGTTCTTCAGGATGTCGTCGATGCTGCCGGTGAGATCGGCGATCTGACTGATGGCGATGGCGGAGATCCACACCAGCGCCAGAATGCCGCCCAGGCGGGTGAGCACGTAGCGGTCCAGGATGTTCGGAAAGCGCAGCCTCAGGCGGGGGAGCCGCAGGACGACGCGGCGGCGGCGGGCCGGCGCGTCCACCACGGCCACGGCGCCACCGCGCAGCGCGGCGGAGCTGCGAGCGGCGCTCGCGGCGGCGCCTGCTGCCCGTCGCGTCGCGCGACGGCGCTTCAAGGCGGCCCAGCGCGCGCCCAGATAGCGCTGGAGGCGGCGGGGGAGGATGCCGCGGTCGCGGTTGCGCACGACCAGGAGCGTCAGGCCGATGACGAGAAGGAGGAGGTCGGGCAGCCAGATGGCGAAACCCGGCGAGAGCTTGCCGAGGCGGGCGGCGTCCTCGCCCTGCGACAACAGCACGTAGTAGGCGACGATGACGCCGATCGAGATGGCGAATCCGGACGACCTGCCGCCGTGGCGATTGGTGAATCCGAGCGGCAGCGAGATCAGGCCCATCACCAGGCAGGCGGCGGGGATGGCGAACATCTTGTGCACGCCGACACGGGCGATCCGGCGCTGCTCGGGCGTGGCCGAAATGTCGCGCGAGAGCTTGCGCAGCTCGCCGAGCGCGAGCTCGCGCGGTCCGCGGCGGCTCGCGATGCGCGCCCGCTCGGTCGACAGGAAGCGGTCGCGCAGCACGATGCGCAGCGTCTCGTGCCGGCTGGTCTCGTAGCGTTTCGGTGAATGGAAGTCGAAGCTGTGCTTGATGGCGTCGGCAAGCTGCAGCACGACGCGCTCGCCGGCGTCCTCGACCAGAAGCCTGCCGCGGCGGGCGACGATGACCTCCTGGCGCTCGCTGGGCACGGCGTCGGCGAGAAACACCCCTTTCCAGTCCTCCCCCCGGCCGGCGGTTTCGAAGACATAGAGGACCTTGCCCTGCCACTCGTTGTAGAAGACGCGAGGCTCCACTTGCTGCGCGACCGTGCGGGTCAGAATGTCGAGGTAGAGCCGGGAGACGGCACGGTTGCCCTGCGGCAGGAGGTAGATCATCAGCAGGCCGTTGACCACGGTCAGCACGGCCGAGAGGAGCAGGACGGGGCGCAGCAGGCGGTAGATGCTGGTGCCGGACGAGCGCAGGGCGATGAGCTCGCTGTCGGACGCCAGGCGGCCGATGCCGACGAGGACCCCAAGCAGGAGGGCCATCGGGATGGTCAGTACGACGATATTGGGCAGCGAATAGAGCACCAGCTGGCCGACGATCGATCCCGGCAGGCCGCGCCGGATGATCATCTCGGCCGAGCTGAAGAGGAACTGGAGCAGCAGAATGAACGTGTAAACTAGAAACCCGAGTCCCAGTGGACCGACGATCTCCCCGAGGACGTACCGGTCGAGCCGGGAAAACAGAGGTCTCACCCAATGAGCGTATCGCAGCCCCTCGCCGTCCGGATGCCGGGCGCTGTCGTTCTCGAGCGAACCTACGGATTTTCCTCCAGCCATCGCTACTTCCGGCCGGAGTGGACTGCCGGGGAGAACCAGGCTGTTTTCGGTCGGTGTGCGAACTTTCCGGCCCACGGCCACAACTACCGGCTGACGATCGAGGTCTCCGGGGCGATCGATCGCGCGACCGGTTTCGCCGTCAACCTGCCGGCGCTCGACGATCTGGTGCGCGTCGCCGTGATCCAGCGTCTCGACCACGCCCACATCAATGACGCCGTTGCGGAGTTTGCCCCGGGCGGGGAGATCCCGACGACCGAGAACCTCGTCCTGTGGATCGCGGCCGAGCTCGTCGCCGGCCTGCCGGCGGCGAATCGGCTGGAGAGCGTCCGCCTTGCCGAGGACGATCGGCTGGCTTCGAGGTGGACCCGCCGCGCCGACTAGGCGCGGCCAAGAAGAAGAAAAGAAAAAAGACCGGTAGAAGAAAAAAGCTAAAAGAGAAAAGGACCGGCAAAGGGAGGGCTGGGTTCGCGCGGCGGCGGCTGGGCGACCTTGGGAGTGGGCTGTCCGAAGAGCGGCCGGTCGAGGCCTAGGGTCGGCCGCCGGAAGGGCCGGATTCACCCTCTATATAACGTCCGATAAGATACATTATGTAAACCTGCTACCAACAAGGGCTGACCGACCCGGTATCGCTGAGGCAGGTTTTTCATAATGTTGGCTTGGTTGGCTCTGCGCGGCTCGGTGCTCAGCTACCCGCGCTGTCTGGCCTTCTCGGTATCGCTGAGCCAGGTTCTACACAATGTCGGACTGGTTGGCTCAGCACCGCTCACTGTTCAGCTTCCAGCGATGGATGTCGGACTTGGCCTGTTCGAAACGCGACGCCAGGCTCTCCCCGCCGACCCTCAGGCGCCACATCCGCCATTCCCTTTACTGGAAGCTTTTGCTTCTTTGCTCTCTGGAGTGAGACTTCCGTGGCCGCCTGCCTCTGCTTCTTGCGAAAGAAGAACCTTTTGCCCTACGGGCAGGTCCGGGTCTCAGGCTTCAGGTGTGCTGCGAATCTCGTCGAGGATCTGCTCCAGGGCGCGAATCAGGTCGGACTTCTCGACCGTCGACTGGCGGAACTGGAGCTGCAGCTGAAAGGACTTGTCCGGAGCGCGAAACTTGAAGGCAAAGGGTCGCTTGCGGGCGCTGCCGCCGCGGGCGGCCGGACCCTTGCGCAGCTCGCTGCGCAGGTCGTCGCGGCTCAGGCCCTCCCGGCCGGCACGCGCCAGGAGCGCCTCCAGGGCCTTGGGATCGGTGACCTTGGCGAGCTCAAGCAGCGCCGACTTGGCGGAGATTCCGAGCTCCAGGGCGCGCTCGCGCACCTCCCGCGGCAGGGTCAGCAGCCCGAGGCTCTCGGCGATCGAGCTCCGCGACCGGCCGACGGCCTGGGCGATCTGTTCCTGGGTATAGCTGTGCAAGGTCCCGAGCGCCTGGTAGCCCTCAGCCTCTTCGAAGGCGTTGAGGTCCTTGCGCTGGAGGTTCTCGATGAGGGTGATCTCGAGGGCCTCGTCCGCGGTGACGTCGAGCTCGATGGCCGGGATCTCGAACAGACCCGCCTCGAGGGCGGCGCGGTATCGCCGCTCGCCGGCGACGATTTCGAACTTGACGCCCGGCGGCAGCCCTTCTCCATGGTCGTTCTTGCGCACCAGGATCGGCTCGAGCACGCCCTTGTCGCGGATCGATGCGACGAGATCGGCGAGGTCGCCCACATCCGTTCGCGGCTGATTCGGATTCGGGCGCAGGCTGGACAACGGCAGAAGGCGCCCGACAGTCGATTCGTTGCGACTCGCCAGCTCGTCGACGAAATGGGCGCCGTGGCGCATCTTGACCCGCAGCGGGAGGCCTCGCTTGGTCGTCGCAGTGGCTTCAGACACGGCTGAGGACCTCCTCCGAGAGCTTGTAGTACTCGTAGGCACCGGTCGACCGCGGTGCGAAGGTGAAGATCGACTCCTTGTAGGCGGGGCTCTCTTCGAGGCGCACGCTCTTGGTGATCATGGTCTCGAAAAGCTTGTCGCCGAAGACCTTGTGGATCTGATCGACGATATCGCGCGACAGGAGGGTGCGTTTGTCGTGCAGCGTGATGACGGCGCCCAGGATCTGCAGCTGCGGATTGGCTCGCTGCTTGACCTTGTCGATCGTCTCCAGCAGGTCGTCGGTCCCCTCGAGTGCGAAGTAGCTCGACTGGATGGGAATCAGGACGTGGGAGGAAGCAACCAGGGCGTTCACGGTGATGATGCCCAGCGTCGGCGGCGTGTCGAGGACGATGAAGTCGAACTTGTCCGCGACGCTGCCCAGCGCATCCTGGAGGCGAAAATGGCTGTCGAGCTCCCCCAGCAGCTTCGACTCGATCTTCGCCAGAGCGATGCTCGAAGGAGCAATCGAGAGGTTCGGCACCTTCTCCGCCGGTACGACAATGTCGAGCAGATTCACCGAGGTGTCGGTGAGCACGTCGAAGATGGTGCGTTCCAGCCCATGAACGTCGAGGAACGACATCGAGCTGTTGGCTTGTGGATCGAGATCCACGAGCAGTGTCCGCAGGCCCTTGGAGGCCAAAGCGGCCGAGAGATTGATGGCGGTGGTCGTTTTTCCGACGCCGCCCTTCTGATTGGTGATGGCTAGGATCATCGCGAGGTCGGCAGTGTATTGAACCGCT
>JAGOCP010000333.1:1983-3976 GCA_017998715.1 Thermoanaerobaculia bacterium | reverse complement strand
TGCCGACGCTCTGGCGGCGGGTGGCGAGCGAGGGCTTCGGATGGCGTTTGCTGGGCGAGCGCTATGCGTTTTCCCGAATGCTGCGCGACCTCGCGCACAGAGCGACCTGGCGGCGCTGGCTGGCGGGCCTGAAGAGCGGCGAAATGCGCACCTTTGCCGAGCGCTTCTTTCCGGCTCTCCGTCCGCTGGCGCTCTACTGGGGCAATCGCTGGGCGCGCCAGGTCTACCTGTGAGCGCGCGCCAAGGCGCGCCCCGCCGCCGCGCTCAGACGGCGGGCGTGAAGGGCTTCAGCGTGACGCTGCCGGCGCCTGCCGGCGGCTGGTAGCGCGCGACGCAGAACAGCGCGTAGAACGCCCCGCGGCGGTAGCCGCGACAGGTGTGACGGAGACATGCCGCCATCACGTCGGCGTCCGAATCGTGGGCCTGATCGTGGTCCAGGCGGGCGACGCGGCGCAGACCGGCGCGCAGTCCGCGCGCGCCGGCGTGCCGCCAATCGAGGATGGCTTCGGAGAATCCCTGGGCGGCGAAGCGCGCCTCCATCCAGGCCACCGACAGCCGCTGTGTTCCGACATGGTGGCGCACGCCGGCCGACGGCAGATAGAGGATCTCCTCGCCGCCGCGCTCGAGTCGCAGGCAGTATTCGATCTCTTCGCACGATCGCAACGAGTCGCCCTTGCGCCCGAGCTGTTCGAGGAAGTCGCCGTAGACGGCGAAGGTCGCGCGCCGGAAACCCATGTTCGCGCCGCGCGGCAACTCGTTGTAGAAGAGCGGCACGACCTCCCGGCCGCGATCCCAGGCCGAGAGGTAGGGCAGGAACCGGCCGTCGAGCCAGGCCGGCAGGGCGCCGTCGAAGAGCGGCTCGACCGGCCCGCCGGCGGCGCCGACGCGCGGGTCGCGAAACGCCTGGAGGTACGCCTCGAGCCAGCCCGGCTGCGGCAGGGCGTCGTCGTCGAGAAAGAGGAGGAGCTCGCCACTCGCTTCGCGCACCGCGCGGTTGCGCGCCGCGGAGAGTCCGGCGCGCTCCTCGCGCACGAAACGAAAGAAGCCGGGAGGCCGGCCGCCCGCCGCCGCGCTCGCCGCGGTCTCGACCAGCAGCCGCGGAGTGTCGTCGCTGGAGCCGTTGTCGACCACCACGATCTCGCTGTGGCGTGGATCGAGCGCCGGCAGCAGGGCGGCGAGCGTGCCGGCGAGCAGGTCGACGCGATTGGCGGTGCAGATGGCGACCGTCGCGGCGATCTGCGGCGTCACATCCGTCGCGGAGGTCGAGGCTCGATCGGGAGCTGTCATCGCGCGGCAGTTTCTCACACGGGGGACGCTGCTAAGCTTTCGCCATGGGCTCCGACGCTGCCACTCCGCCGCCCGCTCCGCCGGCGCGCGGCGTCGGCTGGACCGACTCGGGCCTGCTGGTTGCCGAGCACATCCAGCCGCTCGTCTCGGGGGGAGCGGGCGAGGGCCACTGGTTGCTCGACCTGTTCAGCGAGCTGCCGATCCCGCGCCAGGGCGCCTGGCTTTCCCTCAACTGCGGCGGCGGCGGGCTCGAGTTTCTCGCCACGCAGCGCGGCCTGTTCGCCACGCTCGACGGCTTCGACCCGTCTCCCGAGGCGATCGCCGCGGCAGAGCGGTGGGTCGAATTTCATGGCGTCGGCGGCGTCCGTTTCGCGGTCGGGAACGTCGCCGACCTGGCGCTCGAGCGCGGTGCCTACGACCTCGTGCTGTCGCAGTACAGCTTCCATCGTTTGCCCGATCCCGACGCCTTCTTTGCCCGACTCGACGCGGCGCTGCGTCCGGGCGGCTGGCTCATCCTCAACGAATACGTCGGTCCGAAGTACTTTCAGGGCACACCGCGGCAGCTGCGCATCGTCGAAGAGCTGCTTGCGGTGCTGCCGCCGCGCCTGCGCGTGCACTGGCCTTCCGGCGGCCAGAAGACGGTGCACATCCCCCCGCCGGTGGCGCATTTTCTCGCCCACGCGCCGTGCGAGGCGGTGAGCTCCGA
>JAGOCP010000333.1:0-1883 GCA_017998715.1 Thermoanaerobaculia bacterium | reverse complement strand
CGGACGGGCCGATGGGGCGACGCGAGCGGCTCGGCGAGGCTTCGCGGCGGGACGACGCGCGTGCGCGCCGGATCCATGTCAGGAAAGAGCCGTTGGTGCTCGCGGCGCATGTACTCCGAGGGGAACTCGAGTACGTCTGCGGCGGAGATTGCCTCGGCCATGCGGGCGCGGCGGCGCTCCTGGTGGCCCGCCGGCAGAGACCAGCTCGCTCCCAGGCAGCGGGCGCAGCGCTCGGGATCGGTGGAGAAGTTGCAGAAGCGCCCGGCGGGTTCTTCGAGCAGGTGCGGCCGCGGGCAAAAGAGGGTGAAGTCGTGCGCCGAGAGGCCGAAGGCGAGACCGCTCGCGTGCAGCGCGAGCGGCAGATCGGCGGCGAGGTCGACGAGGCTCTCGAAGTGGAGACGCTCCGCACCCACCCAGCGCGCCGCTTCGGTCAAGAGAGCCGGGAGCGCCTCGACGGTCGGCGCCGGCCACTCGCGCGCCAGCGGCGCGCCGACGCCCGCCCCCCAGAGCTCGCAACGCAGGCGGTCCGGCAGCAGTTGAAGGAGCGCCACCGGCTCCTGCTGCGAGCGCTCTTCCAGTCTCACCAGCAGCTGGATCGCAGCGCCGCCGCGACGCCGTTGCAGAGGGAAGGGGAGCACCCAGAGCGTCGTCGCCCGGACGCCAGAGGCCGCGTTCGGCAGAAGAGTGAAGCGACGCGTCCGGCGAGCATCCAACCGGCGGTCGCGCCAGCGATCGAAGAGCGCGCGCGGCCCTTCCGCGCGCAACAGTCGCGCGGCAAGGGCAAGACGTTGCGCGAAGGAGCCGGACACGCGGCGAGCCTAGCGCGCTCGCCCGCGCGCCCGCCGGCGTGCGGACTCCAAGGCCTGGTCGTAGATCGGCTCGAGCGCCGCGGCGTGTTCGTCCAGAGTCGGAACGCGCGGCGCATGCCGCCGCCAGGCGGCGATCGCTCCCGGATCGGCGATCAGACGCTCGAGAATCGCGCGCAGCTCGCCCGGGCGGTCGGGATCGAAGAGCGCTCCGCACGGCTCGCCGCCGACGAACAGCTCGGCGAGCGCCCCGCGGTTGCTGGCGAGAACCGGCAGGCCGCAGGCGAGCGCCTCGCGCGCGGCCAGGCTGTAGGACTCGAGGCCGAGCGACGGCACCAGCAGCAGGTCGAGGCTGGCGAAGATCGCGCTACGGTCCGCCTCGGCGAAGCGGCCGCGGAGCTCGACGGCGGCGGAACCGGCGGCGGCGAGCGCTTCCCGGGCGTAGGCCGGATCGACGGTGGCGTCGCCCCAGACTTCGAGCCGCACCTGCGAGGCGGAGAGGTTGGCGATCGCGGCGGTCGCGACGTGCAGACCCTTGTGCGGCAGGAGCGAGCCGATGAAGCCGAGCCGCAGCGGCAGGTGCGGCGATCCGTCGCCCGGCGCCTCGCGTACAGGAGCTGCATCGACGCCGTAAGGCACGAGGTGCACCGGCACCTCGCGCGGCAGCCAGCCGCGGACGCGGAAGGAGTCGACGAGCGCCGCCGAGCCGGCGACGCAGACCTCCGCCGCGGCGAGCGCGGCGCGCGCGCGGTGGCGCCGCAGGACATAGAGCGCGCGCGTCAACAGTCGATTGACTCCCGGCGACGGCGTCATGCGCGTGAGCGGCAGACAGGTCGCGCACCGTCCGGGAGCGGGACCGGGGCAGAGCCGGCGCGCGGAGTCGAGGAGGTTGGCGCGCGCGCAGAGCAGCCACCAGTCCTGGAGCTGCAGCACGATCGGCAGGCGGCGCCGGCGGGCTTCGTCGATCAACGAGAAGCCGTGACCGGCGAGGTGGTGGACGTGCAGGAGCTCGGGCCGCGTCTGGTCGAGGAAGCGGCCGAAGTCGGCGCGTGCGCCGGGATCGTAGAGAACGTTGCG
>JAGOCP010000064.1 GCA_017998715.1 Thermoanaerobaculia bacterium | reverse complement strand
ATCGCCGAAACGGGCGGTACGCTGGATCTGCTTGCTCTCGTCCGCGACGACGTGTCGCAACCCCTCGCCGGCGCGCAGGTCAACTTCCGCTCCGAAGTGGGCGAGCTCGACTCCGGCGGGCGGTTCATCACCACCGACGCCGACGGCGAAGCGACCGACCGTCTGCGCGTGAGCGCTGCTGACCTCCAGCTCGTCGGCGGCGACAGCTTCACGGTCACCGCCGAGGTCGGCGGGGCGGGTGGCTCCATCATCTCGCGCACCTTCGAGGTCGGTATTCAGCGTCCGCCGAAGGCGTCCTTCACCTTCCAGCGTGCCGGCCTCGTCGTCACCTTCAACGACACCTCGACCGGCAGTCCGACGAGCTGGCAGTGGGACTTCGGCGACAACACGCCGACCTCCAGTCAGCAGAATCCGGTTCACACCTATTCCGCGGCTGGCACCTATGTCGTCACGCTGACAGCGCGCAACAGCATCGGAACCAGCTCCGCCAGCAACCTGGTGCAGATCACCAACTAGGCGGGACTCGGCGCCGCGGAGGGTGCGCTATACTTTCCGAAGTCATGCATTTGCGCTGCTTCGATGGGTCCGGCGAGGCGCTCTCCGCGAGGGGAGAGAGCCTTGCCTGAGCCGTTTTCGCCCGACCACCTGAACCAGCTCCGGCAGCGCTGGGAGCGCGATCCCAAGTCGCGCGCCTTTCTGCAACTTGCGGAGGAGTACCGCCGAGCCGGCCGCCTGCCCGACGCCGTGCACGTTCTGCGCGCCGGTCTCAAGGAGCATCCGAGCTATCTCGCCGCCCAGGTCGCGCTCGGTCGCTGCCTCGTGGAGTCCAGCGAGCCGGAGGCCGCGGTCGAGATTCTCGAGCGCGCCGTGGCAAGGGATCCGACGCAGCTGGTCGCCAACAAGCTCCTGGTCGAGGCCTACCTCGCCAAGGGTCAGGCGGGCAAGGCGCGCGAGCGCCTCGATCTCTACAAGTTGTTCAACGATCGCGACGCTGAGATCGAGCCGCTCGAGAACCGCATCCGGGCCCTCGAAGGATTGCCACCTGCGACGTTGGCGGTGAAGCGAGGGATCGGGGCACCGCCAGTTGCTGCGCCCGCCCTGTTCGACCTTCCCGCTCCGGCGACCCTGCCCGAGCTCGATCTCACTCCGGTGCTTCCCTCGCGTCGACCGTCCGGCGGCGCTTCGCCGCGTGAGCCGTTCGGCGAGCTCTTCGCCCCGGACGCCGTCCAGCGGATCGAATCGATGTTCGTGCGCCAGGGCATCTTTCCGCTCGCGCCGCCGCTGGCCGCAGCGTCACTCGACCTGGCGCCCTTTCCACAGGTGGCGCCGCCCGAGGCGCAGGCGGGCATCACCCCTTCGTTCACCACCGAGTCGCTGGACCCCGGGCTACCCCCGCTAGAGGTCGAACCGCCCCAAACCGAGGCTCTGCCTGTCGCAGCGACGGCGCGCGAATGGGAGTCCGAGGCCTGGCCCGATGGCTCGACGGCGGTCGACGAGACGCCGCCCGCACCCGAGCCGCTCGCGGTCGCGGCCGAGGAGGCCGACCTCGCGGTCGTGCCGTTCGACTGGGAGCCCGAGGCCGACGCGCCGCCTTTGCCGATTTCCGCCGCGCCGAAGGCGGCGAGCGCGACCCTCGGAGAGCTCTACCTCGCCCAGGGACATCTCGAGGAGGCAGAGGAGAGCTTCAACTCCGTTCTCCAGGCGCGCCCCGGAGACGCCGCCGCTCTCGCTGGCCTGGAATCCGTGCGGCAGCAGCGCGGCGATGAAGCCGCTGCCTTTGCCGACGAAGCCCCCACCGTCGAGGAATCCAACCTCATCGTCGGCGGCCTGACGACGCGCAAGGCGGCGCTGCTCAAGGACTATCTGGCGCGTATCCGGCGAGGGGCCCAGCACCATGTTTCTTGAGCACCTCTCGACGATCAGCGGCCGGATCGAGGGCGCCATCGCCCTGTCGCTCGTCGACCGCGACGGCATGCCGGTCGAGTCGGTCAGCGCCAGCCCGGAGCTCGACCTCGAGGCCATCGCCGCCGAGCTGATCTCGCAGGTGCGCGCGATCTCGCAGCAACAGCAGGAGTTGTCGGTCGGCGAAGTGCAGCAGTTCACCGTCGTCGCCGAACGCATGACGTTTCTCGTCAGCGCCGTCGCGCGCGGCTACTACCTGCTGCTCGCGCTCGCACCCGCCGGCAGCGTCGGACGCGCCCGCTTCGAGCTCAGGCGCGCATCGTTGGTGCTCGAAGAGGAGCTTTCCTGAGTTCATCATGTTGACCTACGAACAGATCAAAGAGCTGATTGAAATCGTCTCGGAACGCCGCCTGCACGAGCTCGAAGTCGAGCGCAGCGGCTTTCGGTTGAAGATCACCGGCGCCGCCGCGGCGGCGCCACCGATGGAGGCGCGGGTCATGCCGGCGGCTCTCCCGGTTTCCGCGGCTCCCGTTCTCGCCGAGTCGGTAGCGCCCGCCGGCGACGCGCACGGCGCCCAGGTCGCCGCTGCGGCGGCTGCATCGGCCGCTCTGCACCTCATCGCCTCGCCGATCGTCGGCACCTTCTACTCCTCGCCCAATCCGACCGCGGATCCGTTCGTGCGGGTGGGAGACCGGGTGCGCAAGGGCCAGGTGCTGTGCATCGTCGAGGCGATGAAGCTGATGAACGAGATCGAGTGCGATGTCGACGGCGTCGTCGCGGAGATCCACCCGCGCAATGCACAGCCGGTGGAGTTCGGCGAGCCGCTGTACGGAATCCGGCCCGAGTAGCCCCCCCGATGTTCAAGAAGATCCTCATCGCCAATCGCGGCGAGATCGCGCTGCGAGTGATCCAGGCCTGCCGCGAGCTCGGGATTCCGACGGTCGCGGTCTATTCGACGGCGGATCGCGAGAGCCTGCACGTCACTTACGCCGACGAAGACGTCTGCATCGGCCCCCCGGCCTCGTCGCAGAGCTACCTGAACATCTCGAGCATCGTCTCGGCGGCCGAGATCACCGGTGCCGATGCCATCCACCCCGGCTACGGCTTCCTGTCCGAGAACGCCCACTTCGCGGAGGTTCTGCGCGACTGCAAGATCGGCTGGATCGGACCGCCGCCGGAGGTGATCCGGCAGATGGGCGACAAGGCGAATGCCCGCCAGACAGCGGTGGCGGCCGGTGTTCCGGTGCTGCCCGGCAGCCAGGAGCCGCTCGCATCCGCCGAAGAGGCTCGCCAGCTCGCCGGACGCATCGGCTATCCGGTCATTCTCAAGGCCTCGGCGGGCGGCGGCGGACGCGGGATGAGGATCGTGCGCTCGTCGGAGGAGATCGAAGGCCAGTTCGCGACCGCCTCCAACGAGGCGCTCACCGCTTTCGGAGACGGCTCGATCTATCTCGAGAAGTACCTCGAGGAGCCGCGCCACATCGAGTTCCAGGTCTTCGGCGATGCCCATGGCAACGTCATCCACCTGGGAGAGCGCGAGTGTTCGATCCAGCGCCGCCATCAGAAATTGATCGAGGAGGCGCCTTCGCCAGCGCTCACTCCGGAGTTGCGCGAGCGGATGGGAGCGGCCTCGGTGAAGCTGGCGCGCGCGGTCGCCTACCAGGGCGCCGGCACCATCGAGTACCTGCTCGATCTCGACGGCAGCTTCTACTTCATGGAGATGAACACCCGCATCCAGGTCGAGCATCCGGTCACCGAGATGGTCACCGGGGTCGATCTGGTGAAGCTCCAGATCCGCATTGCGGCAGGCGAGAAGCTGACGATCCCCAATGGCCTCCAACCACGCGGGCATGCGATCGAGTGCCGGGTCAACGCGGAGGATCCGGTGACCTTCGTGCCCTCGCCCGGGAGGCTCACGACCTTCCATTTGCCCGGCGGCCCCGGTGTGCGCGTCGACACGCACGGCTACGAGGACTACTTCATCCCGCCGAACTACGACTCGTTGGTCGCCAAGCTGATCGTCCACGCCGGATCCCGCGAAGAGGCGGTGGCGCGGATGAAGCGCGCCCTCGACTTCTTCGTCGTCGAGGGCATCAAGACGTCCATCCCGCTGCATCGCGAGATCCTCGAGGACGAGGAGTTCCGCGCCGGCCGGCTCTCGACACGCTTCATGGAGCGCTTCGCGGAACGGCGGAGGCTCAAGGCGGCGGCGATTCCATGACGTCGGTTGCCGCACTTCGGCCAGGCAGAATCTACGCGATTGCCGATGCCGAAGCGCTGGCGCCGCGAGGCCTGGCCGAGAGTGCGCTGACCATGGCGCAGTCCGGCATCACGACGATTCAGCTGCGCGCCAAGCGGCTCGAGGACGGACTCTTCCTCGCCGAGGTCGAAGCCTGCCTGCGCGGGCTCGAAGCCTGGCCGGGTACCTTGTGGATCGATGACCGCGTCGACCTCGCGCTGCTGCTACCGGTCGCCGGCGTGCATCTCGGCCGCAGCGATCTGCCGGCCGCGACGGCGCGCCGCCTCCTTCCCTCCGCCGTTCGAATCGGCGTCTCGACGCACGACGAGGCTCAGATCGCCGAGGCCGATCGGGATCCTGCGGCGGACTGGATCGCCTTCGGACCCGTCTTCGCCACCCGCAGCAAGCGCAATCCCGACCCGGTCGTGGGTCTGGATGGGCTGCGGGCGATGCGCAGCCGCACGGCGAAACCGTTGATCGCCATCGGCGGCGTGCAGCTCGCCGACGTCGCCTCTGTGCTCGCCGCCGGCGCAGATGGCGTGGCGGTGATCTCGGCGGTCTGTGCGGGCGATATCGCCCGCAACTGCCGCGAGCTGCTTGCCGCGGCGGCATGAGGATTTTCTTGACCGGATTCATGGGCGCTGGAAAGACCTCCGTAGGCCGGCGCCTCGCCGCCCGTCTCGGCTGGCCGTTCGTCGACCTCGACCGCGAGATCGAAACGCTTGCC
This sequence comes from Thermoanaerobaculia bacterium, assembly GCA_017998715.1. GTDB lineage: Bacteria > Acidobacteriota > Thermoanaerobaculia > Multivoradales > JAGPDF01 > JAGPDF01. The sequence continues at coordinate 10,044 of JAGOCP010000064.1, read as the reverse complement.
GGCGAGTCGGTGCGCGAGATCTTCGAGAATGCCGGCGAGAGCAGGTTTCGCGAGCTCGAGGGACGGGCTCTCGCCGAGTCGATGCTCCAGGACCCGGTCGTCGTCGCCACAGGAGGCGGAACGTTGACCTTCCCGCGCAACCTCGCCGCCGCTCGCGCTGCGGGCCTGGTCGTCTGGCTCAACCCCGAGTTCGCCACCCTCACCCGCCGGATCGGCGGGCGTGGCAAACAGGACCGGCCGCTGTTTCGTGACGAGGCGACGGTTCTGGCGCTCTATCGTGAGCGCCTGCCCGCCTACTCTCTCGCGGATCTCAAAGTCGATGTTGCCGCAGGCGAGAGCGTCGAGGAAGTCGCGTCGAGGATCACTCTCCTGATCGCGGGGCGGGCATGCAGTATCTGATCCTCTCCGACATGCACGGCAACGCCGAGGCCCTCCAGGCCGTGCTGCGCCGGGTGAGGCGGAAGCGCTTCGATGCCGTGCTGGTGCTCGGAGACCTGGTCGGCTACGGTGCGGGTCCGAATCAGGTGGTCGAGGCCATGCGCGATCTCCCCGGGTCGGTGTACCGCATCCGCGGCAATCACGACAAGGTCGTCGCCGGAATCGAAGACGGAGCCAACTTCAATCACGCCGCCCTGGCTGCGGCGCGCTGGACGGCCGACCACCTGACTGCGGCCAACCTGCGATTCGTTCGCGAGCTGCCACGCGGCCCGCTCGTGCTGCCCGAGGGCTTCTCGATCTGCCACGGTTCGCCGCTCGACGAGGACACCTACGTCTTCTCGATGTACGAGGCGTGGGAGATCTTCGAGAACTACGCTTCGGATCTCGTTTTCTTCGGCCACACCCACGTACCGTCGCTCTTCGTTCACCACGGGCGCGACATCCGGGTCGCTCTGTTGCGCGGCGAGACCGGGACGATCTCGATCGAGCCCGGAAACCGCTACCTCATCAATCCCGGGTCGATCGGCCAGCCGAGGGACCGCGATCCGCGCGCCGCCTACATGACCTACGACTCCGACAAGCGCGTCGTTCGTTGGCATCGCGTCGCTTATCCGGTCGATCGCGCCCAACAGCGGATCCTCAAGGCCGGGCTGCCGAAGCTCCTCGCCGACCGGCTGGCGATCGGAACCTGAGGAGCTCCTCCGCGGGCGACGTCCGCCTGCAGGCCCGGCGACACGCCCGGCTGGTGCCGCCTTGCCACGGGGGCAGGGCGCTGCGTAGCATGTTCCGTTCATGACTGCCCTGCGCGCTGCCCGTCGGATCCACTTCCTCGTTCTGCTGCCGGCGCTGGCCTGCTCGCAGTCGCCGGCGGCGAAGGCGCCTCCGACCCGGGCGGAAGCGCGATCGGCGCGCGCCACGGACTTGCGCGATACACAGGCACTCCTCCTGCTGATGGCCGACCAGAAGCGCTTCGAGGAAGGCGTCTTCATCGGCCTGCTCGACAGCTCGGCCTCCGTCCGGCGCGACCTTGCCGTGGCGCTCGGCCGGATCGGCGACGCGCGCGGCCGGGGAATCCTGCAGGGCCTGTTGGTCGATATCGACCCCGCGGTGCGTCAGAGTGCGGCGTTCGCGCTCGGAGAGCTCGCGCTTCCGGAGGCAGTGCCTTCGCTCCTGCGCGCGGCGGTCGACGACGACTCGCCGACCGGAGTGCTGGCGGTCGAGGCGCTCGGCAAGACCCAGGCGCCGCTCGCGGACGTCCGCCGCACTCTGACCGCGCTCGAGCCGCAGGAGGCGGCGCGGCGGCTCGCTCCCGCGCTGTTTCGCTTCAAGGAAGACAGTCTGGTGGAGGCCGCCGTCGAGCTCGAGTCGAACGCCGACCCGGAGGTGCGCCGTGGAGCGGCCTATGCGCTCGCCCGCGACGCTCGCGCCGGCGCGCTCCCGCACCTGCGCCGCCTGCTCGCCGACCCGGAGGCGACGATCCGTGCCTGGGCCGCTCGCGGGTTGGGAGACGTCGGAGATCTCACGGATCTCGCCCGCATGGAGCCGCTCCTCGGCGCGCCATGGCCGTCGCCGCGCATTCAGGCGATCCGGGCCGGGGCTCGCATTCTCGCGCGCACGCAGGCCGTCCCGCCGCTCGGTTGGGGGCGTCTGCTCGCCGCGCTCGTGGACGACCCTCTGCCGGGCGTGCGCGCGATCGCGCTCGAATCCTCGCCGGCCTGGATTCCTCAACCGGAGGTGCGCCAGGCCGTGCTCCGGCGCCTCGCCACTGGCGAGCCGCGCGAGCGCGAGCTCGCCTTGTTGGCGCTTGCCCAGGCGGACGATCCGGCGGCCGACGAGGCCGTGAGGGCCGCTGCCAGCTCGCCGGAGCGCGCGCTCCGGGCGCGCGCCGCCGAAGCTGCGGGAATGCTCGCCCTCGACGACCTGGTCGAGAGGCTGGTCGCGGATCCGGAGCCCATGGTGCGGGTGGCGGCGATCGAAGGCCTGCTGGCGAGCGATTCCGGCGAGACTGGCGATCCGCAGGCCGAGGTGGCGCGCATCGCGCGTCGGTTCCTGCTGGATGCCGATCCAACGGTGCGCGCCACGGTGCTCGAGGCGGTCGCCGAGGCGCCCGAGCTGCCGGTGCCGTTTCTCGGACAGGCGCTCGCCAGCGCCGAGCGCGACACGCTGCCGGACGCCAGGCTCGCTGGCGTCCGGGCGCTCGCGGCGCGGGCGCTCGTGATGCCGGCGGAAAGCGAAAGCGCGGTCGCGATCCTCACCGCGCTCTCCGAGGACAAGGACTTCCTGGTGCGGCGCGAGGCGGCGACCGCCCTCGTGCGCCTCGGAGAACCCCGACCGCAGGTCGGTCCAGTGACGACCCAACGCACGGGCCCGGTCTATTCGCAGGTCCTCGTGCAGACCGATCGCCCGCGGCGGGTGGAGGTCACGACTGCGCGGGGCGCCTTCCGCATCCGGCTGGATTGCCCGCAAGCTCCGCTCACCTGCCTCTCCTTCCTGCAGCTTGCCGGCCAGGGCTATTTCGACGGGCTGACCTTCCACCGCGTCGTGCCCGATTTCGTCGTCCAGACCGGCGACCCGCGCGGGGACGGATGGGGAGGGCCCGGCTTCGCCCTGCGCGACGAGATCAACCGTCTGCGCTTCGCTCGCGGAGCTGTCGGCATGGCGCTCTCCGGTCCCGACACTGGCGGTAGCCAGTTCTTCATCGCCCTTTCGCCGCAGCCGCACCTCGACGGCGGCTACACGGTCTTCGGCCAGGTGGAGGGAGACGACACCGTTCTGGACCAGATTCGCCAGGAAGACGCCCTGATTTCGATCAAGGAAGTCGAGACCGGTGAGTAACTTGCGCGCGAAGGACCGATCCGAGCGACGGACGCCGATGCAACTTTCTGAAGCGCGGGCACGTAGGTAATCGTGTCGGTCGAACCGCTCGATCCCACCGACGAAGCGCTCGTCCGATCGGTCCTCTCCGGGGACCGCGACCGGTTCGAGTTGCTGGTGGAGCGGTATCAGACGCGGCTGGTCAACTATCTGTACCGCATGGTGCGCAATCTCGAAGAGGCGCACGATCTGACTCAGGAGGTTTTCATCCGCGTGTACCAGGCCCTGGATCGCTACGACAGCCAGTACCGGTTCTCGACCTGGCTTTTTCGGGTGGCCCAGAACGCCGCTATCGACGTGATCCGCAAGCGCAGGATTCAGCTCGTTCCCCTGACCCGCCGGGCGGACGAGGGCGGCGAAGCGATGGTCGACCTCGAGCTGCCCGATGGCCAGCCGTCGGCCCTCGAGTCGCTCCAGGGCCGCGAGCTCGACGCCTCGATCCGGGCTGCGATCGACACCCTGCCCTGGGAGTATCGGGAGCTGATTCTGCTGCGCCACTACGGCGAGCTGGCCTACGAGGAGATCGCCGAGGTCAAGGCGATGCCACTCGGTACGGTGAAGAACAAGTTGTTTCGTGCGCGTCAGATGCTGAAGCAGCACCTGCTGGGTGCTCGGGACGCCGGCAACTGATGGGGAAGGAAGAGCGAATGAACCACGACCACCTTTTGGAAGAACTCGACCTCGACCTCGACGTCATTGGCGGTGTCGACGGTGTCGACGGTCTCGACGGCGCCGCAGGGCGGCTCGAGCCGGCGCGGAAGGCCGCGCTCGCCGAGCACCTGGCCGGCTGCGCGACCTGCCAGCAGGAAGCCCGCGACCTCCAGGAGGTCCGGCACCTGCTCGCCGCTGCGGTCGTCCAGCCGCGCGAAGGCTTCACTGGCGAAGTGATGCGCGCGCTGGCGCCGGCGCCCTGGGAGGCGCGGGCGCTGGTGGTCTGGCGCTGGCCCTTCGCTCTGCTCCTCGCCCTGGGCGGCACGGCTGCCGTTCTCCTGGGCGGTGCAGCGGCCTCCCTCGAGCCCGCAGCCGGGTCGTTCGACGCCTTCCTCGCGCTGGCGCGCCTGCTCGAAAGCGCGGCGCTCGCCGGAGCGGGTCTGCTCGGCGCTTCGTGGCGGGGCTTAGGCTCCGGACTCGGTGAGTGGCTGGGCGCCTCGAAAACCCACCTGGCGCTCGCCGGTGGACTCCTTCTGGCCCTGAATCTGTTGTTCCTGCGTCTGCTTCGTCCCGCCTCCCGGAGCGCTGCGGCGGACAAATCCCGATAGACTCGCCGGCATGATGCCGCAGGTCGCCGGGTGCCTTCTGGGCGCCGCGCTTCTTCTCTCTTCGCCGATACCGGCGAACGCCGCCGGTGCGGAACCGGCGCCCCTGCCCGGCCTGCATCTCGAAGCCGGCAGCGTCGCGCGGCAGCCGATCGTCGCGGTCGGGCGTGGCGTCGAGGTCGCAGGCGAGGCGCTGGCGGGCGTCACTGCCCTGAACGGCACCGTCCGGGTCTCCGGTCGCGTGCGCGGGGATGTGACGGTCCTCGGCGGCGATCTCGTTCTGGCCCCGACAGCCGTCGTCGAAGGGGACGCCCTCGTCCTCGGCGGCCGGCTGCTCGCCGCCGGCGGCTCCCGTCTCTCGGGTCGCGCCGTCGCCTATCCCACCGTCTCGCGCGCCTGGCTGACCCTTCTCGAAGGGCCGAGCCTGGGAATGGGCGCGACGTCGCCGCTCGTACTGGGTGCAAAACTGGGTCTGATTGCAGCCTGGCTGGCTCTCACTCTGCTCCTCTTCGCGTCTGCCGGCCGGCCGCTGGTGCGCACCTCGGAGGAGGTCCGTCAAGAGCCGCTGCGCTGCTTCGCGGCCGGACTCGTGGGTCTGGCCACGATCGTGCTTTCGGCGCTCTTTCTGTCGGCATTCCTGCCGACCCTGCTCGGGGTGCCGCTGCTCGTCCTGGTGGCGCTGTTCTCGCTCGTTCTGAAGCTCTGGGGAATGGTGGCGATCTTCCACAGCTTCGGCAGATTCTGCGCCTCGCGGCTCGCGCGACGCCGGGTCGTGCAGCTGCATGCAGCCGTGCTCGGGTTGTGCCTGCTCGGCCTGATCAAGCTCGTGCCGATGGCCGGCGTCTGGGTGTGGACCGCCGCGACGCTCATCGGCATGGGCGCCACGCTGCGTTCGAAGTTCGGGCGGTTCGAGCCCTGGTTCGCCGGCGACGACGCCGCACTTGCCTGAGCCAGGGCTCTCTCGGGAGAACAGCAAGCCTTGCTAGGCTATTCGAGCAAGGGTGACTTGGAGTTGGAGGGCATGAGCATGGAGATCCGAAAGGTCGGCGTCGTGGGCGCCGGGACGATGGGCAGCGGCATCGCCCAGGTGGCGGCGCAGTCCGGCTTCGATGTCGTGCTCGTCGACATCTCGAGCGCAGCGCTGGCGAAGGGACTGGCGACGATCGACAAGAGCCTCGAGCGTCTGGTGGCGAAGGGCAAGATCGCGGCGGACGACCGCGCGGCGACGCAGTCGCGCCTCGCCTCGGCCGGCGAGCTCGGGGCTCTCGGTGGCTGCGATCTCGTCGTCGAAGCGGTGGTGGAGAAGTTCGAGGTCAAGCGGCAGGTCTTGCAGGCGCTCGACGGTGTCCTCGCCGCGGAGGCTATTCTGGCCACCAACACCAGCTCGATTTCGATCACCCGGCTCGCCGCGGCGACCGCCCGGCCGGAGAGAGTGATCGGCATGCACTTCATGAATCCCGTGCCGCTCATGCAATTGGTCGAGATCATTCGCGGTCTGCAGACTTCGCAGGAGACCTGCGACGCCGTCTTCGCGATGACCCGCAAGCTCCAGCGCACGCCGGTGGAGGTGAACGACGCCCCGGGATTTGTTTCGAACCGGGTGCTCATGCCGATGATCAACGAGGCGATCTTCTGCCTGCACGAGCACGTCGGCGAGGCGGCAGCGATCGACGAGGTGATGAAGCTCGGCATGAACCATCCGATGGGGCCGCTGGCGCTCGCCGACCTCATCGGGCTCGACGTTTGCCTGGACATCCTGCGCGTCCTCGAGGAGGGCTTCGGCGATCCGAAGTACCGCCCCTGCCCGCTGCTGGTGAAGATGGTGGACGCGGGTTATCTCGGCCGCAAGAGCGGGCGCGGGTTCTATGCCTACGGCTGAAGGCCTTCCCAGCGTCTTCTGCCAGGTCTGCGGCGCCGAGAACCTGAGCGACCGCGAGTTCTGCGCCCGCTGCCATCAGAAGCTGATGGTGATCTCCGGTGCGATCGGCGGCGAAGCCGAGCAGTTCGAGTCCGAGCGCGGCGCCGACTTCTCGCTCGACGAGCACCTGCTGGAACGGATCTCGATTCTCGAGGAGGCGGTCAAGCGCACTGCGGAGACCGCCCAGAAGCTCGTCGCCGCCGTGCAGAAGCAGGAGAAGAATCTGCTCGTGTCGCAGACCGGCTTCGCCACGTTGCGCGAGCTCCTCGAGCGCCGGCGGCTGGTCGGGCGGGAGGAGTGGAGCGACCTCTGGGAGTCGAAGATGGACTACCAGTTGCGTGCTCTGGAGAAGCGCGAGCGTTTCATGTCGATCCGCGACCGCGTCGCCGCTCTTTATCAGGGAAACCGGCCCAAGCTCTTCGCCCAGCATCTGGACGACGCCGAGTACGCCCTCTTCGCCTTCGATGTCGAGCGCGCGAAGCGCGCGCTCGAGCAGGCCTGGAAGCTCGATCGCACGAACTACGAGTTGGCCCTCTTTCTCGGCGAGACCTACTTCAACGAAGGCGACACCGAGGCGGCGCTGAGCTATTTCCAGAAGGTGCTCGAGGTCAAGGCCGACCACTTCGAGGCGCTCGTCTTCTCGGGCGTGATCTTCCACGAGCAGGGGAACTTCCATCGCGCCGAGGCGCTGCTCAGGAGGGCGGTGGCGGAGTACCCCGACGCCTTCCTGCCGCACTTCAGTCTCGGCGCCGTCTACGCCGCGCACGGCGACCTGTCGCGCGCCGTGGCCTACCTCGAGCAGGCGAATCTTCTCGACCGCGTGCCGCAGGCGCTCTATCTGCTGGGCAACTGCCGCTACGAGATGGGGCAGGCGGCACACGCCATCCGCAGCCTGCGCGAAGCGGTGCGGCTCGACCCGGCCTTCGAGGAAGCGCACTACCTGCTCGGCCTCGCCTACCTCGACCGCCACTGGAACAAGAAAGCGCTGGCGTCGTTCCGCGAGGCGCAGCGCCTCAATCCCCGCCGGTTGCGCTACCAGGATCTCGTCCAGTTCCTGTCGGGTCGGACCGGGGCGCCATTGCCCGAGGTGGGTACCGAGGCGGCGCGCTATATGGCGAAGGCCGAAGAGCATCGCGCCCGCGGCGAGCGCGACCGCGCTCTCTCGGCCTATCAGAAGGCGCTCGATGCCGAACCCGAGAATCCGACGCTGCTCATGTCGTTCGCGATGCTCTGTCTGTCGCTCGACCGCTGGGAGGAGCTCGAGGCCGCGGCGCGGCGCGTGCTCGAGCTGAACCCGGGCGAGATGCTGCGCGCCACCGCTTCCGCCGCGCTCATCGCCGCGCTGCGCAGCGGCGGCAAGTTCCGCGAGGGCAACCGGATCGGCAAGCTCCTGCTGCAGGACGGGGCGAGCAACTTCACGCGCACGATCGCCTACTTCGAGATGGCCTACAACCTGGCGGAGATGGAAGAGGATCTCGACCAGGCGCTCGAGTACGCGCAGCAGGCGCTCGACCTCGCGCCCGACGAGCTGAAGCAGTTCCCGCTCGCGGCGAAAGGTTGGGTGCACTACAAGCGCAAAGAGTACGAGCAGGCGGTGGAGTGCCTGGCGAGGTCGAACGACCTGGGATCGTCGCCGACCACGCTGACCCACCTCGGCATGGCGCTCCTCGCCTCCGGCAACGAGGAGAAGGCGCGCGGCGCCTTCGGCCAGGCGCGCAGCCTCGAGCCCCGCGTCGGCGCGCTGGAGGAGAAGATGATGGAATGCATGCGCGACTCCTCGCGCCTGCTCGAACGCGTGCAGCAGCGCCAGAAACGATAGCTCCAGAAACGCTCCAATTCCGTTCCGAGACTCCGGTGACCCTGTGACGCCCACGATCGAAAGCTCCCGCTCCTCCGTCTTCGCCCCTCCGACCCGCTGGTCGCAGACCTACCTCTTCACCACCCGCGAGGTTCCGAACGACGCCGAGGTGATCTCCCACCAGCTGATGGTCCGGGCGGGCATGATCCGCAAGCTCGCCGCCGGCATCTACACGTACCTGCCTTTCGGCTGGCGGAGCCTGCAGAAGCTCTCGGCGATCGTCCGCCGTGAGATGGCCGCTGCCGGCGCTGTCGAGCTCTCGATGCCTTCGGTGCAGCCGGCGGAGTTGTGGATCGAGTCCGGGCGGTGGCAGAAGTACGGCAAGGAGCTGTTGCGGATCCGCGACCGCCACGACCGCGACTTCTGCTTCGGGCCGACCCACGAGGAGGTCATCACCGACCTGGTGCGGCGCGACGTCAAGAGCTATCGCCAGCTGCCGTTCAATCTCTTCCAGATCCAGACCAAGTTCCGCGACGAGATCCGCCCGCGCTTCGGCCTCATGCGCGGCCGCGAGTTTCTGATGAAGGACGCCTATTCTTTCCATGCGACTGCGGAGAGCCTCGACGAGGCCTACGAGGCGATGCGCGCCGCTTACCGGCGGATCTTCGAGGCCTGCAAGCTCGACTACACCGTGGTCGACGCCGACACTGGGACGATCGGCGGCTCCTCCTCGCACGAGTTCATGGTCACCGCTGCGACCGGCGAGAGCGCCGTCGCCCACTGTGACGCCTGCGGTTACGGCGCCAATACCGAGAAGGCCTCGCGCGGTCCCTGGGAGGAGATCTCGGCGGCGGACGCCTCGGAGCTGACGCGCCGCGACACGCCGGGCATGAAGTCGGTGGAGGAGGTCGCGCGCTTCCTCGGCGTGCCCGAAACGCAGTTCGTCAAGACGCTGGTCTACGAGACCGACAAGGGCTACGTGGCAGTGGCGATCCGCGGCGACCGCGAGGTCAACGAGGTCAAGCTCCTGAACGCCCTGAACGTCGAGCATCTCCAGCTCGCGACCGAAGAGAAGGTCCAGGCGGCGGCCGGCGCTCCGGTCGGATCGCTGGGCCCGGTGGGCCTCCCCGCGGGCCTGCGTCTGCTCGCCGATCTCTCCGTCGTCGGCCTGCGCAACTTCGCCTGCGGCGCCAACGCGCCCGACGTCCATCTGCTGAACGCGAACTGGGGCCGCGATGCCCAGGCCGGCGAGGTGGTCGATCTGGTCACGGTCGTCGAGGGCGATCCCTGTCCGCACTGCGGCAAGGCGCTCGCGATCTCGCGCGGCATCGAGGTCGGCCACATCTTCAAGCTCGGCGACAAGTACTCGGTGGCGATGAAGTGCGAGTTCACCGACGAGGCGGGCGGCCAGAGGCCGATGATCATGGGCTGCTACGGCCTCGGAATCGGCCGCACGGTCGCCGCCGCCATCGAGCAGAACCACGACGCGGACGGGATCATCTGGCCGATGCCGCTGGCGCCGTTCGAAGTCCTGGTGATCGCCTTGAACCCCAACGAGGCCGAGTCGGCCCGAGCCGCCGAGGAGATGGCGAACGAGCTCGCGGCGCGCGGCCTCGATGTCCTCTACGACGACCGCGACGAGCGCCCGGGGGTGAAGTTCAAGGACGCCGAGCTCATCGGCATTCCGCTCCGCGTCGTCGTCGGCGGCAAGTCGCTCGCCGCCGGCCAGATCGAGTTCGCCCTGCGCCGCGACCGCCAGA
>JAGOCP010000332.1 GCA_017998715.1 Thermoanaerobaculia bacterium | reverse complement strand
CCCGCCTGCGCCGCCTCGCGCAGCTCGTCGACTGCCACGCTCGCGGCGAGCTCATTCCCGAGCTCGACCGCCGGCCGAAGGAGCGGTAGCGTCGAAGGCCCGGCTAGATGAGCCCGGAGCGCATCGCCTTGGCGACTGCTTCGGACTTGGTGTGCACCTGGAGCTTCTCGTAGATCGAGCGGATGTGGGTTCTGACGGTGTTGATCGACACGTCGAGCTCGACCGCCGCTTCGCGATAGCTCGAGCCGGCGGCGATGAGCGCTAGCAGTCGCGTCTCCTGCGGCGAAAGCGTCCCGGCGACCTCTTCCGCAGCTGGCGAGGCAGAGCCGAGCTTGCGGAACCGGGACAGCACCTTGCGCGCGATCTCCGGCGACATCGGCGCGCCGCCACGCCGCGTTTCGGCGATCGCTTCGAGGAGGCGCGCCGGCGGCGTGCGCTTGAGGATGTATCCGGAAGCGCCGTTGCACAGCGATTCGAAGACCAGGTCGTCCTCCTCATAAACGGTATGCATGAGGACGACCGACTCCGGCCAGCGGTCGAGCAGATCGATGACGCCGATCGAGCCGCGGGTCCCCGGCAGGTGAATGTCGAGCAGGACGACTTGCGGAGGCGGCTTCACCGGCGAGGCGAGCGCCTCCTCCATCGAGCCGGCGGCGCCGACGCAGGCGAAGCCGGCACTGCCGCCGATCAGCATACGCAGGCTGTCGCGCAGGAGGCGATCGTCTTCGACGATGTAGACGCGGATCGATTCGGCGCTGAGTGGGGCGACGGACACGTTGGCAGGTGGAGTCATGGCAGATCCAGTTCTATCAGCTCCCGCCGTCGCTGGACGTCGCACGATCATGCGACCGCCGGCGGGAGCCCATCCGCGGCCGCAGCGGCATGGAGATCTCGACTCTCGTTCCGCGTCCCGGAGCGCTGTCGATCCGCACCTCGCCGCCGGCCGACTGCGCGCGGCGGCGGAGACCCGGCAGGCCGCGCCTCCCGGCCGCCTCGGCTTCCGCCGCCCGACCCGACGCGATTCCGGTGCCGTCGTCGACCACCTCGCCGTGGAGTCCCGTCGGCTTGAGCTCGATCCGCACCCGCGCGCGGCCGCTGTTCGAGTGCTTGGCGACGTTGTGGATCGACTCCTTGAGACAGAGGTAGAAGGCGCGGCGGACCTCCGGCGGCAGGACGACCGCCGCCGCATCGGCGGGCGCCTCGAACTCGAGCGCGACGCCGCGCGCCTCGAGGAGGTCGGCGGCGAAGCGGCGCAGCCGCACGACGAGGCTCCCCAGATCGTCGCGATGCGGATCGACCGCCCAGACGATATCGGAGGTCGCTTCGACGAGCTCGCGCGCTTCGCGGCCGATTTCGCCGAGCATCTCCTCCGCCTCGACCGGCGAAGCCTGCACCCGCTGCCGCGCCAGCTCGCCGAGGATGCCGATGCGCGAGATGCTGGAGCCGACGTCATCGTGCAGATCGGAGGCGATGCGGGTGCGGGCGCGCTCGACGGCGATCAGGCGCGCCACCCGGATGCGCATCGCGATCCAGCCGAGGCCGGCGAGGATCAGCGCCACCAGCGCGACGAACCAGGGGCGCTGCCAGAACGGCGGCAGGATGCGGAACGACACGCCGGCGGTGGGTACGCTGGCCACGCCGTCGCGGGTCACGGCCCGGACTTCGAAGCGATACCGGCCCGCGCCCAGGCGTGGAAAATCCGCCGAGCGGGCGCTCGACCGTGCGCTCCACTCCTGGTCGTCGCCCAGCCGGTACTGATACGTCAGGTCCGAGCCGGAGGCGGGCGAAATGCCGACGTACTCGATCGCGAGCGAATTGCTCGCCGCGGCGAGCTCGAGCTCCGGGACGTCGTTGACACCGAGCTCGGGCACCGACCGCGCCTGGCCGGAAACGGCGACGCCGGTGATTCGCACCCGCGGCGAGGTCGTCGCGCGGCGCGTTCCGGGGTCGTAGCGCGCCAGTCCGTGCAGGGTGCCGAACCAGAGCGTGCCATCCGGCGCGGCGTGGCAGGCGAAGACCAGGTTGTTCGGCAGCCCCTCTTCGGTCGAGAAGCCGCGCACGCTGCCGCTCGCCGGGTCGAGACGGTCGATGCCGCGCGAAGTGCCGACGAAGATACGCCCCTCGCGGTCCTCCGTCAGGCAGCGCGTGCTGCTCGTCGTCAGGCCTTCGGCGCTGGTATAGCGCCGGAAAACCGGTTGCTCCGCGGCCGGCTGGTCCACCCGCCCGACTCCCCCTGAAGTGGTGGCGATCCACAGCCGGCCCTCGCGGTCGACGAAGAGATCGGAGACGAAGCCCTGCGGCACGCCATCGGCGGCGCCGAAGAAGGTCCAGCGGCCGTCGCGGACGCGCGCGACCCCGCCGACATAGAACCCGACCCAGAGATTCCCGGCCCGATCCTCGGCGAAAGCCGTCGGCGCTCCGCCGGTCTCGACGCCGGCCTTCACCTCGGGCACCGCAGCGATGCGCTCGCCGCCGACCAGCCGCACCAGGGGCGGATCGGCGATCGACGAAACCCAGACGTCGCCGCGGCGATCTTCGTAGACGCGAAAGATGTCGGCGCCGGGAAGTCCATCGGCCTCGGTCCACCGCCGTTCCGGCGAGGCGTCGCGCAATGCTCGCGCGTCCGCGAGCGGTGGATAGCGGTAGAGCGCGCCGTGGACGGGATACCAGATCGCGCCGTTGCGACCGGCGGCGACGAACTGATTCCAGCCCCACCCGGCGAGGTGCCGCGGAAAGAGCATCCGCGGGGTCAGCAGGTCGAAGCGCGTGCCATCGAAGCGGTGCAGGTTCCTGCTGGCCGTGACCACGTCGAGCGCACCGTCGGGTCCGTCGAGAAGCGAGGCGGCCCGCTCGTCGGCCAGACCGTCGGCGATGCCGTAGGAGACGAATCCCGCGGGCAGCAAGCGCGTCAGGCCGCAGCTCTCCGAACCGAACCAGACGGAGCCGTCGCGATCCTCGAGCGCCACCACCTGGGCAGCCTCGGGAAGCCCCTGGCCGGGAGTGATCGTCCGCAGGCCGCCGTCCGCGAAGCCCGTCACCCCCGCGCGGCTGCCGATCCAGACCGCGCGCTCCCCTTCGCCGGAGGCCTCGATCGAATAGATGAAGTCGCCGGCCAGGCCTTCGGCCGCGGTATAAAAGAGGATCTCCCCCGGCCGGCCCGGAAGCTCGCCGGGTTCAGCCGGCCGTCGCGAGCGCGCGTGGAGCGTGCGCTGCTCCGTGAGCGGCGTGCCGCTCGGACCTTCGTCCGTCAAGGTCGTCTCGGCGAGGACGTAGACACCGCCCGGGCCGCCGACCCAGAGATGGCCGGCGCCGTCGACGGCCACCGCGCTGGCGCCGGCGTTCGGGCCGCCGAGCTCGAAGAGCCGCACGCTGCCATCGGAGCGCCGGAGGACGAGCCCCTGCCCGGTCGCGATCCACAGCCGGCCATCCGCACCGAGCGCGAAGTCCAGTGTGTCGGTGTTTCCGGCCGGCAGCTCCACGACGCGGCTGCGCGCAGCACCTGTCGCCCGGGGATCGAGCCGGACGGGGCGCACGCCGCCCACCCAGACGATGCCGGCCCGATCCACGATCACACAATTGGCCGCCGCACGCTGGAGGGGCAGAGGCTCGGCGACGAACGGCCCCGAGCCGCGATCGGCGTGGGCATCGAGGCGCGCCAGGCCGAGCTCGGTCGTCACCCAGATCGTGCCATCGGGAGACTCGGCGACGTCGGTGACACGCGGACTCGGCAGCCCGTCACCGGTGTCGTAGTTGCGGAAACGCTGACCGTCGAAGCGCGACAGCCCGGAGCTCGTACCGATCCAGAGAAAGCCGCGCGAGTCGCGGAAGAGCGCGCGCACCGCGTCACCAGCGAGACCCTGCGACGAATCGAAGACCTTGAGCGGCAGACGCTCCGCCCCGGCGCTGAGCGCCAGCACGATTCCCCAGGCGGCGAGAAAGCGAGCCCGCCGGAGCACTCGAACCGAAGGGCTCACGGCACGCAGTCTAGCCG
>JAGOCP010000063.1 GCA_017998715.1 Thermoanaerobaculia bacterium | reverse complement strand
TCCTCGGCAGGGCGCTCGCGGGCCTCGTCGAGGCGCCGCGACAGCAGCTGGAACGAAGCGCTCGGCATCGGAAGATGGGGGGAAGATGGGGGGAGGATAGGGGGAGGGTGGCCGGTATGCCCTCGTGAGGCTCAAGGAGCTCTGACCGGATCGTACCGCAGTGGCGCCGAGCGGGGCCGCGCGCAGCCCGGACCTGAAGCGCGTGAGACGTCGCGCGGCTAGACTCTGCCTATGCGACCAGCCCGCCGCGAGTCCGCCGCTTGACCGCACCGCTTTGGATCGACCGGGCCGACGAGCTCGCTGCCGGAGTCGAGCGCTGGCGCGCCGGCGCTGCGCCCGGCGGAGTGGCGCTCGACACCGAGTTCGTTTTCGAGCGCACGTTCCGGCCGCGCCTTGGCCTGATCCAGATCGCGGCCGGTGGCGAGATCGCGCTCGTCGACACCGTCCGGATCGCCGACCTCTCGCCGCTCGCGGCGCTGCTCACGGCGCCGAATGTGCGCAAGATCGTGCACTCGGGCTCGGGTGACGTGCCGATCCTGCGGCGCGCGACCGGCGCTTCGCCGCAACCGCTCTTCGACACCCAGATCGCCGCGGCGTTCGCCGGCCTTGGGCCCTCGCTCTCCTACGCCGCGCTCATCCGTGAGCTCTTCGCAGTCGAGCTGCCGAAGCACGAGACCCGGACCGATTGGCTGCGGCGACCCCTGTCCACCGACCAGCTGCGCTACGCCGCCGAGGACGTCGAACAGTTGGAGGCCGCCGCCACCGAGCTCGAGCGGCGCCTGCGCGAGCTCGGGCGCCTCGAATGGGCGCTCGAGGATTCGGCCGAGCTCTCCCTTCTCGAGTCGGATGCCGCCGATGCGTCGGTGGCCTGGCGCCGGGTGAAAGGTCTCGACCGCCTGCCGCCGCACGGTCGAGCGGTCGCCCGCGCGCTCGCCGCCTGGCGCGAGCGCGAAGCCGACCGCCTCGACCTCGCGCGCTCCTTCCTGCTGCGCGACGAGACCCTGCTCGCCCTCGCGCGACGCGATGGAATCGCTCCCCAGGAGATCGCCAAGCTTCCGGGTTACGAGGCGCGGCGGCATGCGCAGCACGCTGCGCGTTGGGTCGCGGCGCTCACCGAAGCTCGTGCCGCGGTCGCAGCCGACACGGCGCCGGCGGAGCCCGCTCGCCTTGCGGCCGAAGAGCGTGAACGCCGCGGCGCGCTCGAGGATGCGATCTCGGCGCTCGTCGGCCGTCGCGCCGGCGAGCTCGGCCTCTCGCCCGAGCTCCTTCTCTCCCGCCGCCAGCGCGACCGCGCGCTCACCGCCTGGCGCGACAGCGGAGGCGGCTCGCTCGCCGAGAGCGTCGGCGGCTTCCGCGGCCGCCTCCTCGGAGCCGAGCTCGACGCGCTCGCTGGCGGGTGAGGCGCTGCTGGCGCCCGCTTTCCGAACCCGCCTGACGTAGGATCCACCACATGCCGCTTCGGTTTCGGAATGTGTTGGTCTCCTGCGGCTTCGCCTTCGCTCTCCTTTGTCCGCCGGGAGCGGCGTTCGCCGGCACAGTCGTGGTCGACGCCGGGCGCGGCAATGTCACTGTGCGTGTACCCGGCGGCGGATCGCCCCTCTACCCACTCGTCGTCTACCTGCACGGCTTCAACACCGACGCGGCGGCGTCCGAGGGGTTCTTCGCGTTCGGAGCGAAGGCCGAAGCTGCCGGCATGCTCTTCGCCACGCCAAACGGCACCCAGAACCCTCTTGGGCAACGCTTCTGGAACGCCACCGACGCCTGCTGCAACTTCTTCGATGCGGCGGTCGATGACTCCGCGTACCTCACGGCTCTGATCGCCGCAATCGACAGCACGCTCGGCGTCGATCCGCACCGCATCTACTTCGTGGGCCATTCGAACGGCGGCTTCATGTCGTATCGCTTCGCCTGCGATCACGCCGATCGGGTCGCCGCCGTGGTCTCGATCGCCGGCGCCACCTTCGACGACCCCGCCGATTGCGCTCCGCTCCGCCCCGTCTCGACGCTCCAGATCCACGGCACCTCCGACGCGGTGATCCAGTACGGCGGCGGAACCCTGCCGGGCGCGGACGGTCCGTATCCCGCAGCGGCAGAGACCGCGTCGACCTGGGCGGCCTACAACGGTTGCGAGAGCTCGGCCGTTTCGCTGGCTCCGTTCGACGGCCTCGATGGTCTGCCGGGCGAAGAGACCGGCGTCGAGCGCTACGCCTCAGGCTGCAGCGGCGCCGTGACCGAACTGTGGACCGTCACTGGCGGACAACACTCGCCGGCGATCAACGACACCCTGCGCGATCGGGTGATCGCCTTCCTCGTCGCCGCCGGCAACCGCGTCTTCGAAGACGGCTTCGAGACCGGCTTCACCTTTGCCTGGAGCAGCTCCGTCGGCGAGCTCTGAGCCTCTTCCGCAATTCGATCTTCCCTTGAGAAGGGGGTCGAGGAACGGGTGAGTCGACGGCTCCGGGAAGGAGTAGTCTTCAAGGATTGAGGATCCGCCGATGCGCTCTGCATACCTCGCCGCTGTGCTGGTAGTGCTCGCCACAGGCTGTGGCCGCGAGGAGGCCGGTACGCCGGCTGCGGAGCCCGCTCGCGCTGCGACGGCGCCCGGCACGGCAGAGCCAGCCGCCGAACCTGCCGCGCCGACGATGCCGCCCTCCGCGCCCGCAGCGGAATCCGTGCCGGGCGCGACGACCCCGGCACCGCAGGACACCCCGGCGGCTGAGCCTTCGAGCGCCGCAACGCCACCGGCCACGCCGCCGCCACTCGCCGATTCTCTAGCGCCGGCAACCGTTCGACCCACACCGGCGACGGTGCCGGCAGCGGCACCGGGCGGCACCGCCCTCGCGCCGCGCGAGACTCCGGCCGCGGCGCCCCCGGTCGTCGCAACACAACCCGCCCCGGCGGAGCCTGCCGCCGCGCCGCCCGCGCCAGTGACGCCGCCGACGGCAGCCGCCGCAGTCGGCGTGGACCCTGCACCGCGCGCCGCAACCCCGGCGCCGGCGGCTGCGAGTCCGGCCGTTCCCGTCGCTTCGACAGCGCCAGCCGCACCGACCCCGGCGACCCCGCCAACCCCGCCTACCCCGCTAATTACCGCGGAGCCTCCCGCCACAGTCCCGGAGATGGACCTGAAGGCCCTCGAGGACCAACTGCGGCAGACCAAGGCGATCGGTTTCATGACCAAGCTCACCCTCAAAGGCCAGGTTGACGACCTGCTGGATCGGTTCCGCGACCATTACCGCGGCAGGGCGAAGGAGACGATGAAGGATCTTCGCCGGGCGTACGACCTCTTGATGATGAAGGTGCTCTCGCTGCTGCAGGACGAGGATCAGCAGCTAGCGTCCGCCATCGTGGCGTCGCGCGAGGCGATCTGGGGCCTGCTGGCGGATCCGGTGAAATTCGAGACCCTGCAAACCTGAACACGGGAGAGACCATGAACCGACTCACGCTAGCTTTGGCAGGATCGCTGGTCGTGGCGGCCTCCTTCGCCGTGCCGTCGCTGGCCGCCGACGACGAGGCGCTCAAGAAGGACCTGACGGCGGTCATCGCACTCAACGGCATGCCGTGCGGCAAGGTCGTCGCCGTCAAGGTGCTGGCCGAGAACGACTACGCGGCGTCGTGTGAAGACGGCAACAAGTACCACGTCTTCATGAACGAAGCCGGCCGGGTGGTCGTCGAAAAGTCGAAGTAGGCCAGGAATCCCTCCTCGAGGACGATCTCGGCGCCGTGGTCGGGGCCCGGCGCGACTTACTGGATCGTCGCCATGTCGATGACGAAGCGATACTTCACGTCGCTCTTCATCAGGCGGTCGAACGCCTCGTTGATCTTCGCCACCGGGGTCAGCTCGATGTCCGCGGTAAGACCATGTTCGCCGCAGAACTCCAGCATCTCCTGGGTCTCGCGGATGCCGCCGATGAGTGAGCCGGCAAAGCGCTTGCGCCCGAAGATGAGGTTGATCACGCCAACTCCGAGCGGCGTCTCCGGCGCCCCAACCATGGTCAGCGTCCCGTTGCGCTTCAGCAGGCCGAAGTAGGGATTCAGATCGTGCACCGCCGAGACCGTGTCGAGGATGAAGTCGAAGGAGCCGGCGTGCTTCTCCATCTCGCCGCCGCGCGTCGACACCACGACCTCGTGGGCGCCGAGCCGCACTGCGTCCTCGACCTTGCCAGGGGTGGTCGTGAAAACGACGACCCGGGCGCCGAGCGCACGGGCGATCTTGACCGCCATGTGTCCGAGCCCGCCGAGGCCGACGACGCCGACCTTCTGTCCTTCGCGCACATTCCAGTGCCTGAGCGGCGAGTAGGTCGTGATGCCGGCGCAGAGCAGCGGCGCGGCGCCGGCCGGGTCGAGGCCGTTCGGCACCCGGAGCGCGAACGCTGCGTCGACCACCAGGCTGCTCGAGTAGCCGCCGTAGGTGACGCCGCCGAGGTGCGGATCGGCGGAGTTGTAGGTGAAGGTCGCCGGCCCGCCGCAGAACTGCTCTTCGTGGTCGAGGCAGGCCGGGCAGGTGTGGCAGGAGTCGACCAGGCAGCCCACCGCCGCGAGGTCGCCATCCCTGAAGGAGCGGACATCGCGGCCCACCGCGACGACGCGGCCGACGATCTCGTGACCCGGGACGCATGGGTAGGTCGTCGGCATCGTGCCGTGCCACTCGTCGCGGACCTGATGCAGGTCCGAGTGACAGACGCCGCAGAAGAGGACGTCGAGCTGGACGTCGGTCGGCCCCGGCTGGCGGCGCCGGATGGTCAACGGCGCCATGGGCGAGCTCGCGCTCGCTGCCGCATAGGCGCGGGCCTCGTAACTCTTCGCCGCCACTCCTGCGGGTTCCGGCTGCGTTTCTCGCATGGTCTCACTCATTTCGACTCTCCTCCTGTTCACGCACAGTCTAGTCCGTCGGCGCTCCCCGGTAGTCAGCCGAATGCGCCAATACGGTTACCCTGTGCGCCGCTGCGGACCCGGCTGGCAGGGGTCTCGCGCGGAACGATGTCGCCCCCCCGCTGACCCAGGCTGCGAACCGGCGTTCGAGCGCAGGGGCGTCGACTCCGAGCGCCGGGAAGAGCGCGGGGATCGTCGGGCGCTGCACCGTCTGGTCGCCGATCCAGGAGCGGAATCGCGGTGCGAGGACGGGGTCGAGCAGCAGGAAGCGGACGAAAAGCGCGGACAGCTCGTAGTCGAGACTCGCCGGGCCGTGATCGAAGGGCTCCGGCCCGGAGGCGACGAGCCGCTCCAGCGCGCCCGTGCGCCCCTGGCCCATGGCGAGCCAGCGCCGGCGCTGCGCTTCGACGCCGACGAAGCCTTCGAGCTTGCGGAACCCGGCGGACGTCGCCGAGTCGCCGATGGCATCGGCCAGCCCTTCGGAGAGCCACCGCGGACGGGGGAAACCGAAGAGCCGACGCTCGGCCAGGTGCGCCAACTCGTGCGCCAGGGTGGCCGCGAGCTCGTCGTCCGCAACATCGCCGGCCGGAAGGGCCACCGTCCCTGAGCGGGCGTCGCTCCATGCGGCGTAGCCCTGCGGCAGGTCGCTCGTCGACGTCACCGCGTCGCGATACCGGCGGCGGCTGGCGAAGAGCACGATCGTCCCGCGCGGCGGATGAGCGGGAGCGACCCCGAGGCGGGCCGCCACCTCCTCTTCGAAGGTGCCGGCGAGTGTCGCGCAGAACCGTTCGATCCCGACGAGCCGGGCAGGCGAGAGATCGGAGAGGAGCCGGTACGGTCCGCACGGGCGGCGGCGCGCCGGCGGCCGAAGGAAGCGCTCGAGCTCGGCGACCGCTTCGGGTTCTCCGTCCGGCACCACCCGCCCCGCGGGAAGCGGCGGTCGCACCGGGGCGGCGGCGGAAGGCGCAGCGGGTGGTGCCGCTGGGGGAGGGATGCCGGGCCGCCCGTCGCAGCCGCAAGCCGAAAGAGCGGCAAGGAGCGCTACGGCTCGCAAGTCAGGCCTCGAGCGGGGCGACATCGATGGCCCATTCTACGGCGGCGCTCTGTGCCGCTCCTCCCCGACGAGCCCGAGAAGCTCCCGCAGCCCTCGGCCCTGCCCCGCGACAGCGGCCCACCTCTGTCGCCATCGGCCGCCTTCCTGCGTTGTTCTTGACAGGAGACACGCCATGGACCGTCTGCGCCCGCTCACCAACGATCACAATCGCACCCGCCTTGCCACGCCCGGCGGCCGCCGCCGCCGATCCGGAGTCGCCGCATTTGCGCTCCTGGCGACTCTCGCCGCCGCACCGCCGCCGGCGACCGCCGCCTCGCACCGCCTGAGCCAGGGCCTGCCGTTCAGCGACGTGGAGACCAGCGCGACGGAGCTGAGCCCCGATGGCCGGTTCGTCGTCTATGTCCACGACGCGACGGTCGACAACGCTCGCGAGCTGTGGAGCGTGCGCGTCGCCGGCGGCGCTCCGATCCGCTTGTCCGGCCTCCTGCCCGCCGGCGCCTCCATCGACGACTTCCAGATCAGCGCCGACAGCCAGCGCGTGGTCTACAGCGTGGACCAGGAGACGACCGGCCAGATTGAGCTCTACAGCATCCCCATCGCCGGACCCGAGGGGTCCTGGATCAAGCTCAACGACACGTTGCCGGCCGGCGGCGACGTCTCCAGTCTGCAGATCAGCCCTGACAGCACAAGCGTCATCTACCTCGCTGACCAGACGACCAACAACATCCTCGACGCCTGGACCGTTCCGATCGACGGCGGTACTCCGACCAAACTGCGGCCGTTCATCACCCTGGCCGGCTCGACCGTCTACGAGTTCTCCGCGACCCCGATCAGTCCCGACGGCGAGCGGGTCGCCTTTCGCGCCAACTTCTCGGATCTCGACAAGTACGAGCTGTGGAGCGCCCGCGTCGACGGCACCGGCGCGGTGACCCGAATCAACGGCACGATGAACGCCGGCGGCAACGTCACTACCCTTCTCTTCAGCCCCGACAGCTCGCGCGTCGTCTATCGCGCCGACCAACAGTCCGACGAAGTCTTCGAGCTCTACAGCGTGCCCAGCGCCGGCGGCAGCGCGGTGAAGCTCAATGGTGCGTTGACTCCCGGCGGCGATGTCGGTGCCTACGAGTTCAGCCCCGACAGCTCTCGCGTCATCTACCGCGCCGACCAGCAGACCGACGAGCAGGTAGAGCTCTACAGTGTGCCGGTCGCCGGCGGCGGGGCGACGAAGCTCAACGGAGCGATGGTCCCGGGCGGAGTCGTCTTCGAGGCCCTGATCAGCCCCGACAGCTCTCGCGTCGCCTACCAGGCCACCCAGGACTCGGGGAATGCCGAGCTCTACAGCGTGCCGCTCGCGGGTGGAAGCGCGGTGAAGCTGAACCCGACACTCCCTGCCGGGGGAAACGTCTATGCCCTGGCCATCGCCCCGAACAGCGAGCGCGTCGTGTACCTCGCCGATCAGATCGAATTCGGCGATATCGAGGTCTTCAGCGTTCCGCTGGCCGGCGGAACCTCCTCCCGGGTGAGCGACGAGCTGGTCTTCGGAGGCGCTGTTCAGGATTTCAAGATCGCCCCGGGAAGCGACTTCGTCTTCTACCGCGGAGACGTGCGGACGAACGGCGTCGTCGAGCTCTTCCGCGGCAGGATCTCCGGCATCTCCGGCGCGGACGAGCGGATCAGCGGACCGCTGGTGGCGGGCAGCTTCATGAGCAGCACGTGGGCGGTCCTTCCGGACGGCCGCCAGGCGATCTATCAGGCCGACCAGGAGGTCGACGACCAGTACGAGCTCTACCTCGGCGACCTCTGTCTTCTGTGCGACGGCTTCGAGGCCAGCGACCTCGGGCGCTGGGACTGAAGCCTCTCTGTCGCCTTCCGTCGCCGCCCTGCGTTCTTCCTGGCGGGAGACACTCCATGAACCGTCAGCGCCCGCTCACCACCGATCGCGATCGCCCCGCCAAGCCGGTCTGCGATCGACTCGCCGCCGTCGCAGCCGGCGCGCTCCTGGCGACTTTCGCCGCCGCCACGCCGCCCGCGACGGCCGCTTCCCACCGCTTGAGCCAGGGGCTGCCGTTCAGCGACGTGGGCGGGATGACGCCGAGTCCCGACGGACAGTTCGTCGTCTACACCCACGACGCGGAGATCGACCAGGCCCGGGAACTCTGGAGCGTGCGCGTCGCGGGCGGCACGCCGGTCCGTCTGTCGAACCCGCTGCCCGGCGGCGTCCAGGTCGACCGCTTCGAGATCAGCCCTGACAGCCAACGCGTCGTCTTCCAGGTCGCCCAGGAGACCGCCGGCCAGAGGGAGCTCTACAGCATCTCCATTGCCGGCCCCGAGGGGGCCTGGATCAAACTCAACGGCCCGTTGTCGGCGGGCGGCTACGTGGGCCATTTCCGGATCAGCCCCGACAGCAGCCGCGTCACCTACTTCGCCGTCCAGGAGGACGGCGGTGTCTCCGACGCCTGGACCGTACCGATCGACGGCGGCACGCCGGTTCGCCTGCGGCCGTTCATCACTCTGGCCGGCTCGAGGGTCCTGAATAGCTCGTGTTGCCTCGAGATCAGCCCTGACAGCGAGAGAGTCCTCTTCTACGCCAATTTCTCCGATCTCGCCTTCTACGAGATCTGGAGCGCCCGGGTCGACGGCACCGGCGGGATCGTGCGCCTGACAGAAACGACACCCGCCATCGGCGGACCCACCGACAGCAGGTTCAGCCCCGACAGCAGTCGCGTCGTCTACATCAGCGTCCAGGCCGACGGTACTCGAGAGCTCTACAGCGTGCCGAGCGCCGGCGGCAGTGCGGTGAAGCTCAACGGAGTGCTGACGCCCGGCGGCAACATCTGGTACTACGAGTTCAGCCCGGACAGCACGCGCGTCGTCTACTTCGGCCAGCAGCAGACTGTCGGAATCACCGAGCTCTATAGCGTGCCGCTCGCCGGTGGCGGGGCGACGAAGCTCAGTGATGTGCTGCCTTTCCCGGGCGGAGTTTCCGACCCCACGATCAGCCCCGACGGCGCGCGCGTCGTCTACAGGGCCAATCGGGATATAGCCGACGTAGACGAGCTCTACAGCGTGCCACTCGCCGGCGGTGCGGTGACGAAGCTCAACCCCTCGCTGCCCACCGGAAGAGACGTCACCGACCTGGCGATCGCTCCGGATAGCTCGCGCGTGGTCTACCTGGCCGACCAGCGTCTCAACGGTGTCCAGGAATTGTTCAGCGTGCCGCTGGCCGGCGGGGCATCGGTCCGGGTGAGCGACGACCCCGTCTTCGGGGGCGATGTCGCGGACTTCGAGATCGCTCCCGGAAGCGACTTCGTCTTCTACCGCGGAGACATCTTGACCGACGGTGTCCTCGAGCTCTTCCGCGGCAGGATCGCCGGAATCTCCGAAGCAGACGACCGGATGAGCGGCCCGATGGCATCAGGCGGCGAGGTCAGCCAGACGTGGGCTGTCCTCCCGGACGGCCGCCAGGTGGTTTACAGAGCCGACGAGGAGGTCGACGAACGGGACGACCTCTACGTCGGCGACATCTGTCTCCTGTGCGACGGCTTCGAGGCCGGCGACCTCGGGCGCTGGGACTGAAGGCTGCGGCGCCTTACTTCGCCAACTCGTACAGGTATTCGACGTACGACATCACCGCGCCGTCGAAGCCCTGCACCTTCGGGTTCGTGGAGTCGATGACGAAGTACTCGTCGGGCGCGTGCGCACCGCTGCCGTGCCCGAGGCCGAAGTGGCCCGAGGCGAGCTTCAGCGGCTCGCCGGTGAAGACGTAGCCGGGGTAGGAGCCGGCGTTGCGCGGCCAGATCAGCGGATCGATGCCGGCGCGCTTGAGCAAGGCAATCTGGGCCTGGATGAGCGGGGCGTCGGCCGGCGTCTGCGTCGGGTCGTAGCCGCCGGTCACGTTCACTTCGAGGTCGCCGAAGCCGCGCTTGGCGAGATGCGCCTTGAGCGCCGCCACGGCATCGGCCATCTTCATGTCGGGCACCAGCCGCATGTCGATCTTCGCCACCGCGCGGTGCGGCAGGATGGTCTTGCCGCCCGGGCCGGTGTAGCCGCCCACCAGCCCCTCGATGTTCACCGTCGGCTGCGACACGAGGCGCTCGTTGGCCTCGCGCCACGGCAGGTCGTCGATCCAGTGCTGCACGCCGAACTGCGCCTTCGCCTTCTCTTCGCTGCGGCGCGCCGCCGCTGCGGCGACCATCGCGCGCTCGTCGGCGGAGATCGGTCGCGGCTGCGGGTAGCCGTCGATGGTGATCGTGTTGCCGTCGGCCGACACCAGAGTGTCCAGCGCCTTCACCAGCCGCCAGGCCGGGCTGTCGACCATCGCCTTGAGGGAGGAGTGAACGTCCTTCGCCGGGCCACGGCCCCAGACCGCGCCGCTCGACACCAGCTCGAGCTCGACGATGCCCTTGGCGCCGAGGCTCACGGTGACGAGGCCGTCGGGATCCTGTCCCGCTCCCGGCATGAAGACGCCGGTGCACTTGCGGAGCGCCGCTTCCACCTCGGGGCGATGGACCAGTTGGCCGATGTGCGGCGAGCCGATCTCCTCCTCGCCCTCGGCGATCAGCACGAGGTTCACCGGCATCTTCCGCCCGGCGCCGCGGATGGCGTGCAACGCCGCCAGGAAGGCGGCCTCGGGCCCCTTCTGGTTGACCGCGCCGCGGCCGACGATCGCTTTACCGAGCCCGGGTTTGTCGACCATGCGCGCCTCGAGCGGCGGCGAGGTCCACTCGGCGGGATCGAACTGCTTGACGTCGTACATGAAGTAGAGCCCGACCGTCTTCGCTGCCCCGGCGTCGAGGGTCGCGAAGACGCCGGGCTTGCCGTCGGTCGAGAGCACGGTCACCTGCTGGAAGCCGGCCTCGCGCGCCAGTTTCGCCATGTGCTCGGCACCGGCCGGGAAGTTCAGGTCCTCGGCGGCGATCGACGGCAGGGCGATCCAGTCGCGCAGGCGCTGGACGCCCTCGTCGTGCCGCGCCGCGACCTCGCGCCGGACGTCGGCGAAGTCGTCGCCGGCGGCAAAGACGGAGTTGGCTGCGGCGAGCGCGGTGAAGGCCGCGACGGCGGCGACGGCGGCGACGGCGAATCCTTGCGCCTTTCGGCTGGCCGGCGGGACGGCGATAGACAGGGCTCTTCCGGCGTTCACGGTCATGGGACTCCTGGCAAAGTGCTGGTTTGCGCGGGACCATACCACCGCGCCTCTGCCGCCCGCGAGGCGCGAGACCCGCGCGGCAGTTCACCTGTCACCGAACTGCCGCAGGAGATCGGGCGAGCGCCGGGCCCTCGCGACTACAATCGGCGAGCCTGTGCGCTCCATGCGCCGGAAAGGGGCCACCATTCTCCACCGCCGCCCGCTGTCTCCGTCTCTCACCGCCTCTGTCGCCCTCGCCCTCGTCCTGTTCGCGGCAGGACTCCTCGCCGGCGGGCCGGCCTCCGCCGAAGTGCCGGCAGCGTCCGCCTCTGACCCCGTCGTCGGCGAGGTCGTGCGCCTCCTCGAAGCGGGGCTCGGCGAGCCTCTCGTCCAGCGCTGGCTCGATGACAGCGGCAAGATCCCGGCCCTTCCCACCGCCGACGACCTGATCGCGTTGAAGAAGGCCGGCGCCTCCGACAAGCTGATCGCTGCGCTCCTCGACCGCGCCAGCGCGCACGCACCGGCGACACCCGCCGCCGCGGAACCGACCACGACGCCCGTGCCCGCCCCGGCGGCAGCTCCCGGCCGCGCTCCTGCGCCCGCCGTGCCAGCTCCAGCGCCGGATGCGCCCGTCGTCACGGCGCCCGCAGCGACGCCCTTTCGCACCGCCGCGCCCGCCCCGGCGCCCGAAGCCGCGGCTGCAGGTGCGGCAGCGGTGCTCGTCGACGCCTCGATCCTCTACATCCACGTGCCCGAGGAGGGCGAGCCGTGGGATCTCGTGGTCTATCTCGACGGCCGGCCGTTCGCGCCGGTCGCGGCGGCCCGATCCACCAGCAGCGCCCAGACCTGGACCAGCCAACGTCCGCTCGCGCCCGGTCCGCACATCCTGCGCTGGGCGCAGGAGCGGCACCGCGATCGCAAGGGGGAGATCGGCCTGCACGCCGCGCGCTTCGACCCCGAGCCGCTGTACTTCGCGATTGCGCCGGGCTCCCGCGGCGCAATCGAATTCGAGTTCCGCGACAGCAGCGGTTTCATCGTCAGCCGCAGCGGGCCGGTGAAGGTCCGCGTGACCGAGGACGGGCGCGAGCTCGCCAGCCGCAGCTCGAGTGGCGATCCCGCCATGTGGCCGCTCCTGTGCGAAGAGATCGAGGCGAACGCCGGCGGCAAGAAGCCCGGCTTCAACGATCGCCAGGCGCTGCGCCACTGCGTGCGCTGGGCGGATCTGTGGAAAGAGGTGCCGGACGCTCCCGGCCGCGACGCCGTCCGCCCGGCGGTGCGCTAGCTCGCGGCGTCGACGGCCCAGGAGGTCGCCGACGAGGCCCGCCAGCACGCGCCGAGACAACCTGAGCCTGGGGCCGGGCTCGACGACTTAGCCACTTTGCTTGCCACTGGCTGGCGAGCGCATCGCCGGCTTGGCCATCGCGAACGCCGGCGGTCTCGCCGGTTCCTGCCGAAACGCGGAAGGCGACTGGCCGAACTCGCCGCTGAACGTCGTCGAGAAGTGACTCAGCGAACCGAATCCGACTGCGAAGCAGACCTCCGTCACCTGACCGCCCTCGCGCAGGAGCCGGGCGGCCTCCCGCAGGCGCACGCCGACGAGGAACCGGTGCGGCGTCTCGCCTTCGAGCTCGGCGAAGACCCGCGCGAACGGATAGAGGCTCATCCCGACCTCGCGCGCGAGCCGGGAGAGCGACAGCGGCTCGGCAAACTCGGATCGCATCCATTCCTTCGCCCGGTCGATGCGCGCCGCGTACCAGGAGAGCTGTTGCGCTCGAAAGAGCGGGCTTCGCCCCGGCTCGACGCCGAGCGTCCAATAGAGAGCGCCGGCGAGCGCTTCGAGGCGCGCCGCTTCGCCCTGAGGACTCGCCGCCAGACTGTGCCGCAGATACGCGCGGCGATTGGTCATCTCGAGGACCGGAGCGATTCCAGGAGGCGGCGAGAGCACGGCGCCGGCACCCGCCGAGCGCAGGCTCTCGATCGCCGAATCGCTGTAGAGAACGGACAGGCAATCGTCTTCTGGATACTCCGCGTCGTGGGCGCAGGAGAACTCGAGACCCGGGCTCGTGACGAACAGGCAGTCGGTGGTCACCGCCCGCCAGATCTCGCCGGTCCGCACGCGAAACGAGCCCGAACAGACGAAATTGATCGCGTGGCCTGCCGCCTGCTCGCGCTCCGGATCGCGATGCGGCACGGTCGGATCGTGCCCGAAACGTTCGAGCGCGATCGCCGGCGTGCGGCCGATGGCATGGACGACGTTCACGTGGCGAGATCCTCCGGGATCGGCCCGCCATCGCGGCGACGACGCCGGGCCCGCAATCTAGCAAGAAACCGCAAGCGGCGCCGGGAGAGGGTTCGCTAGATTCTGCAGGTCGAACACTCAGGAGGAGCGCACCGATGCGATCGAATCGAAGATCCCCGCTGTTCGCAGCCGCGCTGGCCGTCGCCTCGACCTCGGCGGTCTGCGCGACGACGACCGAGACCCCGGCCGCCACCCGGCCGGCCTCCCTGGCCGAATCCGGCGCCGCGATCGAACCGGAGATCCTGCGCCTGCGCGAAGCTGCCTGGCGCGCCTGGTTCGCCGGCGACGAGGCGGTTCTGAAGCAGATGCTGCCGCCCGAGTTCATCGGCATCGACATGGGCGACGGACCGTTCAGCGATCTCGCGGCGACACTCGCGGAGGCGCGGGCGTTCCGCGCTGCGGGCGGAAGTCTGGTCAGCCTGGAGTTCCCGGAGACTCGCGCGCAGCAACTCGGCGACGTCGTCGTGCTCTACGGTCGCTTCTCGGCGGTGATCGAGTCGCAAGGCAAGTCGAGCAAGCTTTCCGGACGCCTGACCGAAGTCTTCGTCCGGCGAGCCGGCCGCTGGTGGCACCCCGGCTGGCACCTCGACCTCGCCTCCACTCCCTAGCGCCGATCGAGGGTTCGAATCCGGGCTCAGATCGTCTCGACCGGACCTGTCTTCAGCTCGCGCTCGCCGCGGATCCAGCGCAGGAGTGGCGGGCCGAGCAGCAGCAGGGCGGACAGACCGACGAGCGGCGCCAGCGTGCGAAAGGAGATCGCCTCCGCCACGGTCGCGACGCCGGCCGCCTGGTGAATGGCGCTCATGTAGAGGCCGCCCTTGATCGCCAGGCCGAGTCCGGTGCTGACGAGGAAGCGCCCGCGCGGGACAGCGAGGACTCCCGCGGCGAGATTGATCGCCGAATGGGGGAAGCTCGGAGCCACGCGTACCGCGAGAAGGGTCGCGAAGTCGCTTCGCCGGGCGAGAATCCGCAGCACGCGGTTCGCTTCGACCTCTCCGCTGCCCTTGCGTCTCGCCGCTCTCGCCAGCGTGTACGCTGCGAGCGCTCCGGCGACGCCGCCGGCGACGAAGACCGGCGCGGCGATCGGCAGCGGGAAGAGAATTCCGATCACCCAGACCATCAGGGAACCCGGCAGGCTGGCGGCATAGAGCAGAGCCGTCACCAGCGCGAGCACCGGAGCGAGCCACCAGCTCCCGGCATACCCCTGCGCCAGGGCCACACCGGCGCGCCAGTCGAGGATGCCCGCCCGCTCGAGAGTGAATCCGAGGAGAGCCAGGACGACGACGAGCACAAGGCCCCACGGCAGGCGGCGGGCGGGCGACGACAGGCGCATGAACCGGCCACGGTACCAAGAGATGGCCCGGCGGACCAAACCCGGTGCAGCCGCTCCGGCCGACTCTAGCGCCTTCGGACCGCCGCACGGCGTGCTGGCTGGGCTGGCGCGGGGCGCCGTGACTACGGCTCCGCTGCCGGCGGTGCGACGGCCGCGCCGAACGTCACCTGGCCCGGGGCGACGAGGAGCTCTCCCGGCACCGGTTCGCCGGCGAGCCGATAGACGGCGCGACTCGCGATCCGTTACGCGACGTCGCGAGAAAGGCCGGGATCGGCGCCTGACGGGAAGGTCACGGTCAACTCGAGATCGCGCCAGCCCACCTTGAGGATCCGCAGGC
>JAGOCP010000331.1 GCA_017998715.1 Thermoanaerobaculia bacterium | reverse complement strand
GCTGCGGGTCGGATCGATGGTGGCACCGCCGGTCGCGTTCGACAGCGCCAGAACCAGGCTCTCGCCCGGTTCGCCCGCGGCGTCGTCGAGGATCGGCACGGTGATGGTGCGGCTGGAGCCGTCGCCGGCGGCCCAGCTGAGCGTGCCGGTGACGGCTTCATAGTCGGCTCCGGCCGTGGCGGAGACGTCGCCCGACGAGTAGTCGACCGTGATGGCGCCGTCCTCGCCCTGCGAGCGCTCGACGAGCACCAGGGCGACCCCGGCCTCTTCGAGCACCGAGATGCTGCTCTGGTCGAATTTGACCGTTCCCGGGCCGCTGGCCAGGGCGGGTGCGGCTGCGCCGACAAGGGCCGCGAAACCGAGAGCCGCGAAGCTGAGCGCCGCGAAGCCGGGAGCGAAGGTGCCGCCGGTGAAGCGTTTGGAGAGATTCATGATCGTTGCTCCTCTCTGTAGCGGATCGTCTCGGGCCGAGCTCCTCGGGCGTCGCGACTTTCCTGTTCCCCTGCTTAGACAGGCGGCGAGGGGCGCTGGAACAGAGGGCGCGCGAAGGCGAAACGGAGGAGGATCATGAGCAGGACGAGGAGAGTCGCCAGGGCGACCAGGGTGTACTGCTCGTCGCGCCAGGTCGGCATACCGGCAAGCGGCGCCAGCGAGACGAACAGGCCACAGGCGCCCAGCAGCAGGAGCGCGATTCCGGCCTCGCGGCGGACGGACCACAGGAGCGCCGGCACGATGAGGAAGGCGAAGTAGTAGGAGGTGAGCTCGACGGCGAAGGGAATGAAGGCCGCGCCGAGAGCGGCTCCGATCCAGAGCTCACGGTGGCGCATGGCACCTCGGGCGACGAGCGCCAGAGCGATCAGGGCGATCGCGGCCGCCCAGCCGCGCGAGCGGCTCCAGGCGGCGAGGCGGGCCTCCTTCCACTGCGCCCAGGGCTCCGGGGCGCTCTCGGCGTGCAGCTGCCGGCCGATCTCGTCCGGCCGGAAGCTCACCACCGTGCGCAACCCCATGTGGTTGGTGAGCGGCGTGGCCTGGTGCTTCACGGTATTGGCCAGGAACTGGCGATAAGCCCCGGGCCCACCGTTGACCGCCAGACTCAGCGGCACGAGCAGCGCGGCGGCGGCGGCGACACCGGCGGCGAAGCGCAGATGGGGTCGCAGCGTCTCCGAGGCGAAGGCCGCGCGCAGCCGGGCGCCGAACGGGCCGCGGGCCGTGCGCATCTCCCTTACCAGGTCGGCGCAGAAGATCGCTGCCGGGCCGGCGGCGATGAAGACCGGGAAGATGCGCAGCAGAGCGGCATAGGCGAGCGCGGCGCCGCCGAGAAAAGATCGCCCGCGGCGCAGGCAGGCGACTGCGGCGACGGTGAAGAAGAGCCAGTCCCAGCGCAGGTAGGCGCCGCCGGTCCAGAAGAAGCGGGCCGGGAAGTCGGTCGCGAGGACGAGCAGGCCCACTGCGGCTCCCGGAACCCCGAAGGCCCAGAGGAGAACGCCGATCATCGCTGCGAAGTACAGCGGATCGATCAGGGCGAGAAGAAGGACCTGCCGGTCGCTCGCCGGCGCGAGGTTGGCGAGCAGCGAGCCGGCGACGTTCCACACCGGCGTGGCGTTGAAACCGTGGTCGCCGAAGATCTCGTCCCAGCGCCCGGCGCTCTCGCGGTCGCGGAACCAGGCGACATCGTGACGAAAGGCCCGCCACCTCTCGGGGGTGAACTGCGCGGTACAGCGTTCGGGGTGCGCCAGGAGATCGGCCGTCGACTCCAGCCGATTGGTGCGCAGGTTCCGGATCGTGCGGCGCTCGGCATGCGCGCGCCGGGAGGCGAAGGCGGCGTCGCTTTCGCCCGCATCCCGCGTGGCGTCGGCCACAGTGGCGCAGTCATAGAGCCGGTCGTAGGAGAGCTCGCGGAAGTACTTCGCGCCGAGGTAGTAGTGGAAGGTGTCCCAGCCGTGGATGAACGAGCCGAAGTGAAAGGCACCGAAGTTGAAGTAGGTGAGTGCGGCGACCAGCCCGAGGACGGCGAAGACGCCGCGGCGGCGAACCGGCTCGGAAGCGGTGGCCCTGCGACGCAGGTCCGCGAGCAGGAGGGCGAGCCCGGCAAGTGCCAGAGCGAGCTCCCACCAGCGGCTGGTGGTGTCGTTCCAGCGCTTGCCGTTGCGCTGCGCGGCCTGCGCGGCCGGCGAATCGACCACCTGCAGGCGCGGATCCCAGCCGGCGGGCTCGGCGCAGAAGGCCTGGATCTCGGAGATCGACGCCCGGCCGTCGCCGCTCGAGCTGCCGATGCGGAGATATCGCACCGTCGCGGGCGCCACGCGCAGGGCGCGCGACCGCAGCCCGTGCTGGCCGGCGAGGCGCGGCACCTCGCCGAGCGGGGCGAAGCCGATGCCGTCGCTCGAGCCTTCGATCAGGTAAGTGTCGTTGGCGTCCGCCTGGACGAGGAACGAGCGCAACGTGCGGTCGCCGCCGAGGTCGAAGGTGACGACCGTCGCCTCGGCGCTCATCCGGACGGCGAGCGACGAATCCCAGACCCCGCCTTCGGGCGCGACCTGGCCGTCGGTCAGCCGGCCGGTCGCTCCTTCGACCTGGCGCGACACGGTCGGACGGAGTCCGGCGAGAAGGGAGGTCGGCGGGCAGAGCGCAGTCCCTTGGGGCTCCGGTCCGGAGCGGGCGAAGAGCGGGAGCTCGCCGGCGGGAAAGAACGCCAGAGCCAGTCCGAAGGCAAGCGCTGTCCGGCAGCGAGGGGGCGGCGTCATCACGGAAGTCGGCTCCAGGGCATTGTAGTCGCTGGTCAGGCGACGCCGGAGTCGCCGGGCCGCAGCTCCTTGGACAGCCGGAGGAGGTTGGCGAAACAGGTTTCGTCCAGTCCGGGTCCGATCTCTCGTCGGCGTCTGTTCCGTTCGCCGGTCTCGGCTGTCTCAGTCCTCGAGGCGGCGCCGGCCCGGCTTCATTGCGGGAGCGGACCCGTTCTCCTAGAGTTGCGCGGTGGGCTCTCGCCCCCAGGGAGTGACAGCGATGCAGATGGCACGGATCGACAACCGCCGGCGGGTCCGGAGCCGGGGATGGGCCTGCCTCCTGGGCGCCGCCCTCGCCTGGGAAGCGCTCGCCTCGGGCGCGCCCGCAAGGGCGCTCGAGATCGAGCCGCTGATGCTCAGGGTGCAGGACGCCGTCGGCGCACCCGGCGAACAGACCGCCATCGTCATTCGCACCTACGCCTCGCGGCCGGTTCGGCGGGGCCGGCTGGCGTCGGGTGTCGCGGCCGCGACGCAAGGACCCGACTCGGCTCTGCGGCTGGTCGGAACTTCCACCCCGATCGAGAGCTGCGATGCGGTGCTGATCTTCAGCGTCAACGGCGATGTCACCTCACAGGCCTGCGGCTTCGACGGGCCGACCCAGACCTTCGACGTGAACTTCGAATCGCTCTCGGCGACGATCAACGCCAGGGACGGCGTCTTCGGCGTCCTCTACGTGACGCTGGCACCGGATGTCGTGCCCGGCGACCAATACGCGATCTCCCTGGATCTGGGGCTCTCCTTTCTCGACGATCCCGAAGACGACCCGGTGCTGCTCGAGACTCGCGCCGGCACGTTGTCGATCCGGGCGCCGACCGATCCGGTGAGCTTCTCGGTCGATGGGGGCAAGGTCGAGCCCGGTTCGGGGGCGGTGATCGAGATCGGCACCTCGGAACCCTTCGACTTGAAACAGGGGCGGCTCCTGATCACCTACGATCCGGCGATCGCCTCCGAGCTGCCGGAGGTCTCGGCCGATCCGCGCCACGGCGACGTGAGCCTCACGGTCTCCTACCCGCAGGCGGGCAGGGTGCAGATCGACTTCAGTTCGGCGCTCGAGAACTGGAACCGCGTGCCCGGCGATCTGCTGATCATGCATTTCGGCACGCCGTCGAGCGTGCCCCTCAATACAGTCTCGCCGCTCGCGTTCCTCACCGGGTTCAATCAGAGCGCACTGATCGCGCCGGGCTCGATGCCGCTGCAGGTCGCCTGGGGCCAGAACGGCATCGAGTTCCAGCTCGA
>JAGOCP010000062.1 GCA_017998715.1 Thermoanaerobaculia bacterium | reverse complement strand
GTCCCAGGCGAAGCCGAGCCGCGGCGCTACGGCGGTGTTGTCGAAGATCTTGTCCTGCCCCGGGACGCTGCCCTGGTTGAACTCGGCGCGCACGCCGGCGTTGACGGTGAAGGTGGGCGTGATGCGCCAGCTGTCCTGGGCGAAAAGGCTCGCGCGGTCGATCGTGCCCTTCAGGTCGTAGCTGTAGTTGTAGTAGCCCTGGGTGTAGGGAACGTAGTCGTACTCTTCGGTGCCCGGATCGTCGTAGTAACCGTAGTTGTCGTAGAACCAGACGCCGGTGGGCGCGCCGTAACGGCTGCGCACCGTCGAGCGCTCGAGCTCCATGCCGAACTTGAAGTCGTGGTCGCCCTTGATGAAGTTGTCGGCGAAATGCGAGACCGACGCGACGACCTGATTGCGCGTACGGTCGGCGAGGTAGAAGTAGGTCGAGTTGGTGTTGTAGGTGCCGGTGAGTCCGTCGTAGCGGCCGGCGATGTCGTAGCCCTGGTTGGGATCGAGGTAGTAGTAGCCGTCGTAGCCGCCGAAGGCGACGTTCAGGATGGTGTTCTCGGAGAGGATCGAGCGCCACGATACGTTGCCGACGTACTCCGGGGCGTCCTCGGTCACGGTCGCTTCGAGTGGCGTCACGGCGTCACCGCCGCGACCGATGATGTCGTAGCGGTCCCACTCGAGCCAGCCTTCGAGATTGTTCTGCTCGTTGATCTGCCAGGAGAGCTTGCCGAACAGGCGCGGCGACTCTTCGGTGCGGATCGGCCCGCCGTCGGAGCTCTCTTCCTTGTAGTACTGCCCGGAGGCGAAGAACCAGAGCTTGTCCTGGGCGATCGGGCCGCCCAACTGCGCGGTCATGTCCATGAACAGCTCGTTGGTCGGATTGAGGCCCGCGAACTCCTCGCCCGAGAAGCTGTCGGAGAGGCTGCTGTTCGAGTAGTAGGCGTCGACCAGGCCCTTGAACTCGTTGCCGCCCGACTTGGTGACGCTGTTGAAGACCACGCCGGTGAAGCTGCCGTACTCGGCGGGCGCGCCGAGACCGACCAGCTGGACCTCCTCGACGATGTTGTAGTTGACGAACGACCAGGCCGTGCCGCCCTCGGGATCCGAGGTGTCGACGCCGTCGAGCTGATAGGCGAGGCCGGAGCCGGCCGCGCCGAAGGCAACGTCGTTGTTGATGCCGGGAGCGAGGTTGAGGACGTCGGGCTGGAAGCGGCCGGTGGGCAGGTTCTGCAGGTAGTCGCTGTCGAGGTTGGTGTTGGTCGCGGAGCTCGCCGTGTCGACCGTGGCCGCGTCGGCGGTGACGACGAGCGTCTCGCTGACGGTGGCGACGTTCATCTTGACGGCGACGTCCTGGGTGCCGCCGGTCACCAGCGTGACGCCCTCCAAGCGGACGGACTGAAAGCCGTCGAGAACGACAGACACGGTATAGACGCCGGGCGCGACCTCGGGGAAGCGAAAGCGGCCGTCCTCTTCGGTCGTCGCCGCGCGCGATCCGCCGATCAGCGAGGGGCTGGAGATCTCCACGCTGGCACCGGGAACTGCGGCGCCCGACTCGTCCGTCACCGTTCCGGTGAGCGCCGCGGTGGTCTTGCTCTGGGCCCACGCGCCGCTGGCGAGAAGCGCAGCGCACAGCGCCCATCCGAGCCTTCTTCCGATCCGACTGATCATCATTCCTGCCTCCTTGTCTCCTGCGGGACTTGAAATGGGCTTGCACGGTTCCACGCCCGCTCCCAGCGAGCGCAAGAGGCCTGCCAGCTCCGACACCTGCATTGCTTGCGGCGGACAATAGCGCCGAAGTCCACCAACGACAAGGGTTGGAACGGTTCCGGAGGAGATCGCGTAGCATTCCTGCGCATGACCTCTTGGCGACGGCCGCTTGAATCCCATGCGCGGTTTTGGACCGCGGTTGCGTGCGCCGTGGCGCTGGCGCCGGCGACCGGCTGTCGCGACCGGCCGACTTCCCCGCTCGGCGCCTTGCCGGCGGGTGTGAGGCAGGAATCCCTGAATGTCCTGCTGGTCACGCTCGACACCACGCGCGCCGACCGGATCGGGGTCTATGGCCGGCCGCTCGGCGGCACGCCCCCCGACACGCCGGCACTCGACCGTCTGGCGGAGGAGGGGGCGCTCTTTCTGCAGGCGTCGTCGGTGACGCCGCTCACCCTGCCGGCGCACTCGACCATCATGACCGGCCTTCTCCCTGGAGCTCACGGCGTGCGCGACAACGGCGGATTCCGCCTCGCCGAAGAGCGCTCGACGCTCGCCGAGGCGTTTTCAGCCGCCGGTTTTCGCACCGGCGGCTTCGTTTCCGCCTACGTCCTCGACCACAAGTGGGGAATCGCGCAGGGCTTCGAGCGCTACTTCGACGATTTCGACCTCGAGAAGGCCAAGACGCTCAGCCTGGGGGAGATTCAGCGACCGGGCGACGAGACGGTCGCCCAGGCCGCCGCCTGGATCGATTCGCTCGACACCGCCGGCGGCGCGCGCTTCTTCGCCTGGGTGCATCTCTACGACCCGCATTCGCCGCACACCCCCCCGGAGCCCTTCAAGAGCCGCTATCCCGGCGCGGTCTACAACGCCGAGGTGGCGTGGACGGACAGCCTCGTCGGCCGACTGCTCGAGCACCTCGAAAGCCGCGGTCTCAGGCAGCGCACGGTCGTCATGGTCGTCGGGGATCACGGCGAGAGTCTGGGCGACCATGGCGAGGCCGAGCACGGCTATTTCATCTACCGGCCGAGCTCCTGGGTGCCGCTGATCGTCGACGCCCCATTCTCCGGCGCCCGGCATCGCGTGGTCTCCACCCCGGTCGGCCAACAGGATCTCGCGCCGACGCTGCTCGAGCTCGCGGGAGTCGCGGGCGGTCTCGAGTCCGGGCAGGGGCGCAGTCTGGTGCCGCTCCTCGCCGGGGGAGCCGATCCGCCTGGCGCATTGCCGCGCGGGTACAGCGAGATCTTCCTGCCCAGGCTCCACTACGGCTGGTCGGAGTTGCGCTCGCTGCGCCGGGATCGCTGGCACTTCATCGAAGCGCCGAAAGCCGAGCTCTACGACATCGAAGCGGATCCCGGGGAGACGCGCAATCTGGCCGACGAGGAGCGGCGTGTCGTGCGGGAGCTCCGCACCGAGCTGGCGGCGCTCGACGCCACCGTCCAGGCGCCGCAGACGGGAAGCGCCCCGGTCGAAGAGGACGAAGAGACGATGCGGGCCTTGGCGGCACTGGGCTACATCGGCGGCCAGGCGCCGGACACGACCAAGTCGTTCCGCGAGCTCGCCGATCCCAAGGATCGGCTCGACGTCTTCGCCAAGATGAGCCGGGCGCGCGGCCTCTCCAAGAGTCAGGATGCCGAAGAGGCGATCAGGCTTCTGCGCGAGGTACTGGCGGAGGATCCGGAGGTCGTCGACGCCTGGTTCACCCTGGCCAATGTCCAGTTTCGGCAGCGCGACTGGACGAAGGCGGCGGAGAACTACCGCGAGACTCTGAAACGCCGACCCGATCACGACTGGGCGATGATCGGCCTGGCTGACACGTATGTCGCCCGCGGCGATATCGATGCTGCCGTGGCGGGCTACCGCAAGTACCTCGAACGCGATCCGAAGAACGCCCAGATCCTCTATCGGATGGCGCAGGTCGAGCTCGACGCGGGGCGCGACGCCGAAGCGGAGCGGGCCTTGCGCCAGACGCTCGAGGTCGAGCCCAAGACGGCCCGCGCCGAAGTGGGCCTCGCTGTCCTCGCCTTCCGTCGCAAGGACCTGGCGGCGGCGCATGCGGCGCTCGATCGGGCGCAGGCGATCGATCGCAAGGCCAAGCACGCGCGCTACAACCGCGCGCTGGTTTACGAAGCGCAAGGCCGCCCGACAGAAGCGGCGGCCGCCTATCGCGAGGAGATCGCGGATCATCCGACCAGCTTCAAGGCCTACTTCAACCTCGGCAGGCTGCTCGAAACGCTGGGAGACCGCAGCGGCGCGCTCGCCGCGCTGCGCGGAGCCGTCGCGGCGAATGAGGACTACGCTCTCGGCCGGCTCTTCCTGGCGCGGGCTCTGCTCGCCACCGGCGACCTCGCGGGCGCCGAGCGCGAAGCGCGGCGCGGACTCGAGCTCGACGCGAAGGGTCCCTTCTCGGCGCTGGGCCACTATGTGCTGGCGGATGTCTTCAGTCGCCAGGGACGCGCGGCAGACGCGGCGCGCGAAGCCGAGCGCGGCAAGGCGGTCGAGGCGCAAAGCGCCCGCGCAGGCCGGAGCGCGGACTTTCCGGTGGACGAGGTCGATCCGGACTCCTAGACCGTCTGCTGCAGCCGTGCTGGCGCCGGCGAAGTGGCCTTCAGGCCCTGGCTTCGAGCTCGAGAGCGCGCCAGAGATACCAGCTGGCGGTGGTGCGGAACGGGCGCCACTTTTCGCCCAGCGCGGCGAGCTCCTTGGGTTTCGGCAGAACGTCGCGGCCGTAGGTCCGGGCGAAGCCCTTGCGCACGCCGTAGTCGTCGAGCGGCAGGACGTCGGGTCGGCCGAGAGTGAAGATCAGGAACATCTCGACTGTCCAGGTGCCGATGCCGCGGACCGAGGTCAGGCACTCGACGAGCGCGGCGTCCGAGAGCTTCTCGGCCGCGCGGCGGGTCGGGATCTCGCCGGCGAGCGCGCGCGCCGCCAGGTCCTTGACTGCTGCCGCCTTGCTGCGCGACAGCCCCGCGGCACGCAAGAGCTCCTCGGAGGCGTCGGCGACTTTTTCCGCGCCCGGACAGCGGCTGGAGCCGAAGCTCGCGCATACCCGGCCGTAGATCGTCGCCGCCGCCTTGCCGGTGAGCTGCTGATAGACGATCGACTCGAGCAGCGCCTGGTACGGGCTCTGCCGCGGCGCGATCGCCAGACGGCAGGGACCGACCTCGCGAATCAGGCGCCCGAGCGTGCGGTCCTTGCGGCTCAAATGGGCGACAGCTGCGTCGACGTCGAACGGCGGGGGAACCTGACTGTTGCGAATTTGCGTAGCCTCCGAAGATCCGGGAATCCGGCGATTGCCTGGCGAGCGTTTGCGGAGGCGGGAGTCTAGCGGATGAGATCGAGAACGCCGAATCGCGTCGGACGGTGAAAATCGGCCGGCGAGGTGAACGTCGGCGACCAGCAGGAGAATTCGGGCTCACCGCCGCGCGGCCGCTCGATACGGTAGAAGTTGGCGCGCAGCGTCGGCGGCGGCGCTGCGAGATCGAGTCCGCGCCACGGAATATCGAGCTCGGCCCGCCAGTCGGCGCGCTCACCGGTCGGCGCGGCTCTGCAGGTGATGCCGGCGCAGTTCCAGGCCGTGTTCACGGTCATGCCGAGGCGATCGCCGTGCGGATTGGCGACGCGAGCGTCGAAGAGCACGCCAGCGGGGCTGACTTCGAACTCGAAGTAGCTCGTCGGGACCGCTTCGCCGGCAGCGAGAAAGAGCTCCACGACCTCCTGCTGCCAGAGCGGAGCGTCGCGCTCGGCGAAGGTGCCCCAGGCGTCGTCGTCCGTGCAGTCGAAGGCTACCGAGAGACCGTTCTCGTCCCAGGCGACCTCGACTCGTGTCGGCCAGCGCGGCGCGCCGCGCCCGTCGGCGAGAACGAACGGCTGCAGCCGCGTCGGCGCTGCAGCGGCGCGGTGGGCGATCGCCACCCGCGGCGGCGTCACTCCCAGGGCCCCGGCGGCATCGCCAGGCGTTCGATCGCCTCGCCGCCCAAGGCCGTGCGGTCGAGCACCTCGTCGATGTCCGCCGGCGTCACGCCGCCGTACCAGAAGTTGCCCGGCCAGACGACGACCGTCACTCCGCGGCTGCAGTGCTTGAGACAGCCGGTGCGCGTGACCAGCACCTCGTCGCGCAGGCCGCGCGCCTTCACCTTGTCCTTGAAGCCTTGATAGACGGCGAGCCCGTCGCGGGCGGCGCAGCAGGGTTTGGCGGCATCCGGTCCGCGGTCGTTCACGCATACCAGCACCTGCGATCGGGGTATCGGCATGCGGCGAGTCTAGCGAAGGGCGACCGCCCGGGGTGGCGCTGCTAGGATCCGCGGCGGGAATTTCGCCATGAACGCTCGCATGCTCTTGAACCCGACTGCGGGCCGCGGTCGCGGGCGCCGCGCGCTCGCGGCGGTGGTGGTGGCGGCACGCCGCCATGGCATCGCGGTCGAGGTGCCGGAGAGCCCTTTGGAGCTCGCCGCTTGCGCCCGGCGCGCGGCCACCGAGGGCGTCGAGCGCCTGCTGGTCGGCGGCGGCGACGGCACCTGGCACCAGGCGGCGCGGGGTCTCGCCGGCAGCGCCTGCGCGCTGGCGCCGATCGCGCTCGGCACCGGCAACGACCTGGCGCGCGAGCTCGGCTTCTCGCTCGCGCCCGAGATCGCGATCGCCCAGGCCGTGGAGTCGGCGGTGACGCAGATCGATCTCGGCCGAGCCGGCGGCGGCATCTTCTGCGGCGTCGCCGGCTCCGGCTTCGACAGCGAATGCGCCGAGTACTCGAAACGCGTCCGCCGGCTGCGCGGTCCGCTGGTCTACACCTGGTCGGTGGTGCGGGTCCTCGCCGGTTTCGTGCCGCTGCGGGCGACGCTCGACCACGACGGCGGGAGATTTTCCGGCGAGGTCATGTTCGTCTCGCTCGCCAACACACGCTGGTTCGGCGGCGGCATGCACATCGCGCCGCAGGCCGACGCCACCGACGGCCTGCTCGACGTCGTCATCGTTCACCGCGTTTCGCGCGCCCGCCTGCTGGCGGTCTTTCCGCGCGTCTACTCCGGGAGCCACCTGGCGCATCCGGCCATCTCGACGCTGCGCACCAGCCGGGCGCGCCTCGGCTTCGACCGGCCGTCGATGCTCTACGGCGACGGCGAGGAGATCACTGCGGTACCTGTCGATTCGGACGGCGGACTGGAAGTGAGTCTCGATCCGCGGGCGCTCGCCGTCGTGCGCCCGCGGACCTGAGACGAACAACCTAGAAGTGCAGCACGAACTCGACCCCGGCGGTCCGCGGGTCGTTGGTCATGCCGGTGAGGTTGTTGAAGTCGATACCGTTCTGGACCACCACTTCGTCGGTCAGGTTGCGGCCGAACAGGGCGAGCTCGTAACGGCCCTCCGCGAAGGCGTAGGCGAAACGTGCGCCGATCTCGAGCGAGTCGCCGTTGAACTCCTTCGACTCGTAGAGGAAGAAGCTCTTCGAGCTGTGATAGGCCCAGTCGACGCTGGCGGAGAACAGCCCATCGCCCGCCGGGCGGCGGTAGTCGAAGATGCCGTTCAAGATCCACTCCGGAGCGTGCGGCAGCGGGTTGCCGTCGACGTGCGCCAGGCCGCCGACGATCGGGTCGAGCACCGTGCAGCCGCCGCCGCAGGGAGCGACGCCGAGATTCGGGTCGTCGATCTCGGTGTGGTTGTAGCTGCCGCCGAGCGTGATCAGCCAGTTCGTGGTCGGAGCCCAGTCGATATCGGCTTCGAAGCCGTAGCCCTTGCTCTGGTCGGCGTTGAGGAGCGTGGCGGTGTTGTACTGCCCGCCAACGGCGACGAGCTGCTGACCATCGACGGTGAACTCGTAGAGCGCCAGGTTGAGGCGCAGCTTGCGCTCGAGCAGCTCGCTCTTCACGCCGACCTCGAACGACAGCACCTTTTCCTCGTCGGCGATCGAAACGCAGTTGGTCGCCGGGTTGGTGCCGCCCTGGAAGTCGGCGCAGAACAGGATGCGTCCCTGGATCGACGGCGCGCGGAAGCCCGTGCCGGCGCGTCCGTAGACGTTCATCGTGTCGGTCGCCTTGTAGGTCGCGCTGAGGTCCCAGGTCACCAGGTCGGCGTCGGTCGAAGCCCGGATCGGAGCGACGGTGGGGGTCTGGAAGGTCGGATCAGGGCGCTCGACGGAGAACTCCTTCTCGTCCGTGGTGTAGCGCAGGCCGCCCTTCAGCGTCCAGCGGTCGGTCGGCCGGAAGTCGACCGAGGTGAAGAGTGCCCATGAGGTCGCGTCCTGGATCTGGAAGGCATAGCCGTCCAGAGTGTTGCCGGCGAGGGTGTTGTAGCTGTAGCTCTCCGCCTTCAGGCTCTCGTCGAAGTAGAAGAAGCCGACCAGCCAATCCCAGGCGCCGCCGGTGTCGCTCGCCAGGCGAATCTCCTGGGTGAACTGGTCGAGGTCTGGAATGCCGTCGGCGGATTCCGAGGGGAAGGGGATGACGCCGGGACCCGAAGGCGGAGCGAAGACCGCGCCGAAGCCGCCGTCGATGTCGCCGCGGCTGTACATGTCGAGCGACTCGTAGCCGGTGATGGCGGTCAGGGTCGCGAAGTCGAACTTGTAGTTCATGGTGAAGGCGCCGCCTTCGGCGCTGATGGTCTGGTCGTTCAGGCCGTCCTGGTAAACGCGGTCCTGATCGAAGCCGTCGACCACGTTGTCGCTGCCGTGCTCGAGGATGTTGGCGCGGAAGACGCGCGCCGTGCCGTCGAGATCCCAGGCATGGACATTGAGCAGCGCGTTGAAGCGCTCCGAGGGCGTCCACAGGAGCTGCAGCCGGAAGGCGCCGGTGCGGTTGCCGCCGAGCGCGTTGTTCTCGCCGGTGAAGCCGTTGTCGATCCAGTCGGACTGCGACTGGTAGAGCAGCGAGAGGCGGGCCGACAGGGTGTCGGTGATGGCGCCGCCGAAGGCTGCCTTGGCGTCGATGGTGTTGAACGTGCCGAACGAGGCGCTGACGAAGCCCTCACGCTCCTGCGACGGCCGGACGGTGTCGAACTTGACGATACCGGCCGGCGTGTTGCGGCCGAAGAGCGTGCCCTGCGGGCCGCGCAGGACTTCCGTGCGCTCGACGTCGAACAGCGGCATGCCCTTGACCACCGGGTTCTCGAGGACGATGTCGTCGACCACCATCGAAACCGGCTGCGAGGCGTTGAGATCGAAGTCGGTGTTGCCGAGGCCGCGAACGTAGAAGCGCGGGAAGGCGCGTCCGAAGGAGGACTCGAGGAGGAGGCTCGGGGCGCGGCCGGACAACGACTTGACGTCGCCGCCACCCTGGGTCAGGAGGTTGAGCTTCTCGGTATCGAGCGTCGTGATCGAGAGCGGCACGAGCTGGACGTTCTCGCTGCGCTTCTGGGCCGTGACGGTGATCTCGTCGAGGACGACTGCGGCCTCCGCTTCGGGCGCGGCTTCGCCGGCCGGCGGCGGAGCCTGCGGCTCGGCCTGCTGGGCGAAGCCGGCCCCGCCGAGGCCCAGGAGCAGAACGAAGGCGAACCAGGCTGCAAGACTTCTCCGCGAAGGCGCGCTGAACATGTTTCTTTTCTCCTGTCGGAAATTTGCCGGAGTGTAACACTCGACCGCAGGCTGTCGGGGTCGGGTTTTCGCCACGCGGCGGGTGCCCGGAAGCCCTTCTGGCGGGCTTTTCGGATCGTTCAGCGGGAGAAAACCGCGCCGGGTTGCACAGTTTCTTGTGCGGCTGACAGGCCCTCTCCGGTCGGGTAGGATTCCGCTCACGAAGTCAGGGTACTGTTCCCGCGCCACCGTTCTCGACGAGGTCTTGCCCGATAGATTTCTTGCGCCAGTCGCAGTCTGGATCGACGATCCACAGCGTTCCTTTCAATGCTTCAAGGAGATTGAATTTATGAAGAGGTTGCAGAGGGTTCTCGCAGCGGGCCTGATGGCCGCGGCATGTGCCGCGTCGGTCTGGGCCCAGACCGACGTCACCACCACGCGCGTCTCCGGCACGATCACCGCCGAAGACGGCTCGGTTCTGCCGGGCGTCGTCGTCACGGCGACCAACCTGGAGACCGGCCTGGTCGTCGACGCCACGACCGACTCCCAGGGTTTCTATCGCCTCCTCAACTTGCCGACC
This sequence comes from Thermoanaerobaculia bacterium, assembly GCA_017998715.1. GTDB lineage: Bacteria > Acidobacteriota > Thermoanaerobaculia > Multivoradales > JAGPDF01 > JAGPDF01. Next base: position 5,277 of record JAGOCP010000062.1, on the reverse strand, counting down.
GGCAACTACAGCATCACCGCGGCGCTCGAGGGTTTCGCGACGTCGAGCCGCGCAGATGTGCGGCTCGTCCTCGCGTCGACGCCGACGATCGACTTCGCCATGCAGGTCTCGGCGATCGTCGAGACCATCGACGTGACCTCGGAGATCCCGGTCATCGAGGTGACCAACACCTCGAACTCGACGACGATCAACACCGAGCAGATCGAGAAGATGCCGCTCGCGGCGCGCGACTTCCGCAACCTCGTGCTGCTGACGCCGCAGACGCGGTTCGACAGCGAGCGCGGCAACCTGGCGATCTCCGGCCAGCGCGGCATCAACACCAACGTCACCATCGACGGCGTCGACTTCAACAACGCCTTCTTCGGCGGCACGGTGGGCGGCGCCGAAGGGCGCGCTCCGCTGTCGGTGTCGCAGGAGTCGATCAAGGAGTTCTCGGTCATCACCAACGGCGCCTCGGTCGAGTTCGGCCGCTCCGGCGGCGGCTTCGTCAACGTGGTCACCAAGAGCGGCGGCAACAACCTGCACGGCTCTCTGTTCTACTACAACCAGCCGCAGAGCCTGATCTCCGACTTCGCCGACGGCACCGAGCCGCGCGACCAGGAGAAGGACCAGTACGGCGGCTCGATCGGCGGCCGCATCATCACCGACAAGCTGTTCTACTTCCTCTCCTACGACGAACAGAACAAGAGCGAGACGGTGCCGATCGACGGCCGCGTGCTGGATGCAGCCGTGTTCGCGCGGTACCCTGAGCTCGCCTCGGCCGACACCTACGTGTTCGGCCAGGACGGTGACGTCCTCTTCGGCCGCCTCGACTGGCAGCCGACCTCGACGCAGCGCCTGATGCTGCGCGGCAACTTCACCGACTACACCGGCGTCAACGGCACTTCGAGCGCCACCACCCGGACCGACTCCTACAACGGCATCGAGGGACTCGATACCGAGGCCTGGGTCGCGAGCTGGAGCTCGCAGTGGGGCAACAACATCCTCAACGACGTCAACATCAACTACATCACCGAGGACACCCCGCGCGAGGACAAGGGTCTCGATCTGCCGGACTTCCAGGTCTCCGGCCTGGGCGCTTACGGCGAGGTCTCCTTCCTGCCGATCACCTCGACGACCGAGCGCAAGGGCATCGCCGATACGGTGACCTGGCTCACCGGCGACCACATCCTCAAGTTCGGCGGCGAGTACAACGACACCTCGATCAACCAGATCTTCAAGGGCAACTGGCGCGGTGTCTTCCGCTTCAACAGCCGGGCGGATTTCCTGGCGGGCAAGTGGGCCTCGTACAACCAGTTCGGCGGACTGGGCGGCCTGACGGCGGACGAAGCCGGCACGGCCAAGTTCGGCCAGAAGGAGACCGCGCTCTTCGTCCAGGACCAGTGGTTCTTCAAGTCGAACCTGACTCTCTCGGCGGGCATCCGTTTCGAGAGCCAGGACAATCCGGACGACCCGATCCTGAACCCGCTCGATCGCAATCCGAACGGCTCCTTCCGCACCTCGGCGAAGGTTCCGGACTCTGGAATCACGGATCAGATCTCGCCCCGCTTCGGCCTCACCTGGTCGCCGGGAGACCAGAAGTCGGTGCTGCGCTTCTCGGCGGGCCGCTTCTGGGCGCGGACTCCGGGCATTCTCCTGGCGCAGCTCTATACCTCGAACGGCCTGCAGGGCACCCAGTACCAGATCAACGCGCCGACCGTGAACGGCCAGGTCCAGAAGCCGACCGATCCGCTCGCGCCGGGCTGGGGACCGGCCTTCACCGTGCCCGGGACCGAGCGCATCGACTTCACCCGCGTGCCCACGCCGGCGCGGCCCGGCGTCTTCGCCATCGATCCGAACTTCGAGAATCCGTACACCGATCGTCTGACCCTGGGCTTCGAGCGTGAAGTCGCGGCGCAGACGGTCGTCGGCATCGACATCACCTACGCCGAGGCGAAGCAGTTGCAGCGCCTGACCGACATCAACCTGCAGTACACGGGCACCAATGGTGCCAACGGGCTGCCGCGCTACAGCAGCACCCGTCCGAACAGCTACTACGGCCGCATCACGACCAGCGTCTCCGACGCCGAGTCGCAGTTCACCGGTGTGACGCTCCTTGCCAAGCGCCGCATGAGCGGCGGCTTCCAGTACTACACGGCGATCACCTGGTCGCAGGACAAGGATCACGACTCGAACGAGCGCAACTTCGCCGGCATCCAGGCCGAGGACGTCAAGAACCTCGACCTCAACTACGGCGTGTCGAACCGCGACCAGGCCTGGCGCGGTATCGCCACCGGGCTCTGGGAGACCGGCTGGTGGGGAATCAACCTGGCAGGGAGCTTCCGCTACTCGACCGGCTCGCCGTGGACCATCACCGCGGGTTCGGACGTCAACGGCGACACCAACAACGTCGATCGGCCGACGATCCTCGGCGTGCATCAGGAGCGCAATGGCGAGCGCCAGCCGGACTCCTACTCGCTCGACCTGCGGCTCGGCAAGGACATCCAGATCGGCCCGGGCGTCATCGGGGTGTTCGCCGAGTGCTTCAACTGCACGGACGCGGAGAACCCCTTCGTCCCAGGAAACAACATGGTCTGGGGCAATGCCGCCGGCTCGACTCCCAGCAACGCCAACTTCGGCAAGGAGACGGGCTTCGGTACGCCGCGCACCTTCCAGTTCGGCGTCCGTTTCGACTTCTGATCGGTCGGGCAGCAAAGCTGTGAAGAAGGGGAGGGGCGGCAACGCCCCTCTCTTTTTTTTGTCTAGAATGACTCCTCCATGATTCGCCGCGCCGCCGTTTTCTCCATGCTGCTCGTCTCGGCCCTCTCGACCACCGCCTGTTCCGTGAACGGCTTCGTCGCGGCAAAGGTCGGCAACGCGCTCGCCGCCGGGGGCTCCTCCTGGAGCACGGAAGACGATCCGGAGCTCGTACGCGAAGCGCTGCCGTTCGCGCTCAAGACGATGGAGAGCCTCGCGGCAGAGGCGCCGAAGCACAGCGGGCTGCGCCTCGCCCTCTGTCGCGGCTACGTGGGCTACGCCGGCGGCTTTCTCGAACCCGAGGCCGAGGCGGTGGAGATCCAGTCGTTCGAACGTGCGAAGGCGCTTCGCCTGCGCGCCGAACGTCTCTACGTGCGGGCGCTCGGCTACTGCCGACAGGCGCTCGACCTCGGCTTCAAGGGCGCCGGCGAAGAGCTCGACACCGCTCCCGACGCGGCGCTCGCGCAGGTCGGCCAAGACGGTGTCGAGACGCTGTACTGGACTGGCGTCGCCTGGGGCTCGGCGGTCTCCCTCGGCCTCGACCACCCGGAGCGCATCGCCCAGCTGCCCACCGTGCGCGCGATCTTCGAACGCGCCCTGGCGCTCGACGAGTCGTTCGACCGCGGCGCTCTCCACGAGGCGATGATCGTCTTCGACTCGATGCCGGCGATGATGGGCGGTTCGCCCGCAGGCGCGCGGCGGCATTTCGAGCGCAGCATCGAGCTCTCGCAGGGCCGGCGCGCGAGCCCCTACGTCACCTGGGCGCGCTCGTCGGCGGTGGCGCGCCAGGCGCGGCGTGAGTACCGCGAGATGCTGGACAAAGCGCTGGCGATCGACCCGGAGAGCTCGCCGCCCGATCGACTGCTGAATCTGATCTCGCAGGGCCGGGCGCGGACGCTCCTGGCGCGCATCGACGACTTCTTCTTCGTGGATGAATCCGAGGCAGCTCCCACACCTGACACTGAACCCTCGGCTGCGGCGGGGGAGGAGGCATCCGATGGCCAGCACTGATGTTCTATCGCGCAAGCCCGCCCGATGCGGCGGCGCGCTCGCCGCTGCGCTCGCGCTGTGGATGCTTCCGGTGGCAGCGCCCGCCCAGACGCTCAAGATGGCGACGTTGGCGCCCCAGGGTTCGATCTGGGATTCGGCGATCCGAACGATGGGCGAGCGTTGGAACAAGGACACGGCAGGGCGCGTGCAGTTGCGCGTCTATGCGGGAGGGGTGGCCGGCGACGAGTCGGACGCGCTCCGAAAGACGCGTGCCGGGCAGTTCCAGGGCCTGGCGATCACCGTCGCGGGTCTGACGGAGATCGACACCGCCTTCAACGTCTTCCAGATTCCGATGTACTTCGAGAGCTACGAGGAGCTCTACTACGTCCTCGCCGAGCTGCGCCCGGCGCTCGAGGCCCGCCTCGCCGCGAAGGGCTACGTCCTCCTGCACTGGGGACACGGCGGGTGGATCCACCTCTTCTCGCGTCTGCCCATCCGCACCCTGGACGACCTCAAGCAGCAGAAGCTCTTCGTCTGGGCGGGCGACGACAGCGCCGTGCAGGCATGGAAGAAGAACGGCTTTCAGCCGGTGGCGCTCGCCGCCACCGACATCATGCTCGGCTTCCAGACCAAGATGATCGACGTCGTGCCGACGACGCCGATCGCCGCCCTCACCCTGCAGTGGTACCGCCAGACTCCGAACATGACCGGCCTGGGGCTCGCGCCGCTGGTCGGCGGCGTCGTTCTGACGAAGGCCGCCTGGGAGAAGATCGCGCCCGGCGATCGCGACCTGCTGATGGCGGCGGCGCGCGCGACCGAAAAGGACCTCGAGTCGGAAGTCCCGAAGCAGGACCAGAGCGCGATCGACGAGATGCGCCACCGCGGCCTGGCTGTCGTCGAGGTGAATGCCGAGCAGGCGAAGGGCTGGCACGAGGAGGCCAAGCGCTTCGCTCTGGTGGCGCAGGACGGCCGCGTGCCGAAGGAGATCCTCGAAGCGACGGCCGCCGCGGTAGCCCGGTTCCGTGCGGGCAAGCCCGCGGCGACCCCGGCGGCGAAGGGAGCGGCCAACTGAGCCTGCTGTCGAAGACCGAAGACACTGTCGCCATCCTGCCGCTCGCGGCGATGGCGCTGCTGGTGGCGAGCGAGCTCGCGGTGCGCCAGGTCGGCGGGACCGGCGTCCCCGGCGCGCTGCCGGTTCTGCAGCATCTGACGCTCTGGCTGGGATTCCTCGGCGCGGCCTACGCGGCGCGCGAAGGCAAGCTCCTCGCCATCGCCTCGAGCGGCCTGTTCCCGGCCGGAGCCTGGCGCGAGGCGGCGGCGATCTTCGCCGGCATCGTCGGTTCGGCGGTTTCCGTGTTGCTGGCGCGCGCCTCCGCGGAGATGGTGCGGCTCGACCGGGAAGCGGGCGGCGAGGTCGCCTTGGGGATCCCCATCTGGGTGGCGGAGCTCGTGCTGCCGCTCGCCTTCTCGATTCTCGCCCTGCGCCTCGCCTGGATGGCTTCGCCGCTCTGGCGCGGGCGCGCGCTCGCCGCGCTGGGCCTGGTGGGAGGG
>JAGOCP010000061.1 GCA_017998715.1 Thermoanaerobaculia bacterium | reverse complement strand
GCGCATCACGCCCACCTTCACCGTCAACGCCGGCGTGCGCGCCGAGTTCAACCAGGGCAGCGTCCCGGGGCAGGACAAGATCTTCGACAACACCGCCGTAGCGCCGCGGCTCGGCTTCGCCTGGGACATCACCAGCGACGGCAAGACCGTCCTCAAGGGCCACTACGGCAGGTTCTTCGAGAAGTTCGTCGCCACCGAGTTCTACTACGCCCGGGAGGGCGCCTACACACCGCTCGAGATCCGCAACATCTATCCCAGCGGCTACATCGAGGATCTCGGCCAGGTGACGGCCGACACCGTCGTCTTCGACAAGGATCTCAAGCAACCGTACATGGACCAGTACACGCTCGGCATCGACCGTGAGCTGGGCGGCGGCATCACGGCCTCGTTCACCTACATCCACCGCGAGAAGAAGGACTTCATCGAGACGGTGAACCGCGACGGCGTCTTCGTCCCGATCCAGGGCACCGTCCGGGAAACCGGCAGGCCCACGACGGTCTACGACTACCTGAATCCGGAAGACGACGTCCTCGTCTACCGCAATGTCCCCGAACTGCACCGCAAGTACGAAGGTTACATGTTCGTGCTCAACCGGCGGTTGCGCGACAACTGGCAGATGATGCTGTCGTACGTCTATTCCGAGGCGACCGGCAACATCGACAACCTGAGTTCCAGCGGCACCTACGGCGGAGACAATGCCAGCAGCTTCCTCAATACGCCGAACTCGCTGGTCTTTGCGGAAGGCAAGCTCACCAACGACCCGACCCACGCGGTCAAGCTGCAGGGGTCGTACGCCATTCCGAAGTTGAATCTGCTGTTCTCCGGCAACTACACCTTCAACACCGGCGACACCTACAACCTCCGTTCCAACTGCCTCCTGGTGGACGGCGAGTGCTACGACTTCAACCAGGGCACGGTGCGGTTCCACGGCGAGCCGCGTGGTTCCCGCCGGCTCGACGACAAGAGCGAGCTCGATCTGCGCGCCGAGTGGTACATGAATGTCGGCAAGGCGGACGGCCGGATCGGCATCTTCCTGGATGTCTTCAACGTGACCAACCAGGCCCGCTTCACGCTCGTCGAAGACCGCGCCGGCAGCGCCTTCGAGACCGGACGGTCGACCAACTCGCCGCGCACCTACCGGTTGGGGGCGAAGTACACGTTCTGATTCCAGCCGCGCAGCAGACGTAAGCAGGACGAAGGGCCGGCGAGCGATCGCCGGCCCTTTTTCTTTTCCTTCGCCGGCGGTAGCGCCCGGAGTTCATCTGTCCGTCCCCTCCGTCGCGTAGTGCGATGGGAGGAAAACAAACATGGCCACGCACCCCAGTCTTTCCCTGCTCGCACCGGTTTCCACCTCGCCGGTGCCGGCGTTCGACCGTCCGCGCCTCGAAAGGGCGGTGCGCGAGATGCTGCTCGCCATCGGCGAGGACCCGGCCCGCGAGGGCCTCGCCGAAACGCCGGCGCGGGTGGCCCGCGCCTGGCAAGAGCTCTTCGCCGGCCTTGCCGAGGATCCGGGCATTCACCTGGCGCGCACCTTCGAGCAGGAGTCGGAGGACCTTGTGACGCTCGCGGACATCGAGTTCACCAGCTTCTGTGAGCACCACCTGCTGCCGGTTTTTGGGCGCGCCCACGTCGCCTACCTGCCGTCACGGCGTCGTGTGGTCGGGCTCTCGAAGCTCGCCCGCACGGTCGAAGTCTTCGCTCGCCGCCCTCAGCTGCAGGAGCGCATGACGGCGCAGATCGCCGACGCCCTGATGGAGCACCTCGAGCCCGAGGGCGCGCTCGTCGTCGTCGAGGCCGAGCACATGTGCATGAAGATGCGTGGCGTGCGCAAACAGCAGCCGTGGATGAAAACGCTGGCCGCGCGCGGCCGGATGCGCGACGACGCGCGCTTGCGCCAGGAGACCCTGCTCCTCCTGCTGGGCCAGCCAGAGAGCTCCGGCCTGCCGACCGGCGCGCTAACCGAAGACACCGCCGACGCCGCCTCGGACGCCTCTCCCGCCGCCTGAGCCGGCGTCAGACGAGCGCGGTCGCCCGGGCCGGCCCGCGCACGGCCACCCAGGCGACCGAGAGCGCAGCGACCACGGCCAGGCCGAGCGCGAGTCCCCACCAGATGCCGACCAGGCCCAGCCGCTCCGGGCGACCGAGCCAGGCGGCGAGCGGCAGGCCCAGGGCGTAGTAGCCGACGAGATTGAACAGGGCCGCCGGCCGGGTGCGGCCCATGCCTCGCAGCACGCCGCTGCCCACGACCTGCAGACCGTCGAAGAGCTCGAAAGCGGCGACGATCGGCAGCAGCGTCGCTGCCAGCGTGACGACCGCGGCGTCACGGGTGAAGGCGTAGGGAATGAGCGACCGCCCGAGAACGAAAAGCAGCGCGAAGCAGGCCATGACGGCGCCGCCCAGGGCGAAAGCGACCCAGGCCGCGCGCTGCGCCCCCCGCGGATCCCCGGCGCCGATCAGGTTCCCGACCCGCGCCGAGGCGCCGAGGCCGATCCCCAGCGGCACCATGTAGGTGATCGAAGCCAGGTTGAGGGCGATCGAATGCGCCGCCAGATCGACCGGCCCCAGCCAGCCGGCCCACAGCGAGGAGATCGCGAACGCCCAGTACTCGAGCGCCAGCATCACTGCCACCGGGAAGCCGAGGCGCAGGATCTCGGCGAGACCCTGAACGCGCAGGCGACGGAGCGTGACGACGGTCGTCGAGCCGCGCTGCAGGCGGTAGAGGCGGATCGCAGCGAGCAGGCCGAGCAGCATCATCGCCTCGGTGATCGCCGTGGCGACGCCGGCGCCGACCGCGCCCATGCGCGGCAGACCCCAGTGGCCGAAGATCAGCAGCCAATTGAGGCCGGCGTTGAAGCCGCAGGCAGCGAAGCTCACCCACATCGCCGGCCGCACGATGCCGCGCGCCTGCAGATACTGCTTGAGCGCCACGAAGAGCAGAAAGAACGGCAGCCCCGGAATCTGCACGACGACGAAGCGGTGGGCGAGCGCCGCGGTCGCCGGATCCTGGCCGAAGGCGAGGAGGAGCCGTTCGGTGGCGAGCCACAGGGCGCCCAGCGGCACGCTCACCGCGAGCGCCAGAGTTCCCGCATGCAGCAGCACATCGCCCAGGCGTTCGCGGTCGCGCGCGCCGTGCGCCTGCGAGGCGATGGCATCGAGGCCGAAGATCAGACCCATGGCGCAGATGGAGGTGCCCATCACCCAGATGCGGCCGAGGGAGACGGCGTTCAGCGACAGGACGTCGATCCGCCCGACCATCAGCAGGTCGATCGTCCACAGCAGCATCGACGACAGCTGGGTGAGCGCCACCGGCGTCGCCAGCAGCGTGAGCTTCCGGACCTCCCGCCAGCTCGCGCGCGACACGCCCCAGGACATCCGGCAAACTTATCCTGCCGCACTCGTTTTCGCTCAGGTAGTATCGCGCTCGCCCTTTGGAGAACGACATGACACGGGATCCCCTCGCCCTGCGCTCCGAGAGCGTCGCCGAGTTCACCTTCAAGGCCATCGCCGCAGGAGTCGTCCTCGGCGTGCTGTTCGGCGCCGCCAACGCCTACCTCGGCCTCCGGGTCGGCATGACCGTCTCGGCCTCCATTCCGGCCGCGGTCATGGCGGTGGTCGTCTTCCGCGCCCTGAAGCTGCGCTCGACGATCCTCGAGGCGAACCTCGCCCAGACCATCGGCTCGGCCTCGACGGCTCTCGCCACCGGCACGATCTTCACTATCCCGGCGCTCTTCCTCTGGGGGATGGTGCCGCCCTACATGCAGGTCGTGGCGCTCTGCTTCCTCGGCGGGCTGCTCGGCATCTCGGCGATGATTCCCCTCCGGCGACTGCTCATCGTCGACGCCCACGACGAGCTCCCCTACCCCGAAGGTCGCGCCTGCGCCGAAGTCCTGCGCGCCTCGGAGAGCGGCACCGGCGCCGGGGTCTGGATCTTCCGCGGCATGGCGGTCGGCGCGGCGGTGAAGATCCTCATCTCGGTCGCCTACCTGATGCCGAACGAGATTTCCTATCTCCTCCCCGTCCTGCCGAAGGCCGAGTTGGCGCTCGAGCTCTCGCCGGCACTCTTCGCCGTCGGCTTCATCCTCGGCTACCGCCAGGCGGCGGTCTGCGTCGCCGGCTCGATCGTCTCTTCACTCGTCCTCATTCCGCTCCTCGCCTGGATGGGCGCCCACCTCGGCGCGCCGCTCTACCCCGAAACCGTGCGCCTGGTCGCCGACATGGGAGTGGGCGACATCTGGTCGCGCTACGTGCGGTATATCGGCGCCGGCGCGGTCGCCACCGCCGGGATTCTCACCGTGGCGCGCAACTTCCCCACCATGGTCGCCTCCTTCACCGCCGTGGCGAAAGGGCTGCAGAAGAAGGCGGCGGCCGGTGCCGAGACCACGGCGGCCAGCCGGCTCGCCGCCGCGACGACCGATCGCGACCTTCCCGGAAGCTTCGTCTTCGGCGGGATCGCGGTCGTCGTCACCGTCTCCTGGCTCGTTCCCGGAATCTTCGCCGGCGGGATGGACCTCACCCAGCGGGCGGTCTGCGCCGCCGGCGTGGGGATCTTCGGCGTGCTCTTCGTCGCCGTCGCGGCGCGCATCGTCGGCATCGTCGGCGTCTCGTCGCAGCCGACGTCGGGGATCGCCCTGGTCACCCTGTTGGGGGTCGCCTCGGCCTTCGCCGCCGCCGGTTGGATCGACAGCGGAGCCCGCGCCGCGGTGCTCACCGTCGGCACGATCGTCGCGATCGCCGCCTCGAAGGCCGGGGATATCGCGCAGGACCTGAAGACCGGCTACCTCGTCGGGGCGACGCCGGCGAAACAGCAGCTCGGCCAGTTGATCGGCGCCGCGGTCGCCTGCTGGGCGGTCGCGGGAACCGTCCTGCTGCTCGGCAACACCTACACCTTCGGTACCAAGGAGCTCGCCGCGCCGCAGGCGACGCTGATGAAGACGATCATCGAGGGCGTCCTGTCGGGCAACCTCCCCTGGGATCTCGTCGCGACCGGCGCCGGCGTCTCGATCTCGGCGATGCTCTGCGGCGTCTCCGGCCTGGCATTCGCGATCGGCGTCTACCTGCCGCTCTCTTCGATGGCTTGCCTCTATGTCGGCGGTCTGGTGCGCAAGCGGTTCGAGAAGAAGGCCGCGGCTGCCGGCAGCAGCGGCGCGAACGACAGCGATCCGGGAATCCTCGCTGCCTCCGGGCTGGTCGCCGGCGAAGGTCTCGCGGGCATCGCGATCGCCGCCGCCGCGGCGCTCAAGTGGATTCCCAAGAGCGCCGATCCGAGAATCGGCGGCCTGCCCGGGGAGCTTCTGACGCTGGCGGTGATCCTGGCGGTGCTCGGCTTCCTGCACGTCGCCGGCAGGTCGGCTGTGCGATCGCAAACTTCGATTTAGTGTCAGGGCGGAATCTCCGCCACCGGAACGCGGCGCAGGCATGCGACAAAGGAGCGACGAGCGCACGTGATTCGTCGATTCGGAGACTTCCTGCTCGACGAAGAATGCTTCGATCTCACCCGGGCGGGGCAACGGGTCGAGCTCGAGCCGCGCGCCTTCGAGCTGCTCGCTTATCTCGCTCGACATTCGCGCCGCGTCGTCACCAAGGAAGAGCTGGTCCGCGAAGTCTGGCAGGGGAAGTTCGTCTCCGACGCCGCGGTGACTTACTCCGTCGGCGCAGTCCGTCGCGCGATCGCGGGCGACCCCGCGGTGACACTCGCCACCGTCCATGGACGCGGCTACCGTCTCGATGCCGAGGTCGAGCTCGTCGCGTTGGCGACGCCGGACCTCGCAGTCTCTCACCCGGAACGGCCAGACAACCCGCCGGCCCTAGAAGCCGCGAGGCTCCCACCGCTCGCGTCCGAATCGAACCGCACTCGGGGCAGGCGCCGACGAATCGGAATCGCGGTGGGTCTCGGCACTGCGCTGCTCGTCCTGGGCGCCGTGGCGTACCGCGCCGCCCGCCGGGACGGCGCCGCGAGCTCCGCTGCGACCCGTGAAGCGATCCTCGTGATCGCGGCGCCGCAGGTCGCAGATGGTGACGCCGAGCTGCAGCTCCTCGCGGTGTCGCTCGTCGATGCCGTCCGGGCGCGCCTCGAGCAAGTGCCCGGGCTCGCGCTGCGCCCCGACGATCCGGCGCTGCCGGGAGTCGCCGGGGCACCGGCTCTGGTCCTCACCCTCGAGCGCGACAAGCGCCTGGATCGGGCGCGCCTGCGCGCGCTCCTTTCCGACCCCGCGGGCGGGCCGCACGCCCCGATCGGCCGCTTCGACGTGCCGATTCTCTCGAAGGCGGCGGATCTCGCCGCCTTCAACCAGGCACGTGAGGCGATCGCCACCTTCGTCGTCGATTTCCTTCTGCCGGCGGTCGATCTCGCTCCCGGCGAGGAGGGCCTGACGCCGCACGATGCCGAGGCCTATCGCCTCTATCTGCTCGCCAACGACATCAGCGAAGAAGTGAGCTGCGACGACGAGCGCTTCGCCGAGCTCCTGCAGGCATCGCTCGCCCGCGATGAACGGTTCGCTCCAGCCTGGGAGGTTCTCGGCTGGGCGCAGTACGGCCAGGTGGCCTACTGCGCCGGCCCGGCGACGGGCTACGCCGACGCCCTGACTTCGGCAGAGCGCGCCCTCGCGCTCGCTCCCGGGTGGCCGGCGGCGCTGATGCTCAAGATCTCGGTGCTGGCCGAGACCGGGCGCTGGAGCGAAGCCTGGCGCGTGATCGAGGATGCGCCGGAGAACGAGGCCTATGCCGCCGCCTGGATGTTCGGTCGCTCGCTCCTGCTCAACTACGTCGGCGAAGTCGATCGCGCGGTCGAGGAGCTCGAGCGCTGCGTCGAGAAGAACCCGGTCCTCCTTTCCTTCACCAGCTGGACCCCGAACGCTCTGCTCTACGCCGGCGAGACCGGACGATTCCTCGAGCTCGTTCCGGCGGCAGTCTCGCCGATCATGCGCTACTACCACGCCGAGGCGCTGGTGCGGGCGGGGCGGACGAGCGAGGCGTCGGCGACTCTCGAGGCCGCTTTCGCGTCGAATCCGGGCGATCTCTTCGCCCGGCTGTGCGAAAGCTACCGCCTCCACCTCGCCGGCGACAGGGCCGGCGCGCTCGCCGTGCTGCAGGCGCTCGAACGCGATCGGCTGCGCTCCGGCGGCTCGGACGGCGAGGTGACGTTCAAAATGGCATCGCTCGCGGCCCGGACAGGGGCCGTCGATCTCGCCCTCGAAGCCCTGACGCGCGCCGTCGACCAGGGGTTCGCCTGCGCCCCCTGCTTCCGCACCGATCCGGCCTTCGCCGCGCTCGCCGACGACCGCCGCTTCGCCGAGATTCTCGAGCGTGCCGGCGAGCGGGCGCGCCGGGAGAAGGGCGCGGCCGGATTCGTCCCGCTGTCGAACCCGTAGGGCCCCGCCAGCAGGGCGGCAAGTGCCGCCGTCGGACTTCCTGCGAATTCCCTCGCGCTTCCCTCGCGACCTCGCGGGGCGGGCCGGCGTACCTTACCGGCCATGTCACTCGCAAAGGCCGTCGCGCTGGGCGGGCTTGCCGTCGCGCTGGGGTGGGCCGCGGTCGGGCTCCTCCCCCCGGGCTTCAGGCGTCCACCCGCGCGGGAGGCGACGAATCCGGCTGTCGCATCCCACGCCTTCGAGATGTCGCTGGCCGGGCAGGTGGATCGCGGGCTCGCCAAGGACAACCCCAAGAAGGAGTTTCGCCTGCGCCTGCGCCGGACTCATTCGGAGGCTCTCTCCGGCCCCCGGCTTCGGGTTCGCAGCCCTCTCGGCTGGGCGCTCGATCGCGTCCTTCCGCAACCCGTTGCGCCCGGAGAGACGATCGAGATCGCATTCGAGATCGAGCCGGCGCCCGGCCTCTCCTCGATCTGCGCCCAGGTGTTCGGCCGGATCCCCGATCTCCCCTCGGCTGCGCTCGTCCATGGCAGCGACCTCCTCTGTTTCGACCCGTCCCACCCCGACGCCGCCACCCCTCCAGGAAAGGAATCGACACGATGAACCCGACTTCGAGCCTTCGGTACCCGCGGATCGTGCCCGTCGCCGCCCTCCTCGCCGCGCTGTGGGCGGCCGGGCCGCCCTCTCCCGCGGCCGCCGACAGCCTGTTGATCGTCAACTCGACCGCCGACACCGTGGCGGTCGACAGCGTGCTCACGCTGCGCGAGGCGCTGCTGCACGGGCTGCGCAGCGGGGACCTGGCCAACGGCACTGTCGGCATCTCCTGCCTGACGACCGCGGAGTGGGATCAGATGTGGGGCGACATCGAGAACTGCGTCGAGCTCGCGGCACCGAACCTCGCCGGCTGCGTGCACAATCCGGCGACCGACGGTCCGCGCTGGGCGTTCAAGAACGACTGCTTCGGGAATCAGTCGGGACCGGGAATGGGGCGCGACTTCGCCGACACCATTCAGTTCCATCCGTCCATCGCGTCGGTGACGACATCAGGCAACCTCTGGGTGTTCCGCCGCGACCGCCTCGACGGCGCGCGGTCGGGCGGCGGGCGCGTCGCGCTCGTGGCCTCTTCGGCGCCAGCCAACGCGGCGGGGCTCGTCATGATGCGGGCCGGCACCGTTCAGGCCTACGAACCCTTCCAGATCGTCGTCGAGAATCTCGAGGTCTCCGGCTTCCCGGGCGACTGCATCCTGGCGCAGGCGCCGGCCGAGTCGACGTTCCGGAACCTGCTGCTCCGCGGCTGCGGCCGCCACGGGCTGGCGCTCGTTCCGGAGACGGCGCACGGCCGCAATCCGTTCCAGAACCAGATCGGCGGCGGCGCCGGCCTCGGGAACGAAATCCGCGACAATGCCCAGTGGGGAATCTACGCCGAAGTGAATCCGGCCTTCGGCACCGGTTCGTCGCTGAACCGGTTCGAAGGCAACCGCGTCGGCTGGGCGGCGACCGACGCGGGCGGCGCGCACGGCAACGACTCCGGCGGCCTGGCCCTCGTCAACGCCCGCGGCAACATCGTCGGCAGCTCCGATCCGGCGCGCGGCAACCGGCTCTCCGGCAACGGCGGCGCCGGCCTCCTGCTCGTCGGCAGCGAAGCGCGCGAGAACGAGGTTTTCGGCAACTTCGTCGGCCTGGCGGATTCGGCCGGACTGTGGCTTGCACAGCCGAACGGCGAGGGGATCGTGCTGGACGCCGGAGCGAACGGCAACAAGATCGGCGGAGCAGGGGGGGGCGAAGGCAACTTCGTGGCTCTCAACATCGACGCCGGGATGAGGCTCTCGAACAACAGCGACTTCAACTTCGTGCGCCGCAACTGGATCGGCCTCGCTCCGAACGCGACCCAGGCGGGAAACGGCGGCGACGGCGTGCGGATCGAAGGCGCTTCGAACCAGAACCTGGTCTCGGGAAATGTCATCTCGGCGAACGGCGGAGCGGGCGTGCGCATCGACGGCGTGGGGACCGACAGCAACACCCTCGACGCCAACCTGATCGGTGTCGATCCGACCGGTGCCCTCGACCGCGGCAACATGGGCCATGGCGTGCTCGTGACCGGGGGCGCCAAGAGCAACAGGATCGGCTCCGCGGCCGGACTCGGCAATCAGATCGCCGGCAATTCCCAGGACGGGATCCACGTCAGCGGCGCCGGCACCGACAGCACCGCGATCTACGCCAACCTCGTCGGCCTGAACGCAGCGCGGACGCAGGCGGTGCCCAACAACTGGAGCGGCGTGGCGCTCTTCTGGGGGCCGAAGCTGACCAACCTCGGCGGCGCGGCGTCGCTCGGCAACACGATCTCGGGCAACGGTCAGGTGGGGATCTACGTCGCCGGCACCGGAACGAACCAGAACCTGGTGCGCGGCAACCTCATCGGGCTCGCGACGGGCGCGAGCGCGATCGGCAACGGCCAGAGCGGCATCCTGGTCTGGAACGACGCCGACCTCAACACACTGCACGACAACGTGATCGCCGGCAACGGCGGACCGGGGATCGAGCTGCTCGGACCGGGGCTCGCCGGCGGCCCGGTGACGCAGAATCTGATCGGCCGCGACGCCGCCGATCAGGTCGACCGCCCGAACTCGGGCCCCGGCATCCGCCTCGCCGGCGGCGTGCTCGGCGCGGAGATCACGGAGAACGTGGTGCGCGCCAACCTCGGCCACGGCATCGTGCTGGCCGACGCCGCGACCTCCGGCACGCTGCTCTATCGCAACCAGGTGACCGGCAACACGCTCGATGGTCTGCGGATGGACGGCGGTTCCGGAAACGTCGTGGGCGGGATCGGGTCGGCGTGGCTCAACGAGTTCCGGGCCAACGGCGGCTTCGGCGTCCGGGTCGCCTCGGGAACCGGCAACGTCATTCGCGGCAACATCTTGACGGAGCAGCTCCAGGCGATCGTGCTCGGGGCGGGCCACCCGCCGAACGATCCCTACGACCTCGACGGTGGCCCGAATCAGCAGCTGAATCGGCCGATCGCCTTCGCGAGCGGATACGACCCCACTACCTGGGAGCTGTCATGGGGGCTGATGAGCGCCGCCAATACCCAGTTCACGGTCGACTCCTACGCCGGATACTGCAGCGCAGCGGGAGAGCTGCAGCCCGAACTCCACCTGGGGTCGGCGTCCGTCCTCACCGACAACCGCGGGCTCTATCGCGGAACGCTCTACTTCTTCGGCGCGATGCCGGCTTTGCCGTACGTCGCGCTGGCGGTGACCGACCCCTCGGGCAACACCTCCGAGCTCTCGCTTTGCCTGCCGCTCGGGACTCTGGACTCGATCCACTCGGACAGCTTCGAAACCGGCTGGCTCGACGGCTGGACCGACTGGAGCGGCGCCGCGCCCTGATCTCCGCGGTCGGACGGCGGCCTGGATCCCGCCGTCCGACGCGGCTCGCTGCGGCTGTCCCAGTTCCCCGCTAGTACGGGTAGGTGACACGACTCCCCTGGCGGGTATCGCGCGCCGCGCGGTTCGGGCGCATCGTCTCCGCAGCGGGCGTCCGCCCGGGACGCAGTCACCTCGACGAAGTCGCCGGGACGGCACTCAGCCGGAGGTGGCGCATGAGGCATTGGTCGAATGTAGCTCTCCGCAGCCCCGTCGTTCCTGCCGCACTCGTCCTGCTCCTCGCGTTCGGTCTGCTGACCTGCAGCGCACCCGCGCCGCCGGCAGTCGACTCGTCGGCGACCAGCGTCGCCATGGAGACGCCCGCGATCCGCCAGGCGCTTCATGAGTACGTCGACAAGAACCCCGCGTCCGGGCCGGTCGATCTCGAGATCGCCCAGGTCGGTGTCGACACCGGCTACGCCCTGGTGACCTGGACCCACGGCAAGGAGGCCGGACAGGCCGTGCTGCGCAAGCAGCAGGGTGCCTGGGAGGTGGTCGAATGCGGCGCCGGCTGGCTCGGGCTGCGCGGCATCTGCAAGGAGCAGGTGCCGACCGACGTCGCGCAGCGGCTGCTCGACCAGGTCGATCCCAGGTGGGGCTCTTACGAGACGCCCTGAGCCGGCCTATCCTCCGCTGCCCAGCCGGCGAAGGTAGTCAGCGGAGCGGCGGGCGCGGCGCAGGACCTCGGCCGGTTCGCCCTCCCCCGCGAGCTCGAGGATGAAGGCGCCGTCGAAGTGCGCCGCGGCGAGCTGGCGCAGCAGGTCGGGCCAGACGATCGCCCCTTCGCCGGGCGGCAGGTGGTCGTCGCGCTGCCCGCGGTTGTCGCTGGCGTGGACCATCCAGAGGTGGCCCGACAACTTGTGCGCGACATGGCGCAGATCGCCGGAGAGGAACGCGTGCCCGGTGTCGAGGCAGATGCCGACGTTGGTCGTCGCCAGCGCCCCGAGCAGCCAGAGCAGGTCTCGCACGTGCCCGGCGAACAGATGCGGCAGCATGTTCTCGAGCACCAGGCGGACGCCGAGCTCGCCGGCGCGCCAGGCGATGCGATCGAGCGCTTCGACCGCGCAGTCCATGCGATCGAGGCGCTCTCCCCGCGGCACTCCGGTGGTCTCCGGACCGGGATGGAGCACGAAGAATCTCGCTTCGAGAATCGCCGCAGCCTCCGCGGCCTGGCTGATCTCGCGCACTGCGGTGTCGCGGGCGCGCGAGTCGAGCGCCGAAATGTCGATCTGGTCGGTGAACGGCGCATGGAACGAATGCACTCCGAGCCCGAGCTCGCGGATCCGCGCAGCGGCGGCGGCGCAGGCGGAGCGATCGTGAAAGTCGAGGTGCGACGGCGAGGAGGCGATCTCGATCTGTCCGAAGCCGGCGTCGCGGATCGGCTGCAGGCAACCGAGCAGCGGGGCGCGCCAGAAGGCGCCGGTCGACAGTCCCAGCGGCAGCTCGAGTGCCGCCGGAGTCTCAGCCATGGCCGCCGCCGCTCTGCGCGGCGGTGCGCAGTGCCTCGAGATTCCACGGACAGCCGGTGCCCGGGCAGAGGCGTTTCTCCTGCGTCGAGGTGCAGTTGAAGTCGACCGCCTGATCGTGGCCGAGAGCAATCAGGCCGGCGAAGATCCGTGTGTAGACCTCCGCCCGCAGCGTCGGGTCGTGGAAATGGAAGTCCTTGAGCCAGCCGTACGGCCGCTCGTAGCGCGAGCGGATGAGCCCGGCGATGTGTCGTGCCTGCCAGCCCTGGGCGAGCAGCACGCGGACCAGGAGCTGCAGCGCACCGGGTTGCAGCAGCAGGTCGTTCGGATGCTCGAGAATGCGGGCGGCGCACGCCGGCAGGGCACCGAGATCGATGCGATCGTAGCTCGAGAACCAGAGCTCCGGCGGGTCGGGCTCCTGCGCCTCGTAGCGGCGGTGGAACGCCGCCAGCTCGCTCGCTTCGTACGCCGCGACCAGACCCTCCATGGCGAGCGAGGCATCGGGGATCGTCGTCTGCGTCTGGTGGGCGAACGCCGCCGCGAGGTCGAGATCGCGCATCAGGCAGATCCCCTCCTCCTCGTCGCCGGGGTCGGGGATGGCGACCAGGCGCGGCAGAGCCGCCGGCAGCGGCGGCGCCCAGCCGTGGTGCTCGGCCTTGAGATAGGCGGTGAACGGCAGCCGGATGGCCCGCTTGTGCAAAGGATCGGCGTACTCGGAGAGATCGATGGCGACGATCTCGCGCCCGTGCGCTCCGGGGCCGACCACTACCGCGGTGAGCTCGACCGGCACCGGCGAGTGTTCGCTCACCGCCAGAATCCGGTGGGCGGCGAACTCCATCACTTTGCCGAGCCCGTCCCAGGCCGCTCCCGCCTCGCCCACCGTCTCGCCGTGCGGCGGCTGCGGCGCGGCGTAGGCCTTCTCGAGGCTGGGCCCCAGGTTCGCGAGGCGCGCGAGCGCCTGAAAGGCCGCCGACTGCCGCCCGACCTTCCACACGAAGTGGTGGCCGCGGCCGGTCAGCAGGTGCAGCGCCTCGATGCCGAACTCCGAGAGCAACGCCCGGATCGCGGCGACGACGTCGCGCTGCACGAAGAGGCTGCGCTTCGGATAGAGCAGCGGCTCCCAGGGCGAATCGAAGTGCACGTGCTCGATGTCGAGGTGGACGAGGAGGAACTCGCGGTCCCAGACCGAGCGCGCCACTTCGAGCTCGGATTGGAGCATCGCTTCGAGATCGGTCACCTGCCGGAAGTCGTCGGTCCGCTCGGGCCGCGGAGTCGGCGACGTGAGGAACACGGTCGGCGAGGAATCGAGGTCCCTGCCCCCGAGGTACTCCCGGTGACGGCTGCGAACCGACGGATGATCGTAGAACCGGCGCCACTCGGAAGCGGATCTTCGCGGGCTCATGCGTTCAAGGTACTGCCGCTCGCGAGGACCGGCACCACCCGGGAAGGCGGGATCGCGGCACGCCGTGTGCAGCCGCCGAGGCGGATGCGCCAACCTGACCTCGACGCCACCCCTTGCAGCGCGGCTCGGCCCCTCCTGCGCTGGACTGCCGCACTCCTCGTCCTGAGCCTCGCGCCCGCCGCGCTCCTCGCCGGCGAGCTCACGCGCACGATCCGGCTGAAGATCTCCGCCGGCGACCTCGCGAGCGGCGAGGCCGCGCTCGAAGACTGGAAGCAGGCGCACGGCGAGGACAGCGAGTACCTCGACGGCCTGGCCTGGCTCGCGCGCGGAGCGCAATTGCTGGGGGACGACGAGCGAGCGCTGGCTTGGGTCGCCGAAGTGCGGCGGCGGATTCCCGCGGAGAGCGCGCCGACGGTGAACGCTCTCGGTGCCGCCATCGAGGTCGAAGGCCGAGTCCGGTTGGCGCGCGAGGGCCGCGGGGCCGCCATCCGCTTCTGGGAGCAGGAGCTGGCGCGCGCGCACGACACCGGCCTGCGGGCGCGGATCTCGAAGAACCTCGATCTCGTGACCCTGGAAGGAAGCCCGGCGCCGGCGATCGTGCCCGAGTCGCATCTCGGACCGCCTCCGCCGACGCTCGCCGAGCTGCGCGGCCGCCCGGTGCTGCTCTTCTTCTGGGCGCACTGGTGCGGCGACTGCAAGGCACAGGCGCCGGCGATCGCCCGGCTGGCGGCCAAGTACGCCCCGCGCGGCCTCGCGGTCGTCGCCCCGACGCGCCTCTACGGCACCGGCAAGGACGACGCGGAGGCAACCCCGGAGGGCGAGAAGGCGCGTATCGCCGAGGTACTCGCCGAGTCGTACCCGGGCTTCGAGACGATTCCCGTGCCGGTGAGCGAGGCCGCCATGGTGCGCTACGGCGCCTCCGCCACACCGACGCTCGTCCTCATCGACCGCACCGGCCGCGTCCGCCTCTACACCCCGACCCGCATGAGCGAAGCCGAGCTCGCGCGCCGAATCGAGGAGCTGCTGGCCGAGCCGGCCAGCTAGCGCGGATTCTCGCGCGTTGTCCGGTCGTCGAGCGGATGCCGCCAGCGCAGACCCGGAAAACGCGCAAAGTCGCGATCGGCGGTGATCCAGATGCAGTCGTGCTCGATCGCCAGGGCAGCGTGCGCGGCATCTGCGATGAGATTGCCGCGGGCATCCGCGCGTCGGCAGATTTCGCGCAGGATCTCCCAGTAACGCGGACCGGAGCGCAACAGCCGACAGCCCGGGAGTGCCAGCAGGGCGTCCGCAAACTCCATCGATTGAGCGAGCGTCGAGGGTCGCGTGAAAACTCGCGGGTGCGTGGCGACGCGAAGAAAACCAGTGAGAACCGCTTCGGAAAGTGCGAACGCTTCGCCGTCGCCGATCTCGGCGAAGAGCCATTCTCGATAGGCCA
>JAGOCP010000330.1 GCA_017998715.1 Thermoanaerobaculia bacterium | reverse complement strand
GTGATGCACCGCCTCGAACCGGTCCTCCCCCAGCCGTTCCACCAGCTTTCGGCGATCGAGCGGCGAAAGCTCGGGAGCGACCCCGACGACGGCGAGCGGCCTCCGCTCCGAGGCGCGACGCAACGGCTCGTCCCATGAGGCCGGCTCGCTGGAGAGTCCCGGCAGGAGTGGCACGACGATCCACGCCTGCTCGGGGAGATCGTCGACCATCGCCAGATTGTCGTCCAGCATGCAGGCGAGCAGATCGGCCACCAGCGTCGTGCCCGCCGCCGGCGTCTCTTCGTCGCGAGCGGAAAACTGGTCGAGGACCGGCACGCGGGCGGCGACGAGATCGAGGACCAGATTGGACTTCTCTCTCGTCCGATCTTTTCGCGCCGGGGGCACCCAGGCGACGTCGGCGAGCGCCGCCACGCCGGGGAACCTCTCTCCCGCCGGTTGCCGTTGGCCCGCGGCGGGCGGCCAGACGATCCGATGCTCGAAGAGATCCAGCCGCGGCTCGTCGGCCTCGGGCCAGCGGCGCGGCAGGTGGTGGATCCAGAACCGCGACGGCAGCGGCACCACTTCTCGCCAGGTCAACTGCCCTTCCCGCTTCCCTCGGCGGCGCGGACCAGTCCGCGCACCAGCAGCATGCGCTCGACGTACTTGGCGAGGACATCGGCTTCGAAGTGGAAACGGCTGCCGGGCCGCGCGGCGCCGAGGGTCGTGACCGCGAGCGTGTGCGGGATCAGCGCGACGGTGAAGCTGTCGAGATTGCACGAGGCCACCGTCAGGCTGACGCCGTCGAGCGCGACCGAGCCTTTCTCGACGACGTAGCCCTCCAGGCCACGCGGAATGGCAACGGTGAACTCGCTGTGCGCCTCGCGGTCGTCGCGCCGCATCAACGTCGCCAGGCCGTCGACGTGCCCCTGCACCCAATGCCCGCCGAGCGGATCGCCGGCCCGCAGCGCGGGCTCGAGGTTCACCCGGTCAGCCTGGCGAAGCCGGCCGAGCCGGGTGCGCGCCAGGGTCTCGCGCGACAGCTCCACCTCCGACTCGGTCGCCGATCGGTGGACGGTTTCGATCACCGTCAGACATACACCGGAGACCCCCAGGCTCGCCCCGGGAGCGAGTAGCGCCCCGAGCTCCGGCGAATGACCGATGCGCAGACGAACGCCGCCCTGGCCCGAGTCGGCAGGCGCGGCGATCAGAGTTCCAAGTTCGCGAACAATGCCCGTAAACATTTCGAGTTGAATCCTGACAGCACCAGATCTGATCCACACTTCCGGGCCTTCAGTCGCTCGACCGAAGGCGCATCGACAAGTCGTTCCACGCCGCTTCCCCCGAGAGGACCCGGAGCTGATTGGCCGGCCAGCAGCCGGCCCGCTACAGCGACCTCGAGGCGATCGTAGTGCTCGGCGGCGAAGAAGGCGGTCGCGACTTCGCGGCCGCCTTCGACCAGCAGACTCGAGACCTCGCGGCCGCCGAGGTCGGCGAGCACGGTCGCCGGCGTGACCTGGGGCAGACGCACGACTTCGGCACCGCGCCCGCTGAGCTCCCGGAACCGCGCCGCGTCGTGCGACTCGGAGTAGATCACCACCGGTCCGGGCACGCCGAACAGACGTGCTGCAGGCGGCGTGCGCAGACGACGGTCGAGCACCACCCGCAGGATCGGCGACTCCGCCTTCCCCAGCCGCCGGTCGAGGCGCGGATCGTCGGCGAGCACCGTGCCGACACCGACCAGGATCGCGTCGTGCTCCTCGCGCAGGGCGAGCGCCCAGCGGCGCGCCGCCGGACCCGAGATCCACTGGCTCTCGCCTGCGGCGGTGGCGATCTTGCCGTCGAGGCTCATCGCCCACTTGAGCGTCACCGCGGGCCGCGACAGCACGCGGTTGACCAGGAACCGGAGATTGAGCTCGACCGCCTCCGCCGCCCGGTCCCCCACCTCGACCGCGATTCCGGCCCGCCGCAGGCGTTCGAATCCACGCCCCGACACCCGGCTGTCGGGGTCGCGGTGGCAGGCCACCACGCGGGCGATCCCGGCGGCGACGAGCGCCTCGGCGCAGGGCGGCGTGCGCCCGTGGTGACTGCAGGGCTCGAGGTTGACGAACAGCGTCGCCCCCCTCGCCCGCTCGCCGGCAGCGGCGAGCGCCAGAATCTCGGCGTGCGGCTCGCCGGCGCGGAGATGAAAGCCCTCTCCCACGATTTCGCCGTCGCGCTCCAGCACCGCGCCGACCAGCGGATTCGGCGCCGTGGTGGCGCGGCCGCGCGCGGCGAGCGCGAGCGCCCGGCGCAGCCGATCAGGCGACGAGCGCAGAGGCGAACTCCCGCGGCTCGAAATCGACCAGGTCTTCCGGCGCCTCGCCGACTCCGAGGTAGAGCACCGGCACCTTGAGCTCACGGACCACGGCGACGACCATCCCTCCGCGCGCCGTGCCGTCGAGCTTCGACAGCAGCACGGCATCCACCGCCGCGACGCGCAGGAACTCGCGCGCCTGCACCAGGGCGTTCTGCCCGGTGGTGGCATCGAGCACCAGCAGCGTCCGGACCGGCCAGCCGGCGGCTTCGCGCTCGACGATCCGCCGGATCTTCGCCAGCTCGTTCATCAGGTGCTCTTTGTTGTGCAGCCGCCCGGCGGTGTCGATGATGAGGTGATCGATCCGGCGCGCCCGCGCCGCCATGATCGCGTCGTAGACCACCGCCGCCGGATCGGCCCCGGCGGCCTGGCGCACGACATCGACGCCGAGGCGCTCCCCCCAGATCACCAGTTGCTCGATCGCCGCGGCGCGGAAGGTGTCGGCCGCGGCGAGCAGGACCTTCTCGCCGCGCAGCTGCCCGCGGCGTGCGAGCTTGGCGATCGAGGTCGTCTTGCCGGCGCCGTTGACTCCCACCACGAGGGTGAGGCGCGGCCCGGGCAGGGCCTCGAAGCGTTCCCTCGCGCCGGTGCCGGTTCCCGCCCGGGCCGCCTCTTCGGTGCCTTCGCGCAACAGCCTCTCGACCTCTTCCGCGAGCAGCTCGCGCAGGCGTCCCTCGGTGCCGAGATCGGCCCGGCGCACTCTCTCGCGCAGACGTGCGAGCAGGAGCTCGACCGTGCCGAGGCCGAGATCGGCTCCGATCAGCGCCTCCTCGAGGTCCGCCAGCGTGACTTCGTCCAGCTTCGGCTTGAGATCGAGCGCCGCTCCGACGCGCTCGGAGAGCCGCGCCTGGGTGCGCGCGAGACCGCTCCGCAGCTTTTGCCAGAGCCCCGGTGCCGCCGGCGACCCTTCCGACTTGCCCTCGCTCATGCCGCCTCAGCCCTGCACGAAGAGGGCGCGCTGCAGTTGGTCGCAGGCCTCCTCCATCGTGCGCCTGGCGAGGCCGGCGAGCGCCGGGCGACGTTGCACCAGGACCAGGTAGTAGCCGTCCGGCAGCGGCATCGAATAGAGGTGCAGCCCTTCCTTCTCGACATGCAGAAACTTCGCCGCCCCGAGATTGGTGGAGGCGAGGAAGCTCTCGCTCTGGCGCAGATAGATGCCGACGTAGGCGCCGACGACCCGCATCTGGTAGGGGCTGTACTCCGAGCAGGCGAAGTCGACCGTCTCGCCGGTGTCGTCGAGGAAGAGCACGCCGACGGC
This sequence comes from Thermoanaerobaculia bacterium, assembly GCA_017998715.1. Taxonomy (GTDB): domain Bacteria; phylum Acidobacteriota; class Thermoanaerobaculia; order Multivoradales; family JAGPDF01; genus JAGPDF01. Next base: position 448 of record JAGOCP010000330.1, on the reverse strand, counting down.
GCCGTCGTTCTGGGCGAGCAGGTTGGCGAGGATGTACTGAAAGGGCAAGGTCGTCTCCCGGTCGATTCAGGATCGCTTCAGATATAGGCCGCGATCGGCAGCTCGACATCGAGCCCCGGGCGGGTGCGGTCGTTCATCTCTTCCACCAGCGAGCCACCTTCGAAAGCGCGCAGGAATGCGGTCACCACCTTGGCGTCGAACCGCGAGCCGGCGAGCTGGGTGATCAGCTCCGCGGCGTACCGCGCTTCATAGGCCTTCTGGTAGGGCCGGTTGGTCGTAATCGCGTCGAAACAGTCGGCAACAGCGACGATCCGCGCCATGAGCGGAATCGCGGCGCCACGCAGGCCGTCGGGATAGCCCTTGCCGTTCCAGTTCTCGTGATGCCAACGCACCGCCGGCAGCATCTCCTTGAGCGGCTCGATCGACTGCAGGATCTCCGCGCCGATCG
>JAGOCP010000329.1 GCA_017998715.1 Thermoanaerobaculia bacterium | reverse complement strand
CTGCCCGAGCCGTCCTATGCCGGCAAGACCCTGGCGGCGATCGCCAAGGAGCGCGGCGAGCCGCCGGCGCGGACGCTGATCGAGCTCATCCGCATGGCGGAGGCCCTCAAGGCAGAGGGCAAGCAGGGGGTCGAGAACATCATCGCCACCAGCATGGTCGAGGGCGACCTCGAGCAGCTCCTCGCCTGGCCCGAGACCAATCTCTGCACCGATGGCCAACTCGACGGGCGGCATCCGCGAGGCTACGGATCGTATCCGCGGGTCCTCGGCCGCTACGTGCGCGAGCGCGGGGTGGTGACGCTGGCGCAGGCGGTGCGCAAGGCGACCGCGCTCGCCGCCGACCATGTCGGCATCGCCGATCGCGGACGTCTCGTCCCCGGTGCCTTCGCCGACCTGGTCCTCTTCGATCCCGCGACCGTCGCCGACCGCGCGACGACCGACGAGCCGCATGCGCTCTCGACCGGCATCGAGCGCGTCTGGGTGAACGGGACGGTGGTCTTCGAGGGCGGGCGGGCGACCGGCGCGCGTCCGGGGCGAGTGCTGCGGAGGGCCGGATGACGACCGAGACCGCGCTGCTGCTCACCGCCGGAATTCTCGACGAGAGCAACGCCAAGACCGCGCACGGCTTGATCCGCGGCCCGTCGCGGTTTCGCCTGCTCGGGGTGGTCGACGACCGGCACGCCGGACGCGATGCCGGCGAAGTGCTCGACGGCAGGGAGCGCGGGCTGCCCTGCTTCGCCAACCTCGACGAGGCGCTCGCGGCGCTGCCGCAGCGGCCGGACTGGCTGATCGTCGGCGTGGCCTTTCACGGTGGCGGCATGCCGGAGGCAATGCGCCGGCTGGTGCTCGACGGGGTGCGGCGCGGCATCGGCGTGGTCAACGGTCTGCATCAGCTCGTCGCCGACGATGCGGAGATCGCCGCCGCCGCGGCGGCCTCGGGCGCCCGGCTGCACGACATTCGGCGCACCCGAAGATTCGCGGAGCTCCGTTTCTGGAGCGGTGAGGCGTTGCGGCTCACTGTCCCGAGAGTCGCGGTCCTCGGCACCGACTGCGCGCTCGGCAAGCGCACCACCGCGACCCTCGTACTGGAGGGATTGCGGCGGCGGGGCGTCGCCACCGAGCTCGTGACGACCGGGCAGACCGGCTGGCTCCAGGGGCATCGCTTCGGCTTCGTCCTCGACGCCACACCCAACGACTTCGTCAGCGGCGAGCTCGAGCGCGCCGTCGTCGCCTGCGCCCGCGAAGCGGCTCCGGAGCTCATTCTCCTCGAGGGTCAGTCGGCGCTGCGCAATCCGAGCGGCCCCTGCGGCGCCGAGCTCCTGCTCGCTGCGGGAGCGATGGGCGTCGTGCTGCAGCACGCGCCAGGCCGGCTCTGTTTCGACGGTTGCGAGGAGCTGGATGTCCGTATCCCACCGGTCGAGGACGAGGTCGCGCTCATCGAGCGCTACGGCGTCCGTGTCTTCGGGCTGGCGCTCAACGGCGAGAACCTCGACGACGCAGCCCTCGCCGGCCACGCCGAGCGTCTCCGCTCGCGCCTCGGCCTGCCCGTGTCGCTGCCGCTCGTCGATGGCTGTGAGCCGCTGCTCGAAGCCCTGAGCGGCCTGATCGATTTGCCGCGTCCAACCGCCCGGGCGGCCTCTCCGCCGGCCGCGCCGGGGGGCGCAGAGGAGCCCGCATGAGAATCGAAGCTGTCGAGGTCTGGCGGGAACACCTGCCGCTCACCAAGCCCTACACGATCTCGCGCGAGACGATCGCCGACGTCGACCTCTTCTTCGTTCGCGTTCACGCACAGGGAATCTGCGGCGCCGGCTCCGCCTCGCCCGCGGTCGAAGTGACCGGCGAGTCGCCCGCCAGTTGCCGCGCGGCGCTCGACGCCGCGTCGCACCTGCTCGTCGGCGAGGAGGTGCATGCGGTCGGAAGACTCGCCCGTCTGCTCGAGCGCGAGCTCCCGGCCGCTCCGGCGGCGCGCGCGGCCTGCGACATGGCGCTCTGGGATCTCCTCGGCAAGCGTCTGGGAGTCGCCGTCGTCGACCTTCTCGGCCGCGCCCACGAGGGGTTGCCGACCTCGGTGACGATCGGCATCCAGCCGGCGGACGAAGCCGTCGCGGCGGCGCGGCAGTACGTGGCGCAGGGCTTTCGCGCCCTCAAGGTGAAGCTCGGCAAGGACGTCGCCGAGGACACCGACCGGCTGCGCCGCATTCGCGAAGCCGTCGGCCCCGCCGTCGCGCTGCGCACCGATCCGAACGCCGGTTACGACGCCGAGGAGCTGCGGCGCTATCTCGCCGAGACCCGCGAGCTCGGTCTCGAGTTCTGCGAGCAGCCGGTGGCGCGCGGCGACGAGGCGGCCTTTTCCGGCCTCGACGCCGCCCATCGCGCCTGCTTCGCCGCCGACGAGAGCGTGCACGACCTCGCCGACGCCGGGCTGCTGCTGCGCGAGCCGCGGCCCTACGGCATCTTCAATCTCAAACTGATGAAGTGCGGCGGCATCTCGCCGGCAGCGCGCATCGCCCACCTTGCCGAAGGGGCAGGGATCGAGCTCATGTGGGGCTGCAACGACGAGAGCCGGATCTCGATCGCGGCGGCGCTGCACGTGGCGCTCGCCTCGCCGGCGACGTGCTACCTCGACCTCGACGGCAGCTTCGACCTGGCGCGCGATCTGGCCGGCGCCGGCTTCGTGCTCGAGGAGGGCGTGATGCGGACGGCCGCCGGCCCGGGGCTCGGCGTCAACTGGGTGGAAGGCGCCGGGATCGGCAAGGCGTTCGTCGAGCCCGCCGAGCCCGCGAATCCTCCCGTGCCGCCGGACTAAGGCCAGCCTAGTCGCAGCGCGCGGCGGCGGCGCTGCCACGGATCGTGGCGCCGTCTTCGTTCTCGCAGTCGACTTCGAGCTCGAGGTGCCGCTCGATGATGTTGTTGACCGTCGTTCCGGTCTCGGCGAGGCTCATCGTGAAGACCGTGCACTCGTCGCGGAAGAACAGGACGCTGCGGTCGAACGGCGCGTCGCCGTCGTAGATGCGCAGCACCGGTCCTTGCAGCGGATCGATGACCAGCCGCACCACCAGGCCGGTGTCGGGATCGACGAGGTCGGCACCGAGGAAGAGATCGTGATCGCCGGCGATGCAGCTCGCCGGCGAGATCGTGCCGGGAGGCGCGCCGATCGAAGCCACGCGGAAGGTCCCGAGGCGCTCGCCGGCCTCTGCGACCGCTGTCTCCGGCTCGAGCCCGGTGGCCGACGAGACGCAGCCCGCCAGGCACGCCGCGAGGGCAGACGTTCCCGCCAGGACAGCCAGGCTCCACCCACGCCGACGCCTTCTTCCCGCCATGGTCGCTCTCCCTGCTGACGATTGTAGCCGGAGCGCATAGACTTCCGGGCGATGAAGCCCCTGACCTCCTCGCAGCGCAAGCGTCTCCGCGGCCTCGCCCACGACCTCCATCCCCTCGTTCATCTGGGCAAGGCCGGCTTGACCGACGCCGCGCTGGCGCAGATCGACAAGGCGCTCGCCGACCACGAGCTGATCAAGATTCGCTTCCTCGAGAGCGGCAGCGGCGGCGGGAAGGCCGAGAAGGACGCGCTGATCGACGAGATCCAGAACCGGATCGGCTGCGGCGCGGCCGGCCGGGTCGGCCACATCGCCATCCTCTACCGTCCGCACGCCGACCCCGACAAGCGCAAGGTCGATCCCGGCAAGTAGGGCGGTCCGCTAGACTTTCGGCAGCCGGGAATCATCGCTCCGGCGAATTTGTTCGTAGATAGGACAAGGGAGGCTCGACCCCATGATGTTCGACCCGATGTACCTGCTCTTCATCGCCCCCGGTCTCGCGCTCTCGCTCTGGGCGAGCTACAAGACCAAGTCGGCGTTCAACAAGTATTCGAAGATCCGTGTCGCCACCGGCCTCACCGGCGCGCAGGCGGCGCAGCGCATGCTCGATGCCGCCGGGATCGCCGACGTCAAGATCGTGCCGCACCAGGGGACGCTCTCCGACCACTACAACCCGGTGACCAAGACGCTGGCGCTCTCCGAGCCGGTCTACGGCGTCGCCTCGATCGCCGC
>JAGOCP010000328.1 GCA_017998715.1 Thermoanaerobaculia bacterium | reverse complement strand
GCCCGCCCCCGGGCCAGGCGGAAGCCGGCGATCACCAGAAAGACGACGCCGGAGTACACGACCCCTGCGACGATGAATCCCAGGATGCTGTCCTGCAGCAGCGCCGACTGGAAGCCGAGGGCGAAGAGCGGCCAGTTGCCATAGGCCCGCGCCCACCCGACCAGCGTCTCACCGGCCTCGGCCGCTCCCATCGTGCCGCAGAGCCGCCCGAGCGCCGCGAGGAGAAAGGGCAGCCCCACGAGGCTCAGGGGAAGGAGCCACAGGGGCGAGACCTCCCTGCCGAGCGTCCCCGGCAGGGGTCGCGCGCGTTTCACCTTGCGCCCCCGCAGGGGCGCTTCGGCCCTGCGCTGCGACCCGCTGTCGCGCGGCTCGCGATCAAGCCTCTTTCCCCCGGATGAGGCGATAGACCGCAGCGCCGAGCAGGGCGCCGACGATCGGTGCCACCCAGAAGAGCCACAGCTGACCGACTGCCCAATCGCCGACGTAAACGGCAACGCCGGTGCTGCGTGCGGGATTGACGGAGGTGTTCGTCACCGGAATGCTGATCAGGTGGATCAGGGTGAGGCCGAGGCCGATCGGCAGCGGCGCGAAGCCCTTCGGCGCGAGTTTGTCGGTCGCGCCGAGGATGATGAGCAGGAACATCATGGTCATCACGATCTCGGTGATCAGCGCCGCCTGCAGCGAGTAGCCGCCGGGGGAATGGGCGCCATAGCCGTTGGAGGCGAAGCCGGCGGCGACATCGAAGCCGGTCTTGCCGCTGGCGATGAGCAGCAGGACGCCGCCGCCGGCGATCGCGCCGAGAACCTGCGCGGCGATGTAGGGAAACAGCTGGTTCGCCTGGAAGCGACCGCCAGCCCAGAGCCCGACGGAGACCGCCGGATTGAGATGGCAGCCCGAGATCGGTCCGATCGCATAAGCCATCGTGAGCACGGTCAGACCGAAGGCGAACGCCACCCCGAGCAGTCCGATGCCTACTTCTGGAAAGGCCGCCGCCAGCACCGCGCTGCCGCAGCCTCCCAGCACCAACCAGAACGTCCCGACGAACTCCGCCGCATACTTGTTCATACAGATCTCCTGTCCTGCCGCGCCGTGAATATTGGGGACGGATTGTACTGCCCGGGCGCGGGAAAGGCTGACCTCTGCCCAAAGGGGCTCGAGGATGTCGCAGGGAGATCGGCGCGAGGCGGACGCCTCAGCGCGTCGGCGGGTAGCCGGGGATCTTTTCGCCGAGCCGGATGTCGCGGCGTACGCTCCAGACGCCGTCGCTCCCCCGCTTGGGTGTCGCAATCCCGTTGCCGCCGCGGCCGAGGACGTAGCTCGCGCGCTTGTCCTGGTCCAGCCGCGGGTCGTCGTCGAACAGCAGATCGTCGATGTAGTAGGTGCAGCGCCCCGGCTCGAGGACGTGCATGTGCACGTGCTGCGGAATGTCGGTGCCGGGATAGCCGCCGGGGCGGATGGTGTCGAAGGCGTACTCGCCGTGAGCGTCGGTCTTCACCCAGGCGCGCAGGCGACCGTGCCGCGCGCCGGGCTGCCCGCGACGCGACTCGTCAGGAGGATAGTGACCCTCGGCGTCGGTCTGGTAGGCGTAGACGACGATGCCCGGCGCGGGTCTGCCGTGGGCGTCGAACACCGTGCCGGCGATGTGCAGCGGCTCGCCGAGCTCGCCCAGCGGGCCGATGCGCGCCTGCGCCGCCAGCGTCTCCGGCATACCGGCGAAAATCGCCTCGCAGCCCTCGCAGGGAAGACCGACGACCGCCTCCCGCGCCGGCGCCGCGGCAACGGCGCGACTCGGGGGCGTGAGTGCGAGCGTGGAGAGAGAAGCTCCCAGTAAAGGGATGAGGGCGAGTCGGCGGTGGGTCGAACGCTTCATGGACGGTCTCCGGATCGCAGTCTGTCCGTTCTTCCTGCCGGAGTCAGCAGGCGGCGAGACGAAAGCTCCTGGGGCTCCTGCCGAAATTCCTCCTGAAGGCGTTCGTGAAGTGGCTCTGGTCGGCGAACCCGGCAGCGGCGGCGATCTCCGACAGCGGCGCCGAGGAGCGCTGCATCATCCGCCGCGCGCGCTCGAGGCGGCAGCGGCGCAGGTACTCGCCGGGCGAGAGACCAAATGCCTGCCGGAATCGCCGCGCGAGATACACCGGGTGGACTCCGAGCACCTCGGCGATCTCCCCCACCGTCCGCGGACCGGCCACGAATGCGGTATCCCGCAGCAGCTCCCGCGCGCGCTCGATCCATGCCGGGACTCCGCTGCCCTTGGCGGCAGGCGCCGCGCCCGTGCGCTGCAGCAACTCGAGACAGAGCTCCTCGGTGACACAAGCAGAGAGCCCATCCAGACCCTGAGCCTCCGAAAGCAATCGACGCACGAGAGGCACCGTCGACTCCCCCCCGCACACACCTTCTACCGGCAGCCTTGTTTCTGTTTCGACTGCCGCCAGGGCCTCCGAAGAGATCGACAGCGTCGCGAACGCCGCTTGCGACAAGTCGGTGTCGGCAGCGAAGCAATCGCGATGCAGCGTTCCGGGAGGGCTGTAGACGATTCGCGGCGGCGAGCCGTCCGGTGGCAGCGCGGCGCTGGTTTCGTAGCGCCCGCGCAGGACGAAGACGAAGTGCGCCTCGTCGTGCCGGTGCGGCTCGACCTGGCGGTTCGGCAAGGTCGGCCTGAACTGCGCCAGCCGGAAGCCTGCCACCTCGCGCTCCGCCGCCGCGCGGCCGAAGAAGCGGCCGAACGGCAGTCGCGGCGCCGGGTCAGTGGCCTCGACAGAGGCGCGGGTCATGCACAAGGTACGCAGGCGGCGCGCGCGGGTTTAGAACAGCTAGGTCTCCTCACGCCGAGGGGCATGGTTCCGAATATAGCGCCAGAAGAGCCAGGCGCTCGCGGCGGCGAGGAACAGGGTGCAGAGGAAGCTCCCTTCGGGACCCTCGGCGCCGCCCGTGAGGGCGTCGGAACCGACCGGAGAGAGCTTCACCAGGAGCGCCGGCACCTGGACGTCGAGGCCGGTGATCGGCACCTCGAAGCCGACGGCGAGAAGCCAGTTCCAGGCTGCATGCCAGCCCATGACTCCCCAGATGTTGCCGGCCCGCAAGGCCCAGCCGCAGGCGAAGAGCGAAAAGAGGAAGGTCCCCAGCATCAGGCTCCAGTGTTGCCCCGGGCCGTAGTGCAGAAGCATGAAGACGAGCGAGACGAGGACGACGGCCCAGGCGACGTTCAGCTTGCGGGCGATCGCCGACATCAGCCAGCCGCGGAAGAGGATCTCCTCGACGCTCGACTGCACGGCGAAGCCGAGGAAGAGAACGACGATCTTCGCCAGCGCGACCGGCGAGCTCCACGCCGCGAAGGCCTCCCCCACCGCGTAGCCGCCGCCCAGCCAGATCGCCGTCACCAGCCCGGCGGAGGTCGCGAGGCCGACGACCTGGCCGATGAGAAAGGTCTGCAGGGCTCGCCCAGTCACCAGGCCGATCGTCGCCAGCGAGCGCCGCTCGACGAGTCGTACCCAACCGAACAGCAGGGCCCCGGTGACGCCGAACTCGAGGAACAGCAGGGAGCAGAGTCCGGCGAAACCGAGCGGGTCGCCCTTGGCGCTCACCAACCCGAAGATCTTCTCGATCTTCCACGCCGCAATCGCCGGCAGCGCCACGATGACGAGACAGAGCACAGGCGCGAGCGCACCCCAGGGCATCCAGCCCTTGGCGGGCTCCGGCGAGAAGAGCGCAGTCGTTTTCATGCCGGCATCCTGTCCTGCCCCAGGGCGGTCCGTCTTGCACGTACGCAACCTCGGCCGGGCGCAGTCGAGAGCGGACGATTCTGCAATCCGGCGCCGGTCCCGGGCGTCGCGAAGGCGCAGTTGCGCCAGCGGATTGCCGCGCCTCCGCCGCAGCGGCGAGGCCAGCGTCAGACGCGAACGCCAGACGCCAAAGAGGCGCGAATCGTGCACCGCCCAGGTCATCGCCACGCGAGGCGCCGCAGGACGATGCATTCCGCAACGAAAAGGAGAGTCATGCGACCCAAAGACGAGCAGGTGAGCGAAGTGGAGGAGGCTGGCGGCACGGACGCCGAGGGG
>JAGOCP010000327.1 GCA_017998715.1 Thermoanaerobaculia bacterium | reverse complement strand
TCTCGGTGGTGGCGATGTCGGAGTGGCCGAGCATCGCCTGCACGGCGCGCAGGTCGGCGCCGTGCTCGAGCAGATGGGTGGCGAAGCTGTGGCGCAGGACGTGTGGCGAGATCGGCCGCGCGATACCGGCGCGCACGCCGAGCGCCTTGAGGATCTTCCAGAAGCCCTGCCGGGTCATCGGCGCGCCGCGCAGGTTGACGAACACCGCGTCGTGGCGCCCCTTCGCGAGCTTCGGCCGGAGCTCGGCGAGGTAGCGCGCGAGCGAGCGCTCCGCCTCCTCCCCCACCGGCACGACGCGCTCCTTCGAGCCTTTGCCGAAGGCGAGGAGAAAGCCCCCTTTGAGATCGATCTGCGGCAGACGCAGGCCGACGAGCTCCGACACCCGCAGGCCCGTGGCGTAGAGCAGCTCGAGCATCGCCTTGTCGCGCAGGCCCGCCGGCGTCGCGACATCGGGCGCCGCGAGCAGGCGCTCCACCTCTTCCTCCGACAGCACCTTGGGCAGGCGCCTAAAGAGGCGCGGCGCTTCGAGGTTTTCGACCGGGTCGTCGCGCCGCTCGCCGGCTTCGACGAGATCGCGATAGAAGCCGTGCATCGCCGCCATCGCCCGACGCGCCGAGCGCGGGCTGATCTCCTGGCCGTGCAGCCAGCGCAGATGGGCGGCGATCGCCGCCGGGTCGGCGGTGACGAGGTCCTTGCCCTGCTGACGATCGAGCCACTCCCCCAACCGGACGAGATCGCTGCGATACGCCGAGACCGTCTGCGGCGAAAGGCCGCGTTCGTAGGCGAGGGCGTCGAGCCAGAGGTCGAGGCGCCGGCGCCAGGGGACGATCACCATGCCGGGAAAGCGACCGCCGCGCCGACGAACGGATTCTCGCGGCGCTCGTCGTCGAGCGCAGTCTCCGGGCCGTGGCCGGGGAGAAGCCGGTAGTCGCCGCCGAGCACGAACAGCTTCTCGCGGATCGAGCGCGCGAGCGTCGATCCGTCGCCGCCGGGCAGGTCGGTGCGGCCGACTCCGCGATGGAAGATCGTGTCGCCGACGAGGATCTCGCGGATCGCTTCGTCGATCAGGCAGACGCCTCCGGGGGTGTGGCCGGGGGTGTGCAGTACCTGCAGCGAAAGCCCGGCGACCGCGATCTCCTCGCCCTCGACGAGCCAGCCGGACGGCTTCGGGCAGGGGCGCGCTTTCAGGAAAGCCTCGAGCTCCGGCCACTGCGGCCGTTCGAGGTAGGGCAGATCGGCAGCGTGGATCCAGACGCCGAGGCCGTAGCGCTCGGCGACGTGCGCGCAGTGGGCGATGTGATCGACGTGCCCGTGGGTCAGCAGGATCCGCTCCGGCGTGAGCCCCCGGCGTTCGATGGCCGCGAAGATGCGCTCGCTCTCGGCGCCCGGGTCGACCACGGCGCAGCGCCCGGTGCCCGGCGCACCGATGAGATAGCAGTTCTCCTCGAGCGGTCCGACGGTGAGCTTCTCGATCAGCATGGTGCCATTCTACGGCGCGCCGCGGCCGGGGTCCGGCAGCGGCGCGGCCGAGCGCAGAGGGCGAGTCAGCTCTTCGCGTGACTCTCGCAGAAGGCGAGCAGGCGTTCTTCCGAGAGCACCGCGTTCGACTCCTTGGCGGCGCGGAAGATCGCGTGCACGAGCTCCGGCGAGGCGGAGATGCCGCGCTCCTGCAGCCAGCAGGTGACGTTGGCCTGGCCGCTCATCGGGCCGACTTCGACCTCCTGCCGGCGGCCGACCATGGCCGCCGGAATCCCCGAATAGACCCGATCGGCGAGCCAGTCGTGGCCCTTGGCGCGCGCCTTGAGGATCGCCGCCGCGTGCACGCCGGTCTGAGTGCGATAGGCGTCGCGACCGAAGACCGGATAGCTCTCGGGGATCGCTACGCCAGTCGCCCGTGAGACGAGCTCGCAAAGGCCGGAGAGCGGCTGCAGGTTCCAATGGCTCCAGCCGAAGAGCTCGAAGTTCACCAGCAGCTGGTCGAGGGCGCAGTTGCCCACGCGCTCGCCGATTCCCAGAATCGTGCCGTGGATCCGGTCGGCCCCAGCTTCCGCCGCAGCGACAGCGTTGGCGAGACCGAGCCCGCGATCGTTGTGCCCGTGCCAATCCACCGCGACGTCCTCGCCGGTGTCGTCCACGACCTGGCGGAGGAAACGCACGAGATTCCGCGCCCCTTCTGGAGTCGCGTGACCGACGGTGTCGGCGATGCAGATGCGGCGCGCGCCGGCTTCGACCGCTGCGGTGTAGAGCGCCCGCGCATCCTCGGGCCGGGCCCGCGTCGTGTCCTCGGTGACGTACATCACCGGCAGCCCCTCGCGCGTCGCGAGACCGACCGCCTCGCGGGTCAGTTCGAGGAGCTTCGCCATCTCCCAGCCTTCGGTGTACTGGCGGATCGGCGACGAGCCGAGGAAGCAGGCGACTTCGATCGCCAGCCCGGTGCGCTGCGAGATGTCGACGATCGGGCGGATGTCGGCCTCGAGCGTGCGCGCTGCGCAGTTGGCGGCGATGGCGAGCTTGTGGTCGACGATCTCCTGCGCGAGCCGCGTCACGTCGGCGACGACGTGCGCTCCCGCGCCGGGCAGGCCGATGTTCAGCGAATCGATGCCGATGCCGGCGAGCCCGTGCAGGATCTCGAGCTTCTGCTCGATCGACGGCGTCTTGACCGACGGCGATTGCAGGCCGTCGCGAAGCGTCTCGTCGTTCAAAGCGATGCGTCCGCGCGCCGGCGTCATGTCGCCCTCGGCGCAGTTCCAGTCGTAGATCAGCTCGGCTTCGGAAGGTTGCATCGGCGGACCTCCTCAGGAGACGACAGCGGCGGATGGCGCTCCGGCGACGGCGCGAGCCACCAGATCGCCGACTTCGCTGGTCGTCATGCTGCCGCCCAGATCGTGGGTGGTGTTTCCCGAGCGAATCGAACCGGCGACGATCCCCTCGATCTCGAGCGCCGCCGCGCGGTGGCCGAGCGTCTCGAGCATCAGCGCCGAGGAGAGAATTGCACCGATCGGGTTCGCCCTGCCGGTGCCGGCGTACTTCGGCGCCGAGCCGTGCACCGGCTCGAACATCGACGTGCGCCCGGGATGGAGATTCGCCGAACCGGCGACGCCCAAGCCGCCCTGCAGGGCGGCTCCGAGATCAGTGAGGATGTCGCCGAACATGTTGTTCGAGACGATGACCTCGAACTGCTCCGGCGCCCGCACCAGCTGCATGCACAGGGCGTCGACGAACATGTGCGACGCCTCGATCGCCGGATACTCCTTCGCCAGACCGAAGAAGACGCGCTGCCAGAGGTCGTGGCCGAAGCGCATGACGTTCGACTTGTCGGCCATCAGGACCTTCTTCTTGCCGTTGGCCACCGCCCACTCGAAAGCGGCGCGACAGATGCGCTCGACCCCCTTGTAGGTGTGCACCTCTTCCTGCAGAGCGACCTCATCGGGCGTGCCCTTCTTGAAGAAGCCGCCGACGCCGACGTAGGCGCCCTCGGTGTTCTCGCGGAAGACGGTGAAGTCGATGTCGGCTTCGGTCTTGCCCTTGAGCGGGCAGAGCCGGGCGTCGTAGAGCTTGCACGGCCGGAAGTTGATGTAGAGATCGAGCTGGAAGCGGATGCCGAGGAGGATGTCGGCGGCGTGCCGCATGTCGGGAATCCGCGGATCGCCGTAGGCACCGATGAAGACCGCCGAGAAGTTGTCGCGCAGGTCCTCCATCGCGCCGGCGGGAATCGACACGCCGGTCTCGAGATAGTGGTCGGCGCTCCACGGAAAGTGCACCAGCTCGAGCGGCAGGGAGTGGCGCTCGGCGGCCGCTTCGAGGACCTTGACGGCCTCGGCAGTGACGTCGCGGCCGATGCCGTCCCCGGGAAGGACGGCGATGCGCTGGGGACGGCGATTCCTGGGATCAGTCAGATTCATCGGCGGTCTCTCAGAAGAGGTCGAGCGCTGGGGTCGGATCTCGTTGGGGTTCACTCGGCGCGCGTCACGCCTCGGCCGGCGGCGATGCTAGCACGCGCCCCAGGGCGCGGAAGCCCAGCCAGAGGAGCACGCCGACGACGCCCGCGGCCCCCCAGAGCACTCCCCCGCCCCAGCGTCCGTAG
>JAGOCP010000326.1 GCA_017998715.1 Thermoanaerobaculia bacterium | reverse complement strand
GTCCTCTCCTGCTCGACGACCTGCGTCGGCGCCGGCGGCGGCACCTGCACCGCCGGACCGATCGTCACCAGCATCAACGACACGGTGAATCTGCCGGCTGGCGGCAGCGTCACCTACACCGCCGTCTGCAGCGTCGACGGCAGCGCCTCCGGCAGCCTCGTCAACACGGCCACGGTGGCGACCGCAGGCGGGATCACCGACCCGACGCCGGGCAACAACAGCGCCACCGATACCGACACCGTCGCGCCGCAGGCCGATCTGTCGATCACCAAGACCGACGGCGTCACCGCGGCGTCGCCGGGCACCAACACCACCTACACCATCGTCGCCTCGAACGCCGGCCCGAGCAACGCGCCGACCGCCGCGGTGATCGATATCTTCCCGGCGGCCTGCACGAGCGCCAACTGGACCTGCACCGGCTCCGGCGGCGGCACCTGCGCCGCGGCCGGCTCGGGCAACATCAACCAGTCGGTGAACCTGCCGGCGGGCGCCAGCGTGACCTTCACTGCCGTCTGCGCCATCTCCCCGACGGCCACTGGCAACCTCTCCAACACCGCCACCATCGGTGTCGGAGTGAACGACCCGAACACCGCCAACAACTCGGCCACCGACGTCGACACGCTGTCGAACGACCTCTTCCTCGACGGCTTCGAGTCCGGGGACACCTCGCAGTGGTCGGCGACCGTGCCGCTCACCTTCGAGGCCTACGCCGACGTCGCAGTTGCCGCCGGAGGCTCGGAAGTCGCCTTCGGTTACGACTTCGCCGCCGTGCAGTCCGGCGAAGTGCTCGTCCCGTCGTCGATCGCCTTCGTGACCGACGTCGCCGGCAAGCCGCTCTTCCTCGTCGGTGCGCGTCGTGGCGACGCCAACGGCCAGCTCGAGCTGACGCTCGAAGTGGTCGGCGGCGGCCGCAGCAGCTGGGCGGTCGTGGGCGAGGTCGGGCAGCAGGTGCGCGTCGAGTGGGCCGCGGCCGATCAGAACAACCTCGGCCATGTCGCGGTCTATCTCGACGGACGCCTCGCCCTCTGGGTCGAGGGCTTCGCGGACAGCGCGACACCGGCCGGAGTGAAGCTGCTCCGGGCTCCGGTGCCGCCGGCTCCGGTCGCGCCGTAAACACCGGCGGCGAAGCCGCCGCCATGCCAAAAGGAAAGGGCCAGTCGCCGTGCGACTGGCCCTTTTTCTTGCGGCGGGATGCTGGCGGGCGCTATTCGTGGGCGAGCAGGAAGAGCAGCAGCGGCAGCGCGATTCCCGCCGCAGCGAGCAGCGCGATTCGCCCTTTCGCCGGCTCGAGCCGGAAGGCCATCATCAGGCCGATCGCCGAGCTTCCCACCAGGCTCGCGGCGACGAGCCAGAGGATGCCGCGATAGGCCCATTTCTGCGGACCCTCGAGATCCTCCGCCATGTGCAGGTCCGAGGCGAACTTCACCGCCGCCGGCGGTTTGTACGAGCCGTCTTTCTTCGCCTTGTGGAAATTCAGCATCTGCCACGAGCCGGAGACGGCGAACAGGATCAGCATCGGCGCGCAGAAGGCGCCCAGATAGCGGTGGATACGCAGCCACTTCTTCATCGCGAATCTCCTCCCCCCGGGGGATCGTGCGGCAAGGGGCGGAGTCTAGCCCAGGCGAAGTTCCCGGCTAGCGGTCGTCCGGGCGCTCGCGCGCGACCTGCCGGCGGCGGGCGAACTCGGCCAGGCGCTCGGCCAGCCTGACCTCGAAGCCCTTTTCCGTCGGATGGTAGAAGCTCGTCCCGGCGAGCGCCTCCGGCAGGCACTCGAGGCCGGCGACGCCGTGCTGCGAATCCGGCGCATATTCGTAATCGCGGCCGTAGCCGAGCCCCTTCATGAGATGGGTCGGCGCGTTGCGCAAAGCGAGCGGCACCGGATCGGCCGAACGCTCCTCGATCGTCCGCTTCACCTCGCCGTAGGCGCGGTAGACCGCGACGCTCTTCGGCGCCAGCGCGAGGTAGATCGTCACCTGGGCGAGCGCCACCTCGCCCTCCGGCGAGCCCAGACGCTCGTAGGCCTGCCAACCGGCGAGCGCCTGCGGCAGAGCCTGCGGATCGGCGAGTCCGACGTCCTCGCTGGCGAAGCGCACCAGCCGGCGTGCCAGGTAGTTCGGATCCTCCCCGGCCTGCAGCATGCGGCCGAGCCAGTAGAGAGCGGCGTCCGGGTCGCTCTCGCGCAGGGACTTGTGCAGCGCCGAGATGAGGTTGAAGTGCTCCTCGCCGGCCTTGTCGTAGAGCAGGACCTTGCGCTGGGCGAGCCGCGCGACACCCTCGACCGTCACCTCCCGAAGGTCGGCCGCCGCGGCCTCGGAGACGGCGAGCTCGAGCAGCCCCAACGCCCGCCGGCCGTCGCCGTTGGCGAGTTGCACGATCGAACCCAGGGCCTCGTCGCCGATCTCGATCCCGCTCGTTCCGAGGCCGCGGTCGGGCAGAACGAGGGCGCGCCGCACCATCGCCGCCAGATCCTCCGCCGAAAGAGCCGCGAGCATCACCACCTTGCAGCGCGACAGCAGCGCCGCGTTGAGCTCGAAGGAGGGGTTCTCGGTCGTCGCGCCGACGAGCACGATGTCGCCGCGCTCGACGTAGGGCAAGAAGGCGTCCTGCTGCGCACGGTTGAAGCGATGGATCTCGTCGACGAAGAGGATCGTCCGGCGGCCGGTCGCGGTGCGCATCTTCACCGCGTCACCCATCACCTCCTTGATCTCCTTGATCCCGGAGGTCACCGCCGAGAACGGCACGAAGCGGCTCTTCGTCGACTCGGCGATCAACCGCGCGAGGGTCGTCTTGCCGCAGCCCGGCGGGCCCCAGAAGATGAGCGACGGAACGTGATCCTCGGCGATCGCCCGGCGCAGGAATCCCCTGGGACCGAGGAGCTCCGCATGCCCCGCCACCTCGTCGAGCGTGCGCGGCCGCATGCGCTCGGCGAGCGGTGCATGGGGGTCCCCGCCGCTGCCGGGCAGCGCCGCCCCGGGTTCGTCGAAGAGGGAGTCGGTCACCTGGAGGATTCTCGCACTACCGGACGCCTGGCGGAGCGGCCGGCGGTTCCGCGGCAGTTCGCGAATATGATCCCACGATGCCAGTCCGCCCCAGTCTGCCCACGCTCGCCGTCCTCGTCGCACTCGCCGCGAACGGATCGCCAGCGCCGTGCCGCGCCATCGACTACCCCCTCTCCCAGGGCCTCCCGTTCAGTGACGTCGATCAGGGAGCGCAAATGAGCGCCGACGGCAAGTACGCCGTCTACCTCCACGACGCCGTCACCGACGGCCTGCTCGAGCTCTGGAGCGTGGCGCTGGCCGGCGGCACGCCGGTGCGACTTTCGACCTTTACCGCAGCGAGCTCGAGCCTGGTCTTTCGCGTCAGCCCGAACAGCCAGCGCGTGGTCTACACGGCAGATCAGAGCACGCTCGGTGTGGCCGAGCTCTACAGCATCCCGATCGCCGGGCCGGAGGGCGCCTGGACGAAGCTCAACCCGACGCCGGTCGCCAACGGCGACGTCACCGTCTTCGCCATCAGTCCAGACAGCAGCCGGGTGGTCTACGACGCCGACCAGCAGACGGACGAGGTCTTCGAGCTCTACAGCGTGCCGATCGCCGGCGGTACGGCCACCAAGCTCAACGGCACTCTGACCTCGGTCAAGGACGTCTTCAGCTTCGCGATCAGTGCCGACAGCAGCCGCGTGGTTTACTCCGCCGACCAGGAGACCGACGAGGTCGTCGAGCTCTTCAGCGTGCCCCTTGCCGGCGGCGCCTTCCTCAAACTCAATCCAGCGCTGGTGTCGAATGGCGACACCTATGCCTTCGAGATCAGCCCGAACAGCGCCCGCGTCGTCTACGCCGCGGACCAGCTGGTGGACAATATCTACGGAATCTGGAGCGTCCCGATCGCCGGTGGCGCGTCGGTTCAGCTGAACGGCACCCTGGTCGCGAACGGCGTCGTCAGCCAGTTCCTGATCAGCCCGAACAGCGCCCGTGTCGTCTACCTGGCCGACCAGCAGACCGACGAGGTCTTCGAGCTCTACAGCGTTCCTTTGGGCGGCGGCGCCGCGACCAAGCTCAATCCGGCGCTGGTGGCTTCGGGGGATGTCTACTTCCCCT
>JAGOCP010000325.1 GCA_017998715.1 Thermoanaerobaculia bacterium | reverse complement strand
GCGCCGAGTCGCGTGAACTCGTGGAACGCGGCATCGCGTCGCTTCCAGAGGCTTTTCGCGTGCCGCTCTTGCTGGCCGATATCGCCGAGCTCCGGTTGGGAGAGATCGCAGCGATTCTCGGAGTCCAAGAGGCGACGGTCAAGACGCGCGTTCACCGGGCTCGCTTGAAGTTGCGCTCGGTTCTCGCCAAAGGTCTGCCGCAGCGGTCGGCGCGCGAGTTCACCTCATCGCGCAGTCTCTGTCTCGACTTGCTGCGCGCGCGCCTCGACGCCTTCGATCGCTCGGTCGACTTCCCTTACTCCAGCGCGGAATTGTGCGATCGCTGTCAGTCCGTGTTCGCCACACTCGAGCTGGCCGCCTCGATGTGCGGCGTCTTCGACCGAGACGCGATTTCGCCGGCGGTTCGAGAACGCATTCTCGCCGCGACGAAGACCTGAACCCCTATTGAGGAATCGATCGCCGAAGGTCTCGCTTGGGCGGCCCGTCCCGCGCCGCAGCTCTCGTTCTACTTTCGCGCGACGTGCCAGCCCTGGGTGCGGCGGTTGCCGGCGGCGTCGGTGACTTCGGCCTCGAGCAGCATCCGCCCTGCGCTGTAGGGCGACGGCATGATCCGCAGCGCCACCTGGTTCACGCCGCAGCCGACGTCCCAGCCGGCGACGCTCAAGCGCTCGCCCGCGCCGATGACACTGTCGCCGATCGCCACCGCGGCAGCCGTCGTGCGCAAGGTCACCGCCGGGCGGGCGGGGTCGACGACGAAGGTCGTCGGCGCCGGCGCGACGGCCGTGGCGCACGGCAGCGCCTTCCAGATGCCACCGGCTTCGAGGGCTTCGAGGCCGGCGTCGCAGGCCGCGGTTGGCACCGGCAACTGACCTTTCTTGAGCCCTCGTCGGCGCGCCGGGTCAGACGAGCCGTCGCCGTCGGGAGGAGCGCCAGGCGAGAGCGCCACCAGGTCGACCCACGGGGCAGCGCCGTCGAGGGTGAAGGCGAGCTGCGGCGAGTCGGCTGTCCGGCCGCGGCTGTCGGTGACGCTGGCCGCGACCAGGTGTTTGCCGGCGACCGGCAGCGCACGGAACTCCTCGAGCGATATCTTGCGGCCGTCGAGCAGCAGCGTCCAGGGGAGCTCGGCGCCGCGCCGATCGCCGGTGCGCACGACCGCCTGCGGCACCGCAGAGAAGCAACTCCCGCCGGGCAGGGCCTCGCCCGGCGCCGCTTCGAGAACGAGCTGCGGCGGATCCGGGCGCACGAAATCGACGGCTTCGATGCGGACCGCCGCGGTGGGGAAGCCGTCGAGTCCGGAGGCGGCGACCGCCGTCACCCGCCAGAAGAGCTCGCCAGCGGGCAAGCCGCCCTCGACGTCGAGCTGCAGGGATCCGGCGCTGGCGGTCGGCGCGCGTGCGACGAGCGCGCCGCAGCCCGGATCGCGGCAGACTTCGACGAGGTAGTGGTCGGCACCCGGAACCGGCGCCCACGAGAACTGCGGCTCGGCCCGTTCGACCTCCTCGCCATAGGCCGGGCGCATCTGGGTCGGCGCCGGCAACAGCGCTTCGACCGGCCCCGGCGGCGCCTTCGGTGCCACGCTCGTGCCGGCGCCGGCCGGGACCTCGATTGTCGCGCCAGCGGCCGAGACCGTGCTCTTGCCGCTGAAGACCATGAACTGCGCGAGATCGTCGCCGCTCTTGCGCGAGCGCGTGGAGGCGGGCTCGCCCGCTACGGGCGTCGCGAGGGAGCGCGCGCCGCCGACCACGACTTCGATCGCGTCCGGCCGCTGTCGTCCAGGCGCCCCCGCGGCCCCGGCCTTCGTCGCCGCGGACTTTTCTTCTGCGCCACTCTCGACGTCGATCTGGCCGAGCTGGATCTCGATCTCCTTCTTCGGTAGCGGCGACGTGGCCGCGGTCTGCCGGCGGATGAAGACCAGCGAATCTTCCGACAGCGTCACCGTCGCGCCGTCGTCGAAGCGCAGGCGGGCCGATGCGGACTTGGCGGTGCGCAGGGCGTCGCGCTCGAGCAGCACGTCCCCTGCGCTCGCCGGCCGCCAAGGCACCGGCGTCGGCAGCTCGCGCACGTCACGCGCGACCGCCATGATCTGCGCCGAGAGCTTGGCGGTGGGACGTTCCAGGAAGATGCGCAGGCGCTGGCCGGGAAAGAGCAGGTTGGGGTCCTTGACGAGCGGATTCAGCAGGTGCAGCTCGCGCCACAGCTCGTGCGAGCCGAGGAAACGCGCGGCCAGGCCCTCGAGCGTGTCGCCTGGGCGGACGACATGCCAACCGTCCTCCCACTCCGAGCGGTCGACCGCGGGCCCGGGTGGCGTCGCCTCCTCGGCAGCTGTACCGGGAGCAGCGAGAGAGGCACCCGCCAGCAGGCAGTAGAGAGGGGCGTAGCGGATTCTCCGGCGGCGTGCAGTGGTGGCGCAGGTCATGGCTTCATCCCCCTGGAGCGACGCCCGGTCGGCGACGAGCGGCGTTTCGTCGCGCCCCGGACGGCGGCCATTGTAGCTCCGGATGAGCCGCGCGGGCGCTCCGGGGTCAGCTGCGGCGGGGGTATTTCGTCGCCACGTAGTCGTCGATGATGGCGATGAATCGCGTCGCGAGCTCGGTGTAGGTGCCCTGGAGGTTCGCGAACTTCTCGCCGTCGATGAATACCGGGCAGGTCGGCGTCTCGCCGGTGCCGGGCAGCGAGATGCCGATGTTCGCCGCCTTCGATTCGCCGGGCCCGTTGACCACGCATCCCATCACCGCGAGCTTGAGTTCTTCGACGCCGTCGTACTCGCGCTTCCAGTCGGGCATGCGCTCGCGGACGTGCCCCTGCACGCGCTCGGCGAGCTCCTGGAACGTGGTCGAGGTCGTCCGCCCGCAGCCGGGGCAGGCGGTGACCGAAGGCGCGAAGGCGCGCAGGCCGAGCGACTGCAGGATCTCGCAGGCGGCGTAGACCTCTTCGCGGCGGTCGCCGCCCGGGCGCGGCGTCAGCGAGACGCGGATGGTGTCGCCGATGCCCTCTTCGAGCAGCACGCCGATCGCGGTCGCCGACCAGACCAGCCCCTTGATCCCCATGCCCGCTTCGGTCAGCCCGAGATGGAGCGGCTGGCGCGTGCGGCGCGCGAGCTCGCGATAGACCGCGATCAGGTCGGACGGTCGCGAAACCTTGCACGAGATGATGATCTGGTTCTCGGTGAGCCCGCTTTCGAGGGCGAGCTCGGTCGACTGCAGCGCCGACAACACCATGCACTCGTTGAGGATCTCCTCCGAGGTGAGGCCGAGGTCGCGGTCGGTGTTCTCCTGCATCCGCGCCATCACCAGCTCCTGGTTGAGCGAGCCGCCGTTGACGCCGATGCGCACGGGCTTGCCGCGCTCGGCGGCGATGCGGACGATGGTGGTGAACTGCTCGTCGCGCTTCCGGCCGTAGCCGACGTTGCCCGGATTGATGCGGTACTTGTCGAGCGCCGCGGCGCACTCCGGGAACTGGGTGAGCAGAACGTGCCCGTTGTAGTGAAAGTCGCCGATCAGCGGCACGGTGCAGCCGGCGTCGAGCAGGCGGCGCTTGATCTCGGGTACGGCGGCGGCGGCCTCGGCGAGATTCACCGTGACGCGCACCATCTCGGAACCGGCCTCGGCGAGCGCCAGGCACTGCTCGAAGGTCCCGCGCGCATCGGCGGTGTCGGTGTTGGCCATCGACTGCACGACGATCGGAGCGCCGCCGCCTACGACCACGCCGGCGACCGGCACCGGCAGGGTGGAGCTTCTGCGGATCAACGACATGGTGGCTCCTCCGGCAGGCTCTGCCGCGCTCTGCGGTCGCTCGTCACGAGATGGCGCACTGGTTCTTTCCCGCCTCGAGCTCGTCGGCGAGCTCGGAGGAGACCGTGCCCAGACCGAGGTTGGCCTGCTTGATGGACCGGTACTCTTCGGGAAACGCTCCCGAGCGCGAGGCGATCCAGGCGGCGAACTCCGGCGCTTCGGTGATCGCCAGCGGCGGGTTGCGCGCCGCGAGACCGCCGAAACGGCCTTCGACGACGCGCGACGGCTGGCGCTCGCGCTCGCAGCTGTAGTGGGCCGGCAGGATGCGCAGGTCGGGGCTCCAAGCGGCGCGCGCTCTTTCGAGGCTCCGCC
>JAGOCP010000324.1 GCA_017998715.1 Thermoanaerobaculia bacterium | reverse complement strand
TGCTGAAAGGAGTGCACAACGGGGCGAAGCTCATCGCCGTCGATCCCCGCCGCACGACCTCGGCGCAGTGGGCCGACCTGTGGGTCGGCCTCGACGTCGGCACGGACATCGCCCTCTCCAATACCGTAGCGCACGAGATCCTCGCCGCCGGCCTCGAGCACCGGGAGTTCATCGAGCATGCGACGAGCGGCTTCGACGCCTATCGCGAGCACGTCGCCGCCTGGACTCTCGAGCGCGGCTCCAAGGTCACCGGCGTGCCCGAGGCGGCCATCCGCGAGATCGCGCACTCCTTCGCCAAGGCGCCGCGGGCCATGATCTGCTGGACGCTCGGCATCACCGAGCACCACAACGCGGTCGACAACGTGCTCTCGCTGATCAACCTGGCGCTACTGTGCGGCCACGTCGGCCGCTATGGCTCGGGGTTGAACCCGCTGCGGGGACAAAACAACGTGCAGGGGGGCGGTGACATGGGAGCGATCCCGGACCGGCTCGCCGGCTTCCAGCACGTCGAGAATCAGCCTCTGCGCGCGGCTTTCGAGCGCGCTTGGGGCGTCACGCTTCCGCCCAAGAAGGGGCTGCATCTGTCCGGCATGTTCGATGCGATGGAGCACGGCACGATGAAAGCGCTCTACGTCATCGGCGAGAACCCGATGCGCAGCGAGGCCGATCAGGTGCGCACGCGGAAGCTCCTCGAAGGGCTCGACTGCCTGGTGGTGCAGGACATCTCGCTCACCGCCACCGCCGAGGTCGCCGACGTCGTCTTCCCGGCCGCCGCCGGCTGGTGCGAGTCCGAAGGCACGGTGACCTCGAGCGAACGCCGCGTGCAGCGGGTGCGCATGGCGATTCCGCCGCCCGAAGGCGCGCGCGACGACCTCGACATCCTGTTCGATCTCGCGCGGCGCATGGGGCACGACTGGGGCCGCCCCGATTCGGAGACCATCTGGAACGAGGTGCGCAGCCTCTCGCCGGTGCACGCCGGCATGAGCTACGCGCGGCTCGAGCAGGAAGACGGCTTGCAGTGGCCGTGCTGGGACGAGAGTCATCCCGGCGAGCTCTTCCTGCACAGCCGCCTCTGGGAACGGCCGGTGCTGGGACCGCGGGCGCCGTTCCATGTCCTGCACGACGACCCGCCGGTGGACCAGCTCGACGCCGATTTCCCGTTCCGCCTGACGACCGGGCGTCGCCTCGCCGAGTACAACACCGGCGTGCAGACCGGAGGCTACGCCTCGCCGACACGGCGCGGCGAGTCCCTCGACCTCTCTCCCGAGGATGCCGCGCGCCTCGGCCTCGCCAACGGCGACCTCGTTCGCGTCACCTCGCGCCGCGGCAGCCTCGAGGTGCCGATCCAGATCGACCCGGCGTTGCGGCCGGGTCTCACCTTCATGACCTTCCACTTCCCGGAGGAGGTCGCAACCAACCTGTTGACGATCGACGCCACCGATCCGGTCTCGGGCACCGCCGAGTTCAAGGCGGCGGCGATCCGTATCGAGCCGCTCGGCCGGCTGGCGGATCCCCCTCCGCCGGCGCCGCAGGAGATCTCCGAGCTCGTGGGGAAGGGCTGAATGGACATCCAGGTCCACGGCGCGGAACCGACCGACGAGGAACGGCAGGCCGTCGACAGTCTGCTCGGCGCCGCCACCAGCGGCTGGGAGGGCGGAGCGCGCGACATCGCGCGTGACGGGCGCGCCGGCCGCGGCGGTCGCGCGGCGCGCGACCAGCGCGATCAGCTGCTGCCTGCCCTGCATGCCGTCCAGGATCGCGTCGGCTGGGTGAGCGAGGGCGCCCTCAACTACATCTGCCAGCGCCTGACCGTGCCGCCCGCCGATGCCTGGGGCGTGGTGACCTTCTACCATCTCTTCGCGACGGCTCCCCGCCCGCTGACGGTGGCGCATGTCTGCGACGACCTCGCCTGCCGGCTGCGCGGCGCCGAGAAGCTCTGCGAGCGGCTCACGGAGGAGCTCGGGCCGGCCGGCGAGCCGAAGAGCTCCGGCGGCGGCACATGGATGCGCAGTCCCTGCCTCGGGCTGTGCGAACGGGCACCGGCGGCGCTCGTCGTGCACGCCGGAGCGGTGCGCCAGACGGCTACGCTCGGTCCGGTGGCCGACGCCATCGCCATCGCGCGCGCCCTCGAAGGCGACACCACGGAGCTTTTCACCGCGCCGGCGGCGCGCCTCGCGACGCTGCGCCAGTCGGTGCCGCAGGCGGGCAGCGCCGGACTCAAGCTGCTGTCGCGGGTCGGCACCGTCGATCCGGGGAGTCTCGACGCCTATCGCCGGTCGGGCGGCTATCGCGCGCTCGCCCGCGCGATCGAGCTCGGATCCGCCGGCGTGATCGCCGAGCTCACCGCCTCGAAGCTCCTCGGCCGGGGCGGCGCGGCCTTTCCGGCAGGGCGCAAGTGGGAGGCGGTCGCGCGCGCCGCGGAGAAGACCCGCTACGTGATCTGCAACGCCGACGAGTCGGAGCCTGGCACCTTCAAGGACCGCGTGCTGCTCGAAGAGGATCCGTTCGCGATCGTCGAGGCGATGACCATCGCCGGCTTCACCTGCGGCGCCGAGGAGGGCATCGTCTATCTGCGCGGCGAGTACCCGCATGCCGAAGTCCGGCTGCGCCAGGCGCTCGCCGCAGCGCGCGACGCCGGAATGCTCGGCGACGATGTCGCCGGCGCCGGCTTCCGCTTCGACATCGAGATCCGCCGCGGCGCCGGCGCCTACATCTGTGGCGAGGAGACGGCGCTGTTCGAATCGATCGAGGGCAAACGCGGCGAGCCGCGCTCGAAGCCGCCTTTTCCGGTCGAGGTCGGCGTCTTCGGCAAGCCGACGCTGGTCAACAACGTCGAGACGCTGGCGAACGTGCCGTGGATTCTGCTCGAGGGCGGCGAGCGTTTTCGCGCCACCGGCACGCCCGAGTCGACCGGCACGAAGCTCTTCTGTCTCTCCGGCGAAGTCGCCCGCCCCGGCCTCTACGAAGTGCCGTTCGGCACCACGCTCGGCGAGCTGATCGAGCTCGCCGGCGGCGTCGCCTTCGGCAAGGAGCTCTTCGCGGTGCTGCTCGGCGGCGCCGCCGGCAGCTTCGTCGGCGCCGACCGGCTGCCGCTGCCGCTCACCTTCGAAGGGACCCGCGCCGCCGGTACGACGCTGGGCTCTGGCGTCGTCCTGGTCTATGGCGAAGGTGCCGACATCGGCGACGCGCTGCTGCGGATCGCCGAGTTCTTCCGCCACGAATCGTGCGGCCAGTGCGTCCCCTGCCGTGTCGGCACGGTGCGGCAGCTCGAGCTCCTGCAGCGCCTGCGGAACCGGACGCCCCTGGGCGACCGGGCGCAGGAGATGGCGCTCTTCGCCGAGCTCGCGCAGGCGATGCGCGATGCCTCGATCTGCGGCCTCGGGCAGACCGCCTCCGCCGCCGTCGCCTCGGGCCTGGCGCTGTTCGATCCGTTCCGATGAGCGCATGCGCTACCGCGTCGAGATCGCAGCCAGGGCGCACAAAGACCTCAGAGCCCTTGACCACATGGACGCTCGCCGCATCCTCGGCAAGCTGATCCTGCTCGAAGTCGACCTCGGCGGCGACGTCACCCGCCTGACAGAGTTCCGTCCCGAGCACCGCCTGCGCGTGGGTGACTATCGGGTACTATTCGACCTCGAGGGCGACAGCGTCGTCGTTCGACGTGTCCTGCATCGGAGCAAGGCCTATGAGCGCTGAATCCACCGCAGCGATCGCACTCCATCCGGAGATTCTTCGGCGCGACGGGCGGCCACAGTTCGCCGTTCTGCCCTATGAGGAATATGTGGCGCTCCGGGCGCGCCTCGAGGATCTCGAGGATGTGCTGGAAATTCGCCGCGCCTGCCAGGAAGAGGTCGCGGAGCCGCACACCCCGCTCGATGAAGTGCTCCACGAATTCGACGTGCGCCGCGAAGCGCCCTGAAACCGGAAGACGATGACGACCGACCCGATCTGGTTCCAACCGCCGCCGCGCTCGCCGCGGATTCCCATGGCGCCGGAGCGCGTGGCGCCGGCAGCTGTCGCGATCGAGATCGACGGCAAGGCGGTCGAAGTCGAAGCCGGCGCGACACTCCTCGACGCCTGTCGCGGCGCCGGAATCGACGTGCCGACGTTGTGCTTCCTCG
>JAGOCP010000323.1 GCA_017998715.1 Thermoanaerobaculia bacterium | reverse complement strand
AATCAGGCTGCTGCCGGGCTGCGGCGCCACAATGGCTCGCGTCAGGCCCTCGATCCGGTTCACTGCGATCAACGTCGAGCGCGAATTGATGGCGTCGGCGACGTCGAAGGCGGCGGTGATGCGGTCGTTCTTCACCTGGCCGTCGCCCGTGCCTTCGGCCGCGGAGACCTCGACGATGCCGAGACGGGTGAGCGAGTTGAAGAGGCCGGGAGTGACGACCCTGCCGCGAGCATCGATCCGCCGAGCGTCGGGTGGAATCGGAATGCCGACGCCGACGGCGGCGATCCTGCCGTCGACGATCACCAGCGTGCCGTTCTCGAGGAGTCCGGCGGGGCTCATGGTCTGGAGCGTCGCACCCGTGATGGCGACGGTCTCGGCGATCAGGGGACCCTGCACTCCCATTGCGGCGGCCAGTCCGAGGATCCAGAGTGCGCGCTTCATCGGTTCGTCCCCGCAGTGCCGAGAGAGAAGTCGGATACCGGTTGATGGGTCTTGTCGCTGCGATCGAAAGCCAGCGCCCCGTCGATGTAGACCTTCTCGGCGTGGCTGTAGACGCTGAACGGATTCCCGCTCCACACCACCACGTCGGCCATCTTGCCCGGCGCGAGCGAACCGGTCAGATCGCCGATACCGATCGACTTCGCCGGGTTGAGGGTCAACCAGCGGATGGCATCCTCTTCACGCAGGGCGAGGCCGATGCGATTGCCGGCAGCCATGGCCTTGGCGGCCTCCTGATTCAGCCGCTGGATGCCGGAGGCCGAGTCGGAGTGAATCACCGTGCAGGCGCCCGCCGCCTGGAGCAGCGCCGCGTTCTCGCGGATGCCGTCGAACGCCTCCATCTTGAAGCCCCACCAGTCGGCCCAGACATCGGCGCAGATACCGTTCTCCGCCAGCACGTCGGCGATCTTGTAGGCCTCCACCGCGTGATGGAAGGCGCTGATCCGGTAGCCGAACTCCCTGGCGATCTCGATCATCGTGACCATCTCGTCCGCCCGATAGCAGTGGTTCTGCACCAGGATCTCGCCCGAAAGGACACCGGCCAACGTGTCGAGCTCGAGATCGCGATCCGGCGCCTTGAGGTCGGCGGTCGCAGCGTCGGCCTTGCGCTCGTACTCCTCCCAGTCGAGGCGGTACTTGGCGGCGCGGATCCAGGCGGAGCGATATCCGGCGACGTTGCCCATCCGCGTCCCCGGCGCCCGGCCTTTCTCGCCATAGACCCGTTTGGGATTCTCGCCGCAGGCCATCTTCAGTCCGTACGGCGCGCCGGGGAACTTCATCGCGTAGACGTCGCGCGCCGGGACGTTCTTGAGCGTCACGCCGCGCCCGCCGAAGAGATTGGCCGAGCCGGGCAGCACCTGCAGCGAGGTGACCCCGCCCGCCAGCGCCAGCGCGAACTGCGGATCCTGCGGCCAGACCGAATGTTCCGCCTGCACCTCCGCCGTGTTCGGATCGGTCGCCTCGTTGCCATCCGCCTGCCCGGCGACTCCGGGCGACGGATAGACGCCCAGGTGCGAGTGCGCATCGATGATCCCCGGCGTCACCCACTTGCCGGCGGCATCGAGGATCACAGCGTCCGCCGGCGCGTCGACCGACGCGCCAACGGCGATGACCTTTCCTTCGCGAAGCAGCAGCGAGCCGCGCTCGATACGATCGCCGACGCCGGTGAGAATCGTGGCGTTGCGGATCAGCAGCGGCGGCGCCGCCGGTGGCTGGTAGGTGGAGGCGTAGGCCCGGGCCGTCTTCCAGGGCAACGGGACCGCTGCGGCCCTGGCGGCCACGGTCGCGGCGGGCGGCGCCGGCGACGCTGCTGGCGCCGCTGGCACCGATGGCGCGGACGACGCGCAGGCGACCACAGCCAACAACAGCGGAATAGCAGCGCACGACCATCGACTCATCATCGTTCCGTGTCCCTCGCGGCCAGTGGAAGAAGGCGGAGAGTATCAGGCGGAGACGCCCATGGGTTCGCCAGGCGCTATGCTCTGCCGTCGTGATCCGGGTCGCTGCGATGGCCGTGCTGCTGCTCTTCCCGGCGGCTGAATCGGCGGGACGCTCGCAGGTTGCTGCCAGCCCTGAGCCTGCGCCGCCGCCCGCGACGCCGCCTGGCGGCTACCTCCCTTCGACCGCCTGCCGGCCCTGCCATCTCGCGCGCTATGAGAGCTACCGCGAGGTGGGGATGGCCCAGTCTTTCTTTCGTCCGCGCGCCGAGCGCGACATCGAATCGCTGGCGCTTCCGGCGGCGCCTGACGGCTCGAATTCTCCCCTCCCCGTTTCGCTGCACCACCGAGCGTCGGGGGAGAGCTACTCGATGACTCGCGAAACGCCCCCCGAAGGCGAGCGTCTCGTCTTCCGCCAGTGGCAGGAGGGGGCGCAGGGCGAACGGCGAAACCTCCTGGAGATCCCGGTCGACTGGGTCCTCGGCTCGGGGCATCACGCTCGCACCTACCTCTACCGCGTCCCCAGCGGCGAGCTCTATCAGCTGCCGATCGCCTGGTACACGCAGAGCGGGTCGTGGGGGATGGCCCCGGGCTACGACCGGCCGGACCACCAGGGGGTACACCGCGCAATTCAACGCGAGTGCCTGTTCTGCCACAACGCCTATCCCGACCTGCCGCCGGCAGCCGACCTTCATGGCCAGCCGGCGATCTTCCCTCGCGACCTCCCGGACGGCACCGGCTGCCAACGCTGCCACGGCCCGGGCGCCCGGCACGCGGCGCTCGCCCAGGATCCCGCCGCGAGCGCCGAGAGCATCCGCGCGGCGATCGTCCAGCCGGCCAAACTCCCGGCGGCCCGGCGCAACGACGTCTGCAATCAGTGTCATCTCCAACCTGCGGTGGCGCTCGCCGGGGTCCGCCGGTTCGGGCGCGGCGACTTCTCCTTCCGCCCGGGCGAACCGCTCGCCGACTATCTGGCGCACCTCGACGTGCGGCAGGAGGGCGACGAGAGCGCCCCCGGCGCCCCTGGCGATCGCTTCGAGATCAATCACCACTCCTACCGCTTGCGCCAGAGCGCCTGCTTCGCGAAGAGCCCGGAGGCTCTCGCCTGCATCACCTGTCACGATCCTCACCGGCGGATTCCGGCGAACGAGAAGGTCGAGCACTACCGCCGTGCCTGCCTCACCTGTCACAACGAGGAGAGCTGCAGCCGGCCGCTGCCGCACATCGATCCCTCTCCCGAGAGCGCGCGCAACTGCGCCGGCTGTCACATGCCGCGCCGTCGCACGCAGGATGTCGTCCACGTCGTGATGACCGACCATCGCATCGGCCGTGAGGTCGGCGGCGCCGATTTCGTCGAACCGCGCGCGGAGATCGATCCGGTGCTGCTCGACGCCCGGCTGCTCGAGCCCGCGAGCGTCGGGCAGGAGGGCGACCTCTATCGCGCCGTCGCGGTGGCACGCACCGGCGCCTCCGCGGAGGCTCTGGAAGCACTCGATCGCCTGCTCTCGTTGCGGGAACCTGCGGGCTACGAGCCGCTCCTCGACCTCGGCAAAGGGCGGCTCGACCGCGGCGACCCGCGGCGCGCCGAGGCGGCATTCACAAGGCTGCTGCAGCGCTTCCCCACCGCGACGACTCCGGCGCGCGCCTGGCTGGCGCTGGCGATCGCCCAGCAGGGGCGGATCGACGAAGCGATCCCTGCATTCGAGGCCGCACTCGCCGAGAATCCGGCCCAACCCGTCGCGCTGGTGAATCTCGCCCGATTGCACTTGCGCCAGGGAGACCTCGCCGCCGCAGAGGCGCGAGCGCGCGCGGCGTTGGCGCTGCGCCCCAATCAGGTGCTCGCCTGGCTCACCGTCGGCGACGTCGCCGAGCGACGCGGCGACACAGCGAGTGCCGAGGCCGCCTTCCGCACCGCCATCACCTGGGCACCGCGCGAGAGAGCCGGCTACGACCGCCTGGTGGCCTTGCTACGCGCCGCGGACCGGCCGGCCGAGGCCGCCCGCTGGCAAGCCTGGTCTCCCGCCTCGAGCCCCTCGACTCCCTGACCTGCCGGCGCGGGTTTGCGCCACGGTGACCGCCGGGTGGCGAACCGACTCCCACCACACTCCCGAGCGCGAACCAGGCTGACTCCCGCGGCCGTTGACGGCTCATCGACTGGTCTATACACTGGTCTGCAGCAGGTTGCCAGGAGCCACCA
>JAGOCP010000322.1 GCA_017998715.1 Thermoanaerobaculia bacterium | reverse complement strand
CTTGAGAGGCCTACTTCTGGGAAGATCTGGAGGTCTATTCGGGCGGGTCGACGCGTGTGTATTTTCGGGCTCCGATCGACTCCGGAACCGGCCTCTGGATGAACGACTGAACGCCTCAAGGAACGATCGAGGTCAGCTTCGACAGGAGCCCCTATTGGACGGAGTACTTCGCGTACGTTTGGTTCGGCGACGCATTCGTGTTCGAGACTCTAGGCGGCGACGAAGTCCCCGTGCTCTGGGAGCACGATGCTCTCGAGCCGTCGGCGCTGTTGCTCCGGATGCCGCCTCCGGACTCGCGGCCCTGGCGCGGACCCCCTGCCGTCCTCGGCGACCTGCTGTTCTTCTTCGTCGCCGAGGAAGGAGAGTACGGTCATCAGCTCTGGCGCACCGACGGCACGACAGCCGGGACCTTTCAGGTCAGTCAATTCCCCGCGGGACAAGGGGGAGTCGGGACCGGATACGGGTTCGATGCCGGGGGCATGGCGGTCTTCGTGCTCGACCACTACTGCACCAGCATTCCTCCACATTGTTCGTGGAGGAACTACGTCAGCGATGGATCGGTCGAGGGCAGCGGCCTGGTCGAGGGCGATCTCGAGCCCTGGACTGCGGCAGCGGTCCCCGCAGGTGTGCTCGTCCCCGGCTGCCTCGAGGGCTGTCCGACGGGGCTCGAGCTCGCGCTGATCGACCGCGAGGATCGCTCGGTGCGAGTGGCGGCGAACTTCGAGCCCGAGATCGGGGCGACGACCTTCAATCGACTGCTCGCCCGGGAAAGCGAGCTCTACTTCTCGACCGGGACTCGGTTCACCGAGCCTCTCTCATGGTTCCTGCCTTCGCCCCTTCAGGCGCCGATCGCTCTTCCGTCCTACGGCTGGGAGACCCCGGCGGTTCTGGAGAATCTCGCTGGAACGATCGTCGCGAACGAGTCCTTCGGCAATCAACTCTTCACTTGGGATCCGAACGCGGCGACCTGGCACCCCCTTCCCCTGACCTACACGCTCTATGGCGAAGAGCCGGTGAAGGTCGTGACTCGTGGCGGACGCGCCTACCTTCGCGAAAGCGAGAGCAGCCAGGTGGTGTGGGAAACGGACGGGACGGACGAGGGGACGCGGGCTCGAATCGCGCCCGGGCTTCCGCACTACGCTGAGCTCGTCGCTGCCTCCGGCTCGCATCTGTTCTTCCGAGAGCCATCCAATCTCCTGAGTTGGTGGTCGCTTCGCCTGTCGGACGACACGGCGCTTCCGTTCTTCGAAGAGACGGGCCCGCCGTACTATCGTCCGGAGATCGAAGCGGTCGCGACCGCCAGTCGTCTCTACTTCACGACGCTAGAGTCTGGGTCGTTGGAACTGTTGCGCCATTCGGACGGGACTGCTGCGGGAACCGGCATCACTTGGACCTCGGCGGCGAACGAGCGCGTGCTCGATCTCTTCCCGGTCGGTGACGCTCTCTATTTCCTGGTCGCGGCGGACCGGCTGAGCCTCTGGTCGGCGGTCGATGGCGGACCTGCGAACCGTGTTGCGGAGCTGGGCGCGCTGGCCGCCGATCCGGACGACGAGCGGCGGCGAGGTTTCCTGCCTGTGGATGGCGGTTTCTACTTCTTCGCCGAAACAATCGAGCACGGTGCCGAGCTCTGGTTCACGGACGGAACCCAGAATGGAACTCGGGTGGCGGATGTCGTCCCCGGTCCCGTCGGCAGCGAAGCGCGCGAGCTTGCCGCGGTCGGTGACCTGGTCTTTTTCAGCGCCGAGGATCGGATCTTCGGGCGCGAGATCTGGGCGGTTCCGGTCGGTGGCACGGACGCGATCCGGGTGAGCGATATCGGCCCCGGCCCGGTGGGCTCCGTGCCGGAGCACCTGACCGCCGCCGGTTCGGTCCTCTACTTCGACGCCGACGACGGTGTGCACGGCCGCGAGCTCTGGCAGATCGATACTGCCGGCGGTATCGGCGTCTGCGAGCCGACCGCGACTCGTCTGTGCCTGCAGCAGGGTCGCTTCGAGGTCGAGGCTGTCTGGCGCGGTTTCGCGGGCGGGAGCCGCCTGGCGACCGCGGTGGTGCAGTCGGACGCGTCCGGGTTCTTCACGTTCGCCGACCCGAAGGGTGTCGAGCTGGCGGTGAAGGTCATCGACGCTTGCGGCGCGCCCGAGTTTCGCAACTTCTGGTTCTTTGCTGCGGGGCTGACGAATCTCGAAGCGACGCTCTCCGTTCTCGACACCGTGTCGTTCGAGCGGCGGACCTACAGCAGCCCGCTCGGAGCTGCGTTCGCTCCGATCCGCGACACGGCGCACTTTTCCGGGTGTGGCTCAGCGCAGGCCGAGGCATCCTCCGCAGCCCCTGCCTTGGCGCCGTCGATCGCGAAGGGCGACGCCGGTTGCGAGGACGGAGGAGAAACACTCTGTCTCCAGGGCGGTCGATTCGAGGTGACGCTCGACTGGGCGACGAGCGGCACTCCGATTGCTGCACGCGCGCAATCGCTTTCGTCCGAGACCGGAACCTTCACCTTCTTCGATGCCGGAAACGTCGAAGCCGTCGTGCGCCTGATCGACGGATGCAGCTTCAACGACCGCTACTGGTTGTTCGCCGGCGGGCTGACCGACGTCGCGACTCGGCTCCGCGTCCGCGATGTCCTGCACCCCGAGCGGGATCTCGTATTCGAGAAACCGTCGGGGGAGCCGTTCGAGCCGATTCTCGATCTCGCCGCCTTCGCCGGCTGCCCCCCATCGCGAGCCTCGCTCGGTCAGTAACCGACCCAGCGGGCGCGGCTGCCGCCTTCGAAGCCGTCGGCGAAGATGTAGGCATTCTCGGTGCGCATGAGGAAGCCCGAGGCGTCGCCACTGCTGTCGAAGGCGTGGCCGATGAGGACGGGCCGGCCGCCCCACAGGACGAGATCCGCGACCTGCTGACCCGTGCCGCCACCGAGGTCGATGTCGTAAGCCTCGCCGCCGCCGGTTTCGGAGCCGAAGGTCGGGTCGCTGTTGTAGCTGCCGGGAAACAGAGCGTACCGGCGCATGCGCAGGGTGTCGAACGACAGACCCTCGCGGGCGCTGAGGAAGCGCTCGTCCCCCTGGTAGACCAACTGGCCGACGGTCTCGGGAGGCGATGCCGAGGCCGAGAGGACGCCGTCGTCGTCGAAGTGGATCAGGAGCCAGTCGCTGCCCCTCTGAACCGAAGCGAGAGAGGTGTCCGTGCCGGGGAGCAGGAGCAGGTCGCCCGCGAACGTATCGGTCGAATCGTCGACGCCGGAATCCTGGATCGCCAGGAGCCCCTGCGTGCCGAAGGCGGTGTCGATCGCGCCGTTGGCGGAATAGCGTAGCGCCATCACATCGAGGTCGCTCGTCGTCCCGTCTTCGAGGCGCGTCAGCAGAACGACGATCCGGCCCGCATCGTCCACCATCATCGCGGCGGCGGACTGCGGAGTCCCGAGCTCAGCCGCGGAGATCTCCCGGATGCCGCTGCCCGAGGCGCCGAAGCCGGTGTCGAGCGCGCCAGCGGGCGTCAGTCCGATCAGGAAGTAGCGGTAGCTCGCGATCGCGACCGAGGCGCGCAGGAGAACGACGATTCGGGGAGCGGCGACCGCTCCGGTCTCGGGCCGGATCTCGGCCAGCGCGGCGACGAGGCAGCTTTCCGGATCGCAGTAGGTCTGGGTGTCGAACAGCCGGAAGCCGTCGGTCGAGAACGCCTCATCGAGGGTGCAGCCGGGTTGGTCGATCTCGTAGCGTGCCACCAGGGCGTGAAGACGGGAGGGCGCGCCGTCGAAATTCACCCAGCCGCCAACCAGCAGATTTCCCGAGGAATCGATGATGGCCGCCTCGCCGCCGGATTCGTCGGTGAAGGCCCCGAAGTCGGCCGTCGACTCGCGACAGGAGCGATCGCTGCGGACCTCGCCGTTCCCGTCCACCGCCTGGAAATGGAGACTTCGGGTTCCGGCGGGAAAGTCGTAGTCGCCGACGCCGTAGAGCAGGTCGTTCGTCGCCACGGCGGTCTCCAGGAAGACCCGTCCCGACCACTGCCAGGTCGCGAAGCCGTCGCCGGCCCCCCAGGTCAGGGAGAGCTCACCGTCGTACTGCGCGGCGAGCGGCGGCGAGAAGGACGCGGCGACGAGAAAGACGAGCCATGGCGGGAGACGGTTCTGCAGCGGCTTCATAGGTGGACCTCACCCACTTACCGCGATTC
>JAGOCP010000060.1 GCA_017998715.1 Thermoanaerobaculia bacterium | reverse complement strand
CGCCAATCCCGAAAGCGCCTCCGCCTGCGCCACGAAGGAGTCGAGAGCGGTGACCAGCGTCTCCTCCGAATAGGGCAAGAGCGTCCCGAGCACCATCAACGTGCGGCCGTCGTCCTGTTTCACGGCACGGGCGACGAAGCGCGAGATCAGCGCCAGCAGGGGCACCAGCGAGAGCACACTCGAAAAGGCGAGCGCCGAGGCTACCTGGCCGAGGCGGTCGTTGTGCGCCTTGCGCACCGCGCGGCGGAGGAAGGCGACCATCCGCTGCGCCCGGCTGGCGCCCGCGTGCACGGCGTTTGCGATCGGGGCGAGCGGCGCCAGCGAAGAGTGCGGTGGGGGAGTCACCAGTCGGCTTGCGTCCCGGCGAGCGGCAGCTCGGGGCGCGGCCAGCCGAGCTCGGCGATGGCGCTCGCGAGAGCCTTTCTCGCCGGGTCTTCGCCGTGGTTGAGGAAGACGCGACGTGGCGCGCCGGGCTGCGCCTGACACCAGCGGATGAGGTCGTTCGAGTCACCGTGCGCCGAGAGTCCCTGCATCTGCACGATCTCCGCCGCCACCGGCACGCGCCGGCCGTGGATCGAGATCGACTGCGCGCCGTCGAGCAGCGCCCGGCCACGGGTTCCCGCCGCCTGGTAGCCGACGAAGACGACCGCGTTGCGCCGGTCGAAAAGGCGGTTGGCGAGATGGTGGACGATGCGGCCGCCGGTCGCCATGCCGCTCGAGGCGACGATCACCGCCGGCTCACGGCGGTCGTTGAGGGCTTTCGACTCCTCGATCGTGTGGCAGCGGCGGAAGCGGTCGACGGCGAGCGGATTGGCGTCGGCCCGCACCAGCGCCTGGACCTCGTCGTCGAACTCGGGCGTCGCCTGGCGGTAGATCTCGGTCGCCTTGATCGCCATCGGGCTGTCGAGGAAGACAGCCTCGGGATCGACGCCGGCGGCGAGCGCGATCTCCGAAAGATGGAAGAGCAGGTCCTGCGTGCGGCCGAGAGCGAACGCCGGGATCAGCACCGAGCCGCCGCGGTCGAAGGTGCGGCGGATGATCTCGGTCAGGTGGCGCGTCGGATCGTCGTCGGGGTGCGCGCGGTCGCCGTAGGTCGATTCGAGGACCAATGTGTCGGGAGCCGCGTCGGCGGGCTCCGGGTCGCGCAGAATCGGCGCGTCGTAGCGCCCGACGTCGCCGGAGAAGAGCCAGTGCTGCCGCCCCCCCAGCGCGCTCTTGGCGCGGATCGACACCGACGCGGCGCCCAGCAGGTGCCCGGCGCGGACGAAGCGGACGGTGATTCCGGGAGCGATCTCCTTCTCGTCACCGAACTTGACCGGCTCGAGCAGGCGCAGCGCCTGGGCGGCATCGCGGCGGGTGAAGAGCGGACGCGGATCGGCGTGGCGGCTGTAGCCCTTCTTCTTGGCGAAGCGAGCCTCCTCCTCCTGCAACATGCCGGCGTCCTCGAGCACCAGTTGGGCGAGCGGCCGGGTCGGGCGGGTGCAGTAGATCGGGCCGTCGAACCCCTGCGCGGCGAGCCGCGGCAGGAGGCCCGTGTGATCGAGATGAGCGTGGGTGAGAACGACGGCGTCGATCTCCTGCGGCCGAAAGGGGAAAGGGCGCCAGTTGCGCTGCTCGAGCTCTTCGTCGCCCTGAAACAGGCCGCAGTCGACGAGCAGGCGAGTGTCGCCGAACCGGAGCAGGGTGCAGCTGCCGGTGACCGTGCCGCAAGCTCCGACGAACGTGACCTGGCCCATGCTTCCCCCCACGCTAGGGCGAGTCTAACAGCGGGGAAACTACGATTGGCCGCGGTCGCCGGACCGGTTATCATGCAACGAGATGCGGGGCCCTGGCCGGAACGGTTCCGGCGGGGTGGATTCGAGGCGGAGCAGGCGGAGGAGACGCGAATGGGCGACAACAAGGTGGTGGATCGTGCACGACAGGTACTCTCCGAGGCGGTCGAAGGCACGCGCGACGTGATCGACGACGGACTCGACGAGGCGCGCGAGCGCTTCGAAGGCGCCGCCGAAGACCTCGAGCGCAATGCCCGCCGGGCGCAGCGCGAAGTGCGGCGCCGGGCGCAGCGACTGGGATCGGCGGCGCGCGAGAAGTACGACGCGGCGGCCGAGTCGGTCCGCGCCGGCTACCAGCGCGTGCGTCGCGACGCCGGCCAGGTGACCGACAACGTGAACGAGTACGTGCGCGAGAATCCGGGCAAGTCGATTCTCATCGCCGCCGGCGTCGGCTTTCTGATTGGCATGCTGGTGCGTGGCGGCCGCCGCCGCGACGACTGACGACCGCGATGGGGTACGAGGCCGCCAGGGGCAATCGCAGCTCGCGGTTCCACTCGTCGGGCAGCGAGCGCGGGCACGCCGCGCACGCAGCCCCCGCAGTGGACTACGCCCTCTACGAGGACGATGACGACGACGTCTTCGACGACTATGACGACGACTTCGACGGCGCCCGCGGCCTGGCCGGCGCGCTCGACGGCTTCGGGTCGCTCGCCGACGACCTGATCGACGACCTCATTCCGCCGGAGGTCGATTGGCGCCAAGTCGTTCGCCGCCACCCCTGGCCGGCGCTGTTTCTCGCCGGCCTCGGCGGCTACCTCCTCGGGCGCAGCCAGGGCAAGACCCTGCTCCGCGCCGTCTCGGCACTCGCCGTCGCGCGCGTCGAGGCGGAAGTCCTCGGCCGGATCGAAGACGAATTGGATTGATCTCCGCCTGATGTCTGCCTGATGTCCGATACCCAGCTGGAAACCGGCTTCACGTTGGACCGGCTCTATCGCTGGATGGAGGGGCTCATGGACGGTTCCAAGCGCCCGACCCTCGCGCTCCTGGCGAGGATCCTCTCCGAACAGAAGGTGGCCTACGCGGTGATCGGCGGCGTCGCGCTGCAGGTGCACCGGCACGAACCGCGGACGACGATCGACATCGATCTCGCTCTGGTCGATCGCGCGGCCTGGCCTGCGACGGCCCTCGAAGCGGTCGGATTTCGCCGCACCGGCACCTTCGAGCACTCCGAGAACTGGCTCTCCGCCGACGGCACACCGGTCCAGATCACCGACGATCCGGTGCTCTCAGCCTGCGTGGCCCGCGCCGGCATCGTAGAGATCGATGGTCTCCCGCTGCCGATTCTTGCGCCGCTCGACCTGCTGCGCGCCAAGCTGCGGGCCGCCGCGGATCCTGCACGCCGACGTTCCAAGCGCCTGCTCGACCTCGCCGACGCCCAGGGGCTGGTCGAAGACCACTCCGAGCTTCTGCATGCCCTCGAGCCGCCGGAACGCGTCGTGCTCGAGCAGCTTCGCCCTTAGTAACTGCCATCGCCAGCGAGCTGTTCCACAGGCGCACAGTGACTGTCTCTTCTCTCGTGAGCGAGAGAGCGGCGGGTCGTGTGCGACGGGTGCTTCTGGCGGGTGTGGACTTGCAGCTTCGGGCGGGGCTCGCGACGGCGCTGCGGGCGGCGCGGCTCGAAGTGGTCGAAGTCGCCAACGGTTTTGCGGCGTTCCGCAGCTACATGCATCTCCAGGGTGAGGTCGATCTCGTGGTCGCGCCGCTGCACATGGACGAGTACGACGGCCTCGCCCTCGCCCGCGGTCTCGCGACCCTGGCTCCAAGGCTGCCCGTCCTGCTGCTCGGCGGAGAGGCGATCGGGCAGCCTTCGTGGTCAGGCAACGTACGCTTTCTCGGCGACCAGGTTCAGGGGCCGGAGCTGCTGCTGGAGGCTCGCCTCGCGCTTGCCGGTTGAGGCGCGAAAAGACCGGTAAGGGAAGGATGCCGCAGGCGCTGCGGTGACGGGGTCGGCGCTGCCGTTCCGCCGGCCGGTCACGGCTTGGCGATCGTCTCGGCCCTGCCGGGGACGACGATCAGCTCGACCACTTTCCCGTCGAAGAGCGTCACCAGGATGCCACCGGCCGCAGGCTCGACGATCTCGACTCCCCGCGCCCCCGCGTTGGGAATGACGCGCATGCCGGTGCCGAGCCAGGCGTCCACTTCGGCGCGCGTCGAGCCGAAACCGATCCCCTCGGCGGTGCGCGCGGCGAATGGAACGGGCTTCGCGAAGTCGGGTCCGCTGGTGAGGTAGATCGCGCGCACTGAATCGTCCTCACGGAACGAGAT
Organism: Thermoanaerobaculia bacterium; assembly: GCA_017998715.1. Classification (GTDB taxonomy): domain Bacteria; phylum Acidobacteriota; class Thermoanaerobaculia; order Multivoradales; family JAGPDF01; genus JAGPDF01. The sequence goes on along the minus strand of JAGOCP010000060.1, from coordinate 11,574 downwards.
CTTCAGGCTGCTCTCGTAGACGTAAGTGCGTTCGTGAATCTGATCCGGCGCCTGCAGAATCTTCCGCACCTCGGCGGGCGACGCTCCGAGGAGGATAGGTCCGACGCCGGTGCCGGGTCGCACGACCCAGGTCTCGCTTCCCGAGGTTGCCTTCGTCGAAGCCGCAGAGACGGCGACGAGACCCACGAGCGCAGCGAGCACAAGCCCATTTACTGAGAGCATTTGTTGTCCTTTGTCGATCGAGAGCCTATCCGAGCCACTCGCGCTTCGCGCCCGGCGCGGCGTCTCCCGGCGGGCGGGGTCCTGCGCTCCTCGGTCGCTCGTGGGCCCCTCTCCTCCCATCTCGCTCCCTGCGGTGCTCGAACCCCGCCCGCCGGGAGCCGCCACACCTCCGTGCTCGACTGCGCTCTTCGCTCGGTAGGCTAGAGTCTGCTTCGAGGCCTTCTCCTGCGCAACGTTCTGCACATCTCCGACATTCACTTCGGGCCCAAGCATCTGCCGGCGGTTGCGGCGGGTGTGCTGGAGCTCGCCGCCGTGCGCCGGCCGGATCTGGTGGTGATCTCGGGCGATCTCACGCTGCGGGCGAAGCCGGTTCAGTTCCGCGAGGCGCGGGCGTTCACCGACGAGCTGGCCCGGATCGCTCCGGTGCTGGCGGTACCGGGCAACCACGACGTACCGCTCTACCGCGTCTGGGAGCGGCTGCTCGCGCCTTTCGGCGCCTGGCGGCGGCATTTCGCTCGCGAGCTCGAGCCGGTCTTTCGCGACGCGGAGTTGCTGGTCGTGGGGGTGAACACGGCGCAGGCGTTCGCGCTCAAGGGCGGCCGCATCCGCCGCCGGCGCCTGGCGGAGGTCGACGCCCTGCTCGCAGAATCTCCGGCGGAGCTCTTCCGCATCGTCGTCGCACATCACCACATCGTCCGGCCCGACGGGGTCGAGTGCGAGCACCCGGCCTGGCGGTCCGCGGAGGCGATCGCGCGCTGGGGAACCGGCCGTGTCGATCTGGTCCTCTCGGGGCATCTCCATCAGACGCTCGAGCTGCGTCCGTTCGGCGACGACGGCTTTCTCGCCCTGCACACCGGCACGACCTCCTCCAGCCGCGGGCGGGGTCCGGAGGCCGGCCGCAACAGCCTGCACTGGATCGAGATCGGGCACGGCAGTTTTCGCGTCGAGCGGCATTTCTGGGAAGGCGGTGCCGGCCGCTTCGAGCTCGCGCGCGACCAGCGCTTCCGGCGTCGCCCGCCGCGCTGAGCCGGGCCGCAGGAGGGCGCGCAGCGGGCGACGTTGGGCGATATCATGGTGGTCTGAAGAGGAGGCGGCCGAAGCTGGCCGAACACCATGGGCAAAGACAACTGGGAAATCGCCGAAACCGTAGGTACCGAAGAGGAAGCGTCGCTGGTCGCGGGCTATCTCGAAACCGAAGGGATCGCGTCGCAGATCGAGTCGCTCCTGTTCCACCAGGAGCCGGCGACCTTCGGCAAGCTCAGCGAGGTGCGCATTCTCGTGCATGCCGATGACGTCGAGCGCGCCCGCCAGCTGATCGCGGAGCGTGAGGATGCCGAAGTGCCGGCGGAGGACGTTCAGCGTTGAGTCCGCTCGCCGAAGGCGGCCGCCTGGGGCGCTACCAGATCCTGCGCATGCTCGGCGCGGGAGCGATGGGAGAGGTCTTTCTCGCCGAAGACCCGCACATCGGCCGGCGCGTCGCCATCAAGACGGTCAAGATCGAAGAGGGCCGCCCGAATGAGATGGAGGAGCGCAAGCGCCGTCTCGAGCGCGAGTCTCGCGCCGCCGGCAAGCTCCTGCATCCGAACGTCGTTGCTCTGTTCGACGTCGGCGAAGACCAGGGCGTGCTCTACCTTGCATTCGAGTGCGTCGAGGGCAGCGACCTCGCACAGCGCCTCGAAGTCGAGCCGCCGCTCACCCTGCGCGAAGCGATCGCCTACGTCCGCCAGGCGGCCGAGGGGCTCGACTATGCGCACCGGCAGGGCGTGGTGCACCGCGACATCAAGCCTTCGAACCTGCTGATCTCCGCGGCAACCGGCACGGTCAAGGTCTCCGACTTCGGTATCGCCAAGCTCAAGGACCAGACCTCCGACCTGACGATGACCGGTTCGGTGGTGGGCTCGCCGCACTATCTCTCGCCGGAGCAGATCCGCGGCGACGAGCTCGATGGCAGGAGCGACATCTTCTCGCTCGGCGTCCTGCTCTACGAGGTGCTCTCGCGCCGCCGCCCGTTCCAGGGCGAGACGTTGACCACGCTGGTCTACCAGATCCTGCATCGCGATCCGCCGTCGATCGTCGTCGATCGGCCGGAGCTCGGCACCCGCCTCGAAGGTGTCCTGCAGCGCATGCTGCAAAAGGACCGCGACGAGCGCTACAAGACCGCCGGCGAGGTGGCACGCGACCTGGCGATCTGCGAGCAGGAGATCCCGGCTTCGATTCTCGACAGTCCAGCGGCGCGCGACGCCGGGGCGCCCACCGATTCGACGCGCCGCATGTCGACCTCCGGAGCGGTTCAGGTTGCGCCCGGTATGACTCCGACGGCACCGCCACCGCCGCCGCCCTCGTTCACCCAGGCGCCGACCGAAATGCTGCAGTCGCCGGCGGCTGCTGCACCCCCGCCGCGTCCGCTGGTCGGCGCGGCAGGCGGTGCGGGCGCCGCGACCGCCGGGGGTAGCTCCTCACGGACCGGTCTGTGGATCGTCGCAGGCGCCGTGGCGCTGCTCGTCCTGGCACTGGTCGTGGGGGGGCTCGCGGCGCGCCGCTGGGTCGCCGCGAAGGAGCTCGCCAAGGCACAGCAGCAGGCCGCGACGAACTCCGAAACCACCGATCCGAACGGTTCGAAGCCCTCGGTGGAGACGGTGACGCCGGCAGAGGCAGCGGCCACCCCGAGCAACCCGGCGACCCAGCCCGATCCGGGCGAACGCTTTCAGCAGACGCCGCCGGTCGCTCCGGTCTCGCCGCCAGTGCCCGACGCGCAAACGAAACCGGATCCGCAGCGCGACGAGCCGGTGAATCCACCGGTGCATGTGCCGCCGACCCAGTCGGCGCCGAAGCCGGCGCCACCGCAGGTCGAGCCCGAGCCGGCAGAGGAAACGCCGGCCGAGGAGGTCGCGGAGCCGGTCGTCGATCGTCCCGGTATCGACCCGCGGATCGATCGCATGATGGTCACTGGCATGGCGCTTTCGTTCGTCGTCGAGCCGCCCGAAGCGATCGTCAAGATCGACGGCCGGGTGATCGGCCAGGCCGGCACCTGGAACGCCAAGAAGCGCGACGGGCGGGCCTACGATCTCCCGGAGAGCGGCGATCACATCGTGCGCATCACGCACGAAGGGCGGGCCTGGACGATCCGCGTCTCGGCTTCGGAGGGAGCGCCTTCGCCGACGCTGGTCACGGCCGACTTGCGCCCGCCGTCCGCCAAGGGCAAGAAGCGCCGCCTGGGCGAGCGCCCCTGACGCCTCGCCGGCAACTCGCCTCCCTGAGGCCGCACCTCTGACTCCGCCGCTCTCTCACGCGGTGCGCGGGCTCGCCGGCTCCGGTCGGGTCGAGCGGCTGCGTCTCGCGAGCGGTCTCGACGTCTGCCTGATCGCCAACCGCCAGGCTCCCATCGTCACCACGGTGCTGCTCTATCGCGTCGGTGGCCGGGACGAGGCGCCGGGCGAGAGCGGTGCGGCGCATTTCCTCGAACACATGATGTTCAAGGGGGCGGCGCGCTATGGACCGGGGGAGATCGACCGCCGGACGCAGGCCCTCGGCGGCAGCAACAACGCTTTTACCAGTCACGATCTTACCGCCTACTACTTCTCGTTCTCCGCCGACCGCTGGCAGGAGGCGCTCGCCATCGAGCGCGATCGGATGACGGCGCTGACCCTCGACCCCGCAGAGGTCGAGAGCGAGCGCCAGGTCATTCTCGAGGAGCTCGCGATGTACCAGGACGAGCCGTGGGATGCCCTCGAGCTCGCGGTGCAGGCCGAGCTTTTCGCGGGGCATCCCTACGGCGTTCCGGTTCTGGGCAGCGAGCGCGATCTCGAGTCGACCGACCGCTCACGCCTGGCGGCTTTTCACCAGCGCTACTATCGCCCGGCGAACGCGCTACTGGTCGTTGCCGGAGATCTCGGCCCGGACAGTGTCGAGCGCATCGAGGAGGCGTTCGGCGATCTGCCGCCGGCGCCGATCGAGCGTGCTCCTGTCGCCGCGGCCGCGGCGTTGGGCGGCGCCCGCCGCCTCGAACGTCGGCACGGTGACGTGACGCGACTGCTGCTCGCGCTGCCGGCACCGGCGCCCGAGCATCCCGACCACGCCGGGCTGCGGCTGCTCGCGACGCTGCTCGGTGGGGGCCGCACGAGCCGCCTGCATCGCGCCTTCGTCGACGTCGGGCAACTCTGTCTCGCCGCGTCGAGCGCGCTCGCCGAGGCCGAGGCCGCGTCGCACCTCGCCTGTTCGTTCGAGGTTCTCCCCGGCGGTGACCCGGCCGAGGTGGAAGTGAGACTCGAGGCGGAGCTCGCGGACCTGCGCGGCCGCCGCATCGCGGAGGAAGAGCTCGAGCGCGGCAAGCAGATCCTGCTCGCCGACTGGGTCTTCCAGCAGGAACGTATCCACCAGCAGGCGATCACCGCCGCGCTGGCGCTCGCCCAGGGCGATCTCGAGCAGCCGGAGCGCCTCGTCCTCCAGGCGCTCGAGTGCGACGCCGGGGAGCTTCAGCGGTTGGCGCAGCGCTACCTCGATCCAGCGGCAGGATCAGTGATGGGACTCTCGCTGCCGGAGGAGGAATGACCGTCCGGCTGCGCCGTTGCGAGGGCGCCCCGGTCGTCGCCGTGCGCCTGCTGCTCGCCGGTGGAGCGCGCTGCGAGGCGATCCCCGGCCAGGCGCTGCTCACCGGCAGACTCCTCACCGAGGGGACGCGCCGGCGCAGCTGGGAGCAGATCGCCGCCGACGCCGAAGGGCGCGGCATGATTCTCTCGAGCTTCGGCGGCTACGAGACCCACGGCCTGTCGATCGACGCCCTGGCGGGAGACTGGCAGCTGGCCCTCGAGTGGGTAGCCGAGCTCGCCTTCGAGTCGGTCTTCCCGCAGGAGCGCCTGAGCTGGCTGGCGCGCCAGGCGGCGGCGGAGCTCGAAGCTCAGGCCGACCAGGCGGACCTGATGACGGCGCGGACGTTCGCCGAGCAGGTCTATGCCCCGCATCCGCGCGGCCGGCCGCTGCAGGGCGATGCCGCGAGCCTGGCGCGCCTCGACCCGGAGCTCTGCCACTCCTTTCATGCCGCGGCGCAGGGCTGGGGAGCCTTCCTTTCGATCGCCGGAGAGATCGACGAAGGGACGGTCGGCAAGCGCGCCGGGGAGCTGTTCGGCGAGTTGCTCGCGCGGGCCAACGTCGGCGCCGGGAGCGGCGAGCGTCCGGTGCCGCCGCGTCCGTCGGTGGCGCCGCCGCCGCGGCGCGAGATCGTCACCCGGGCCCAGGATCAGGCGCACCTGTTTCTCGGTTCGCGCACGGTGGCGCGGGCGCATCCCGACTATCCCGCGCTCGAGCTCGCGGCGGTGCTCCTCGGCACCGGCTCGGGTCTCACCGGGCGGATTCCGCAACGCATCCGTGAGCGCGAGGGGCTGGCCTACACCGCGACCGCGGACACCGTCTCCGGCGCGGGGCTCGACGAAGGCCGGTTGGTCTGCTACGTCGGCACGGCCCCTGAGACGCTCGACCAGGCCGAAGCGTCGGTGCGCGACGAGCTGCAGCGTTTTCTCGTCGAACCGATCGCGGCGGAGGAGCTCGAAAGCGCCCGCTCGTACCTCCTCGGGCGCGAGCCGTTCCGCCGCGAGACCGCGCGGCAATGGGCTGACCTGATGGCGGTGTCGGCACTTCTCGACCTGCCGCTCGACGATCCCGAGTGGTACAGCGATCAGGTCCGGCGGTTGACAGCAGACGACGTGGTGGCGGCGTCCCGCCGCTGGATCGATCCGGAGCGGCTGCTGGTTACGCGCGGTCTGCCGACATCTCGGGGGTCCGCTCGCCCGACATGATGCGCCAGCCGATGACCTTCTCGTCGATCTCGCGCAGGCGTTTGGCGACCAGACGGCAGAGGAGCTTCAAGAAGTCGAGCGAGGCCTGGGGGTCGAGGACCAGCATTTCCTGAATCGTCGCCTGATCGAGCGCCAGCACGGTCAGGACTCCGCCGTGGGCGCGCGCGTCGGCCGACCGCGGCTCGCCGTCGATGAGCGACATTTCGCCGAAGAAGTCGCCGCGCTCGAGGAAGGCGAGCGCCTCCTCGCCGGCGCCGGGGATGTACTTGCTGATCAGCACCTTGCCTTCGAGCACGACGTACATCTCGTGGCCGTCGTCGCCCTCGGAAAAGAGCGCCGCACCGGACTCGAAACGCAGCTCCTTCGAGAAGGTGGCGAGCGTCGCGAGCTCTTTGCTCGACAGGCCCTGCTCCTGGAAGAGCCGGACTTTGTCATCGGGAGGGACTTCGATGGCTCCGACATCGCCGATCTCGCCCGGGGCCCCCCCGCGCCGCAAGCGCAGGAAGTTCTCGGGCTGTTTGTCGGCGGAGAAGAAGGTCTTCAGTTGTTCGTTGGTCGAGCGCAGCTTCCCGGCGAGCGAGTGCCAGAGGCCCCAGTAGAGCTGGACGCCGAACTCCGACCAGCTGCGCGACAGCTCCTCGAGCGCCGCGCCGTCGAATACCAGCAGGCGGCACGGTTTCAGTGCCAGGGCGTCGCCGGTGCGCACGCCGCGGGTGAGGAAGTTGACCTCACCGAACATCGATCCCGGCTGCAGCAGGGCGAGGGGATAAGTGCCGTAGGGAGTCGGACGCTGGATACTGATCTCGCCCTCTTCGAGCAGGCAGATGTCGACCCCTTCGCTGTTGTTGGCGAAGATCAACGCCCCGGCCTCGTAGCTCTTTTCCTGCACGGCGGCGGAGAGCTTGAAGATCTGCTCGTCGGTGAAATGCGCCCAGGCGGCGAGCTTGCGCAAGCGTCCGGCGATCTTCAGACGGCCGCCGTCGTCCTGCGGTGCGACCAGCGCGGCGAGCGCCAGGCTCTCCCAGGTTTCCTCGCTGCGGAAGCGCTCGCGGCGCCACTCCAGGCGGTCGAACGCAGTGTGCAGCTGCTCCTCGCGCTCGCGAAAGAGGGCGACGACCTGCTTGCTCTGCCAGGAGAGCAGATGTTTGAGTGTGCGGATCCGGCGGCGCAGGCGGATCGCCCGCTCCTCGTCGACCGAGGGCAGCAGGAGGAAAGCGTCGATCGTCGCCGCGAGCGCCTCGGCGAACTGCTTGCGTTCGTATTCGATCTGGCCGAGGAGCTCGGCGGCCTCGCGGTCGAACGGGTTGTAGCGCAGGGCGCGCTGGAGAAGCTCAGCGGCGCTGTCGTAGTCCTGCAGCCGGAAGTGGATGCGCGCCGCGAGCTTGAAGTTCGCCGGGCTCAAGGGGTCCTTCAGCCGGGCGATGTGCAGGCACTCGAGGGCCCGGAACTCCTCGCCCTTCTCGGCGTAAAGCCAGGCCAGGCCGACGAAGTGCGAGGCGTCGATGCCATTGCGGCGCATCTCCGAGCGGGCGTTTTCGATCGGGTCCTTGGCGGCCGCAGGGCGCCCTTGCGCCTTTTGCAACCGGCGGATGCGGGCGAGGGCCAGGCGGGTGCCGAGGTTGCGCGGTTCGAGGCGCAGAGCGACCCCGAAGAGCTCGGCCGCCTCGTCATAGAGCTTGCGCTCCGCGAAGCGGCGCGCGAGCGCCACCAGTTCCTTGACATCGGGCGGTTCAGAGACGGACATCGCTTGTCACCGGCCGCTAGAAGCGCGACAATGGCCGAAGTGTAACACGGGCTTGCAGGAATGCCCGCCCGGAAAGGACGAGAGAGCCGGATGGCGAGCCGTATCGAAGGTCCGACGGACGGTTCCAGCGGCGCGGGAAGTCCGCGCTCCGAAGCCGAGGCTGCGATCGAGATCTGCCGGGCCGGCGACTGGGGAAGGGGAATGACGATCCTCGCTGACCTGGTGAAGGAGCGTGGGCTCTCCGAGCACATTCCGGGCGTCGCCTATTCGTTCCTTGGCTACGGCATCGCGCGCTACCAGAGGCAGGTGAAGGAAGGTCTGCGCCTCTGCCAACATGCGGTCAAGACGCAGTTTTACCATCCAGACTGCCATCTGAATCTCGCCCGGGTCCAGATCCTGGCCAAGAACCGCAAGGGCGCCGTGCACGCGATCGCGCAGGGACTCGCCCTCGATCCGCGCAATGCGGCACTGCGCGCCCTGCAGAGCGAGATCGGCGTGCGCAAGCGGCCGGTGCTCGGGTTTCTGTCGCGCAACAATCCCGTCAACCGGACGCTCGGCAAGCTGCGTCGCCAGCTGAAGACGACCGAATCGTAGACCGGGGCGCCCGGAATCGGGCGCCGGTCGTTGTATCCTCACTCCCGATGCCGCCGGACCTCGCGCGCTCCGCCGATCGCCCCGTCGACCGCCCGTTCCGGATTGCCATCGTCGGCGCCGGCCCGGCCGGTTTCTACACCGCGGCGGCGCTGCTTGCCCAGAGCGGCGGCACCGCCGGATCCGACCTCCGGATCGATCTCTTCGATCGCCTGCCGACGCCGTACGGGCTGGTGCGATTCGGCGTCGCGCCGGATCATCCGAAGATCAAGGAGGTCGTTCGAGTCTTCGAGCGCGTCGCGCTGGATCCGCGGGTGCGCTTCCTGGGCAACATCGACCTGGGGCGCGATCTCTCCGTCGCCGACCTCCGGAGGCACTACGATCAGATCGTCATTGCCGTCGGCGGCCAGAGCGACCGGCGCCTCGGCGTCCCCGGCGAGGACTTGCCGGGCAGCCACTCCTCGACGGCGCTGGTCGCATGGTACAGCGCCCACCCTGACTTTCTCGATCTGCCGGTCGATCTCGACTGCGCGGTTGCCGCTGTCGTCGGAGCCGGCAACGTCGCCGTCGACGTGGCGCGCATTCTCGGGCGGAATCCACTGGACCTCGCGACCACCGACATCTCCGACGACGCGCTCGCCGCGCTGCAGACGAGCCGCATCCGCGACGTCCACTTCCTCGTGCGGCGGGGCCCGGTGCAGGCCAAATGGTCGGCCGGCGAGCTCAAAGAGCTCGCGCACCTCGAAGGGGTCGATCTCATCGTCGACCCGCGCGAGCTCGAGCTCGACCCCGGCAGCGAACGGGAGCTCGGCGACGATCCGCAAGCGCAGAAGAACATGGAGCTTCTGCGTGCGATCGCGCTGCGAACGCCGACCGGCGCGCCGCGGCGGATTCATCTGCGCTTTCGGGTCTCGCCCGTGGCGATCGAGGCGGAGAACGGTCGGGTGGGCGGCGTGCGCCTCGCGCGCAACCGCCTGGTGGGCGAGGCGGGGAGCCTCCGCGCCGAGGGCACCGGGGAGGAGTTCGTCCTCGCGGCCGGCCTGGTCGTGCGCGCGGTGGGCTATCGCTCGCTGCCGCTCGCCGATCTGCCGTTCGATGCGAAGGCGGCGATCATCCCCAATCGCGGCGGCCGGGTGATCGATCCGGCATCCGGGGCTGCCTTGCCGGGCCTTTACGTCTCGGGCTGGGTCAAGCGAGGTCCGACCGGCCTCATCGGCAGCAACAAGCCCGACGGTGCGGAGACTGCCGCGGCGATGCGCGAGGATCTCTCGACGCACTCGCCGTCGGCACTCGCCCCGCTCGCAGCGATCGACGAGCTGTTGGAGGAACGCGGCCTCCGGCGGGTGGACTTCGCCGGCTGGAAGAGGCTCGACGAGATCGAGATTGCGCGCGGCCGCGCTGCCGGGCGCCCGCGGGTCAAGTTCGGCCGCGTAGAGGAGATGCTGGCAGCTCTCGGCACCGGCGCCGAGATCGGCGCGCAGACGAATCCGGCGAGACGCTCGTAGCGCTCGAGAGCCCCACAGGCGAGACCGAAGCGCTCGAAGCGCTGGTGCATCTCGCCGGCGACGTGGGTCGCGAAGAGCACCAGGTGCGGTCGACCCTCGAGCAGGATGGCGGGCAGGGCGTCTTCGATTTTCTGCGGCGGCTCGAAGAGAGGGTAGGGATGGTCTCCCGAGCGCAGCCAGTGGAAGTCGTTCACGCCGTAGAAGTAGAGGCCGTTCGCCTGCGCGCCGACGACGATGACGCCGGTGGTCGCGAGATCGACGCGGTGTGCGATCTTCCGTTCGAGCTCGCGGCTGTCCCGCGCTCCCGACGGTATGTAGGCTGCAGCGACCTTGAGCGCGAGAAGCGCGCCGACCCAGATCGCGAGGCCGATGCGCCACCGGCGTGATCCGGGGACGCGAGCGCCGAGCGTCCGCCCGGCGACGAGGGCGATCGGCGTCACCACCGGCAGGAGGTAGAAGGGCAGCTTCGAGCTCGCCAGGGAGAAGACCGCCAGCGGCACGAGGATGCCGGCGATGACCAGGGCGGCGGCGGGGTTGCGGATCAGGCCGGCGGCGAAGGCGCGCCGGCCCGCGGCGCGCGCGCGCCTGAGAACGTCGGCGAAGGCGGCCGGGCCCCAGGGAAGCGCGCCCACGAGAAGGGTCGGCAGGTAGACCACGAGCGCTCCGAGGAGTCCTGGGTGGCGCTCGTAGCGGCCCGAGAAGAGCCGCCCAGCCACCTGGTTGTCGAGCAGGTAGGTGCCGGCGCCGTCGACATCGCGGAGAATCGGCAGGTACCAGAGCCCGGCAATCGCCAGGGCGGTCGCACCGGCAAGAGTGATGCCGCGAATCGCAGCCCCCGGACGCAGCCGGCGATCGACGATCACGAACACCAGCAGTGCGGGCAACTGGACGAGCATCGCCGGGCCTTTGGTGAGCAGGCCCAGGCCCGCGGCGAGTCCGGCGAGGAGCCACGCCGCGTTTCGGGCTGCTGCACCCGGGGCCCGTGAGGCGCGCACGACGCCGAGCCAGGTCCAGGCCGCGAAACAGGCGAGGGGCAGGTCCGGCGTCGCCGAGTTTGCGGCGACGAAGGGCAGGAGCGAAGTGCCCCAGGCGAGAGCGGCGAAGTCGCCGGTCTCGCGGTCCCAGAGGGCGCGTCCGAGGCCTGCGACGGCGACGGCGGTGAGCAGGAAGAAGAAGCAGAGGCAGAGCCTCGCGCCCCATTCGTTTTGTCCCAGAACCGCGATTCCGCCGGCCATCGCCCAGAAGAGGAGCGGCGGTTTGTCGATGAAATGGAGACCGGCCAGGTGCGGCACCAACCACTCGCCGGAGTCGAGCATCGCCACCGCGATACTGGCGTGACGCCCTTCGTCGGGCTCCCACAGGCCGCGCGAGCCCTGGAATGCAAAGGTAAGCAGCAGGAGAAGGAGTAGGACGCCGGTGCGGGCAGAGATTCCGAAGATCCTAGGGAGCCCGTTCATCCTGCCGGGACTCTAATCGCCGAGGCCGTTTTCGCCAAAGCGGCCGGTGAAGGATGCCGCTTCAGCCGAAGCGGCCAGTGACCGAGTCCGCTTCAGCCGAAGCGGGCTGTTGGAACGGCCGCTTCAGCCGAAGCGGCCGGTGATGTAGTCCTCGGTCTGCTTCTTCATCGGGTTGAGGAAGAGCTTGCGGGTCAGGCCGTACTCGATGAGCTCGCCCATGTAGAGGAACGCCGTGTAGTCGGAGACCCGCGACGCCTGCTGCATGT
>JAGOCP010000059.1 GCA_017998715.1 Thermoanaerobaculia bacterium | reverse complement strand
ATCTGGACCTCGAAGCCGGGCGCTTCTTCGTCGACTCCGAGGTCGACCACGCCGCGCAGATGGTGGTGATCGGCTCGGATGTGAAGACCGAGCTCTTCGGCCAGCTCGACCCGCTCGGCCGCCTGGTGTGGATCGAGGGCAGCCCGTTCAAGGTCATCGGCCTGTTGCGCAAACAGGGCGCCGTCCTCGGGCGCAATCAGGACAAGCAGGTCTACGTCCCGCTGGGCACCTTCCGCAAGCAGTTCGGCACGCGCCGCAGCCTGACTCTGTTCGTACGCCCGGCCGAAGGCATGGCCGGTCTCGAAACGACCCAGGACGAGGTGCGCGGCATCATGCGCGCGCGCCGGCACACCGCTTTCGGCGCCAAGGACCCGTTCGGACTGATCTCCGCCGGCGCCGTCGAAGCCGTCTGGCGGCAGATCTCGGCCGGCGCCTTCGCGCTGGTGATCTTCATCTCCGGCATCTCGCTGGTGGTCGGCGGCATCGTCATCGCCAACATCATGCTGGTCTCGGTCATCGAGCGGACGCGTGAAATCGGCATCCGCCGCGCGCTCGGCGCGCGCAAGAAGGACATCCGCCGCCAGTTCCTGGCCGAGGCGGTGATGCTCTCGCTCGGCGGCGGTCTCGCCGGTGTCGCGCTGGGGATGCTCATCTCTTTCGTCCTCTCGCACGCCTTCCCGCTGCCCACCAAAGTCACCCCGGGGCTGGTCGTCGTCGGCCTCCTGCTGTCGGTGGTCACCGGCTTCTTCGCCGGCTACTTCCCGGCCCGGAAAGCGGCGAACCTGACGCCGATCGAGGCGCTGCGCTATGAGTAAGGCCTTCTTCTCCGCCCTGCGGCGCGGCTTCTTCGAGAACGTCCGCTTCGCCAAGACGGCGATCTTCGCCCACAAGCTGCGCGCCGCGCTCACCGTGCTCGGCATCGTCATCGGCGTCTCGACGGTGATCGCCATGGTGTCGCTCATCGCCGGCTTCAACAACAGCGTCACGGCGAGCTTCGAGTCGTTCGGCGCCACCCTGGTGCAGTTTCAGCGTTTCGATCCGCAGTTCGGACCGGACCACGGCGGCCGCGACCCCGAGATGCGCAAGCGCAAAGTCCTGACCTACGAGGACGCCATCGCCCTGAAGGCGCAATGCCCCTCGCTGCGATCGGTGTCGCCGGAGCGCTACTGGTTCGCCGGCAACAGCGCCGGCGCGGCGCCGACGGTGAACTTCGGCGGCGAAGAGGCCACCCCCGACACCATCGTCGGCGTCATCGACGACTACCTCGACGCCAACTCGAAGCAGACCGGCGAGGGCCGGTTCATCAACGACACGGATGTTCGGCGGTCGGCCAACGTCATCGTCATCGGTTTCGATATCGCCGACGCCCTCTTCCCGTTCGTCGACCCGATCGGCAAGTGGGTGATGTTCGGCGGCCGCCGCTACGAGGTCGTCGGCGTGATGGAGGCGCAGGGCTCGACCATGTTCGAGTCCACCGACGCCCACGTCTTCCTGCCGATCACCAGCTTCGACCAGGCCTTCCCCTGGGTCAAGGACGAGTTCGGCGTCAACATCGCCACCGTGCCGAAGAATCCCCAGCTGGTGCAGCAGGCGATCGAAGAGGGCACCAACGTGCTGCGTCTGCGCCGCGGCGTGCCGTTCAACAAGCCGAATGACTTCGGCATCATGACCCCCGACAAGCTGATCGGGAACTTCCAGGCGGTCACCGGCGGCGTGGCTTTGACCATGCTGCTCATCGCCTCGATCTCGCTGCTGGTGGGCGGCGTCGGGGTGATGAACATCATGCTGGTCTCGGTCACCGAGCGCACCAAGGAGATCGGCCTGAGGAAGGCCCTGGGCGCCATCCGCCAGGACATCCTCACCCAGTTCCTGATCGAGGCGGTGACGCTCTCGGCGGTCGGCGGCGTGATCGGCGTGGCGGTCGGCCTCGGCATCGCTCTGCTGGTGCGCACCCTCTCGCCGCTCGCGGCGGCGGCGCCGTTCTGGTCGATCGCCGTCGGCCTCGGCGTCTCGATGACCGTCGGCCTGGTGTTCGGGATCTTCCCCGCCTACCGGGCGGCCAAGCTCGACCCGATCGACGCGCTGCGCTACGAATAGGGGTCCCGAGGGGGACTGGTTCCGGGGCTCCGGCCCGTTGTAGACTGCCCCGCCAGTTCGATGATCCGGTTTTCTCCATCGCCCAAGGTCGGCCTGAGCGTAGCGCTCGGCTTCCTGCTCGCGTCCGCGAGCGATTCGGCCGTTGCCGCACGGGGCTTCGCGGACGACTCCGCCCCCGGGCGGCAGTTCGACCTGCTCGCTCCCGAACGCGCCGCCGAGCTGCCGGCCGAGCTCCGAGCGCAGAACGCGCCGGCGTCGCCGGCCGAGGCTCTCGGTTTCGCCGAAGCTGCCGGCAGCCACAAGGTCCAGTTGCACTGGGTGGTGCGGGAACACGGCGGTCTTGCCGGCTATCGCGTCACCCTGGTGGCCGCGGACGGCCTGCCGGGCAACCTCGCCGCGCGCTGGTTCGTCGAGCCGCAAGCCGGCGTTCCGCTCGGCGACGGCCTGACTGCCTATTCCACCGAGCTCTCGCTCGCTCTCGACGAAGCGGCGCCGATCGCCGCCGCCGTCGAAGCGGTCGACAGCGAGGGCCACGCCACCCTGCTCGGGGTTCGCCGCTCGGTCGCCGAAGCGGAGCCGTCGCCGCTCGAGGCGCGCTCCGCCGCCTGCGATTCGCTCTCCGCGCACCCGACCGTCCTGCAGGCGAGCGGCTTCGCCCCGACGGCCCGTGCCGCGACGACCTCCCCGTTCTGCTATCCGACGCTCGCTGCGGCCCGCCTCGCGGCGCCGCCAGCGACGCTCCCCTTGCACCTCGAGCCCGGCGGCGTCGTTTCGCCGCGCGGTCCTCCGACGGCGACGGTCACGACCTGAACCGTGACGTCCCCGTCGTGCGCCGCGTCGGCCTACGACAGCTTTGAACGCAAGAATCGAACTCTGGAGACTGCAACTCATGAAGACCCGCACTCTGCTTCTCGCCGTCCTCGCCCTCTCGGTCGTCGCCCTCGGCGCCGCACAGCTCTACGCCGCCGTCACCGAGTCGAGCACCAACGTGCCGCTCGCCATCCCGGACAACGGCAACATCAACAGCACCCTGAACTTCAGCGTCAACGGCACGATCACCGACGCCAACCTGACGGTCAACATCACCCACACCTGGGACAGCGACATCGCTCTGACTCTCGCCAGCCCCTCGATTGCAGTGCAGGCGCTGTGGTCGAATTGTGGCGGTAGCGGTGACAACATGAGCAACACGGTCATCGACAATGACGCTGCGGGCCTCGCCAACTGCGCCTTCGCTGGCGCCCCGTTCGCGGGCTCGTTCCAGCCGACCGCTGGTCCGGTGGCGGCCCCCCCGACAGGCTCCATGAACGCCTTCGACGGTTCCTCCTCCGGCGGCGTCTGGACGCTCAACGTAGCGGACGACTCGTCGATCTGCACCGGCACGCTCACCGCCTGGTCGCTCACCCTCGACGGCAACCCGCCGTTGCCGGTCGAGCTGATGAGCTTCGACGTCAATTGAGCCGCGAGCGCCTCCCGGCGCGCGCAGGGATCGCAGAAATTCGCGCCTCCGGCATTCGTGCCGGAGGCGCTTTCTGCCCACACAGCACTTCGGCGGAGACTCTCCAAACCTGAGCTGCGGAGATCCCTTCGTGGGCCGCGTCAGCCCACGACAGCTTTCGAGACGTCCAGACTCGTGTCGGAGGTTGTCCTTTCATGAAGAGCCGCAACCTGCTTCTCTCCGTGGTCGCTCTCGCCGTCTTCGCCTTCGGCGCCGCCCACCTCTATGCCGCCGTCACCGAGACGAGCACGAACGTGCCGCTCGCCGTGCCGGACAACGGCAACGTCAACAGCACCCTGATCTTCAGCATCAACGGCACGATCACCGACGCCAATCTGACGGTCGACATCTCCCACACGTGGAACGACGACCTCGAGCTCCGACTCTCCAGCCCGAGTATCGCGGCGCAGGTTCTCTGGCAAGACTGCGGAGGCAGCGGCGACAACCTTCAGGCGGCCATCGACGATGACGCCGCCGCGCTCAGCACCTGCCCGACCACCGGCCCCATCACCGGGACGCTGCTGCCGACCGACGGCACCGCCGTGACTCCGGCTGCGACCTCGGGCACCCTGAACGCCTTCGACGGATCCACCTCGGGTGGAGTCTGGACACTCAACGTGGCCGACGACTCTTTGATCTGCACCGGCGTGCTCAACGCCTGGTCGCTCACCCTCGACGGCCCCGGGCCGCTGCCGGTCGAGTTGATGAGCTTCGACGTCCATTGAGCCGCGAGCGCCTCCCGGCGCGCGCTGGGATCGCAGAAGCCCGAGCCTCGGGCATTCGTTTCCGAGGCTTTCTTCACGTCCGGCGTCTCTGCCTCGGGCCGCTGATCCTCGCGGCCGCCTGCGCTCCGGGCCCGCCGAAGGTCGCGCAGCCCCTCAACGTCCTCCTCATCTCCATCGACACCCTGCGTGCCGACCACCTCGGCTGCTACGGCGCGTCGGCGGTCGAGACGCCGGCCATCGACCGCCTGGCCGCTGAAGGCGTCCGTTTCGAAAACGCCTTCTCGCCGGTGCCGCTGACCCTCCCGGCGCACTGGACCGTTCTGAGCGGCCTGCAGCCCTGGAGCCACGGCGTGGTCGACAACGGCATGGCGCTCGCGAGCCCGCCGACCCCGCCGACCCCGCCGACCCCGCCAACCGTCACGCTCGCCGAGCGCTTCGCCGCGGCGGGCTACGACACCGCGGCGTTCGTTGCCGCCTTCGTCCTCCATCGCAGCTTCGGACTGAATCGCGGCTTCGCCACTTACGACGACGGACCGTCAGCTGACGTGGCTCTCGAGCAGGCCTTCCACGCCACCGCGCCGGCGGACGAACGCGTCGGTCGCGCCCTCGCCTGGCTCCGCCGCGACCGTCAGCAGCCGTTCTTCCTCTGGCTCCACCTTTTCGACCCGCACGCGCCCTACGAACCGCCGCCGTCCTTCCGGGCGCTCTACGCGGAGCGGCCGTACGACGGCGAGATCGCCTTCGTGGATACCCAGGTCGCGCGGCTCCTCGCCGGGCTCGAGCGCGCCGGCCTCACCGGAAAGACGCTGGTGGTGCTGCTCTCCGACCACGGCGAGAGCCTTGGCGAGCACGGCGAACAGACCCATGGCGTGCTGCTCTACGATGCCACCCTGCGCGTTCCGCTGCTTCTGAGCCTGCCTGGTGTCCTCCCCGCAGGGATCGTCCGGCGCGACCCGGTCACCCTCGCCGACGTGGCGCCGACCGTGCTCGCGCTCGCTGGCCTCGAACCGACCCCCGGAGTCGACGGCGTCGACCTCTTCGCCCCGCGATCCGAGAAGGGCGAACGGCCACTCGCGGCCATCTCGGAGAGCCCGCGCCGCCGGCTCGGCTGGGCGGCGCTCACGGCGGTGCGGGAGGGGCCATGGAAGTACATCCTGGCGCCGCGGCCCGAGCTCTATCGAATCGTCGACGACCCGCGCGAGCTCACCAACCTCCTGGCCGCGGAGCCCGGCCGCGCCGGCGAGTTGGACAGCGCCGCGCGCCGCGTCGTCGGCCTGCTGCACGATCGGCTGGCAACGGGCAGTGCCGCCGAGCCCGGGATCGAAGAGCGCTCCCGTCTTGCCGCACTCGGCTACCTTGCGGGCCCGGCAGCGACGGCGAGCCGCGAAACCCGAGCCGGGGTCGAACCGAATCCGCGCGACGAGATCGGATCTCTCGCCGGGCTGGACCGCGCCTACCAGCTGCTCGCGGAGGGCCGCCTCGACGAGGCGGAGGCCTCGTTTCAGTCCCTCTTCGCGACCGACCCGCCGCCGCTCGCCGCCCTCGAGGGTCTGGGTCGGATCGCTCGTCTGCGCGGCCGCGGCGACGAGGCCGAGAGCCTCTTCGAACGCGTCCTGGCACGCGACCCGCAGTCGCTTGCCGCGCTTGCCCAGCTCGTCACGTTGGCGAAGGAAGGCGGCAACACCTGGCTCGCGATCGATCGCGCCCGGCAGCTCGCAGCGCTCGCGCCGGGGGACGCCGGCGCGAGTCGCCTGCTGGCCGAGGCGCTGCTCGCCGCCGGGCGCAGCGACGAAGCCGAAGCCGAATGGCGGCGCGGCCTCGCGCGGTCGCCGCGCGCCGGCTGGTTACGCCTGGGCCTGGTGCGCTTCCTCGCCGCAGCGCAGCGCCAGAGAGAAGCGGCCGAGGAGCTCGACCGCATTCTCGCCGACGAAGATCTGTCCGGAGAGCTGCTCGCGGCAGCACAGGCTACGCGCGCCGCCTTGCCGCCGCACGACTGAGCTCAGGGTCGCGACGCTCCTGAGGTCTCGCGGTCGCGCCGGATGCAGGCCTGCAGGGTGGCGGCGTCGCCGAGCACCCGCGCCAGCGCGAAGATCTCGCGGATCTCTGCCGCGTTCGCGTTGGCGACGACCGGCGCCGGCGCTTCTCCGCGAAGGGGCTGCGCTTCGGCCGCCACCCAGGCGAGATAGGCGAGGTCGGCGCTCTCCGGATGGCGGGCGCGCCGGCGATCGAGCAGGGCGACGGCGTCGTCACGCCGTCCCTCGAGCAGATCGAGCAGCGCCAGGTAACGCGTCGCCTCGACGGAGGCCGGGCGGCCCGCTACCGCCGCTTCGAGATGCGCGCGCGCCGACGACCGGTCGCCGGCCTGGAGCTCCGCCCAGCCGAGGAGCCACCGGACGTCCGCATGCCCGGGCCGCCGGTCGAGCGCGGCGGTGAGCTGCGCCCGCGCTACCGCGATGTCTCCCGACGAGAGCGCGGCGATTCCGCGTCCGACGAGCTGCTCGAAATCGCGCGCGCGAATCGCCTCCGGCAGGCGCAGGAGTAGCCCGCCGCCGAGCAGCGCGAGGAAGATCCAGACCGGTCGCAGGCGCGAGCGCGGAGCTGCCCGGTCGGCCGCCGCTGGCACGCGAACGACGGCAGCGGTGAGAATCGCCAGGGCGAGCGGCAGGCCCGTCCACAGCGCACGCCACTCGCCGAGCACCGCGAGCTGCGTCGCCGTCGTCAGCACGATCAGGCCACCGCCGAGCCAGGCCGCGGCCCGCCATCGCTCGCCCGCCGAGCCCGGCCACGGACTGTCGGCGCTGCGGCCGCCGGGCGCCAGCGCGAGCGCGGCGACCGCTGCGATCAACCCGATATGCACGAAGTCGAAGCCGGCGAGCGGAAGCGCCGCCCAGACCGGCCCGGTCAGGGCGTGACCCGCCAGATGGAGAGGAAACAACAGCAGCCCCAGGACACGCTGGGCCATCGGCGCGCGCCGCCGCCAGAGCTCGAACGGCAGGAGGAAGTCGAAGGCGACGAAGCCCCAGTCGAGGAGCGCGATCGCCGGAAAGCGCAGGACCCCGGTGGCGGAGTGTTGCAGGCTCCACGACCACCAGCCGGCAGTCACCGCTGCCGACTCCACCGCCAGACAGATCGCCGCCATCGCCACGCCGGCGACGAGGGCGGTGCTCCAGGCGTCTGCCGGACGGCCGAAGCGGCGGAGCAGCCGGTCGGCGAGGTAGCCCGCAAGCGCCACGGCGGCGACCCAACCCACAAGCTCCTGTAACGGAACGCCGCCGACGGAGGCGAGCGGCGTGACGATGCGATAGGGCGCGTCGGCGAGAGCCGTCGCGCTCAGCCGGCCGATCGCGATCGAACGCAGCCAGCCGTAGGCCGCGGCGGCGACCACGAAGATCACCGTGGCTCTGCCGCCGAGGTTGGCGCGGCGATGCGCTAGCAGCAGCAGGAGCGCGAGCGTCGAAAGAGCCGCGACCGCGAGCGGCGGCAGGACGATCATCGGCGGGCGCGCACGCTCAACCCTCGGGGAGAAGGATCGCCAGCCCCGACTCGGCGATGAGGCGGGCCTGGATGGCCTCGATCCCGGCCGCTTCCTTCTCCTTCCGGAGCGCCACCTGGATCAAGGGCCGTGCGCTCTCGAGCGGCAGCGTGCGGATCTCGCGCAACCGGACAAAGGCGACGCCGCGCCCCTCGAGCCGGCAGTCTTCCGACCCCAAAGCGACCTGAGGCCCGTCGAGGTAAATCGCCGGCGTCACCTCTCCGGCGCCGAGATTCAGGATCGCCTTGCGCATCCGGATCGACTGCTGACCCAGCTTCTGGAGATCGACGCCGTGCGCGTCGCGGCAGACTCTGGCGTCCGGACGCGGCGGCAGATCGAGGAAGCGATCGAATGGGGTTCCGGCGCGCAGCTCGCCCACGACCTTCTCGCCGGCGGCATAGACGTCGGCGACGCTCTCGCCGGACTGCGGGAAGAACAGAACATCCAGCCGATAGTCGCGCAGGAAAAGCGCGCTCTCCCCGTTCTCACGAAGGTAGCGGGCAATCTCTTCCTCAGACGGTTCGACCGGAATCTCTGCGATCAAGGCGCTTCGATAGACATCGACCAGAGTCTCACGGTTCGCCTCCGCGGCCTGTTCCTCGAGGGCCGGCGTGAGCCCTTGCGCACGGCGACGGGCTGCGAGGAGACGGTTTTCCACCAGCTCGCGCAGGAAGGCGCCGGCACTATCCGGCGCGTCGACCGCGGCGGGCAGGAGTGCGCGAAGCTCCGCCGCGCGGACTTCGCCTCCCTTCCAACGCGCCACCCAGCGGTCGCCCGCTCCCCCTGCCGCCGTCAGGGCGCGAGACGGTGCGAATTCGACTCCGGCCGTGTCCAGCTCCTGCTGCCGCAGGCTGCGCTCGGCGATCGTGCGCGCTTCACCGTCGAGCTCGTTCCTCACGGCGCGGCGGATCCCTTCGACGTCGAGCGGGCTGCCCGACCGGATGCCGTCGAGACGGAACAGATGCAGGCCGTCCTTCGCGGCGACCACCGGCGAGAGACCGCCCTCCTGCAGCGAGAAGATGGCGTCCGCCGCCGCACGCTGCAGGTCCTTGCGCCGGGTCCACTCGATGCGGCCGCCGCCGCGGGCGTCCACCGAATCCGAGTAGCGTTCGGCGAGGGCGTTGAAGCCGGTCCCCTTCTTCAACTCGGCGAGAATCTCCTGCATCTTCCCTTCGGCCGCAGCCCGAGCCGCGGCGTCGGACTCCGCGGCGCGCAGGAAGATGTGACTGAACTTCCTCGCCTCCTCGGGATGCACGCTCTGCAGCCGGCGCTCCACCGCTTCGGCGACGAGGCTGTCGGCGGCGTGGGCGCCGGCGACCGCGGTCGTCACGAAGTCGGCCGCGAGGATCTTCTCCACACTGGCCGCCGCCTGCAACTGCACCTCGGGGCGCGTTTCGTAACCCTTAGCCTTGGCTTCGGCGATGAGCATGGCGAGCCGCACCCGGCGCTCGACGACCTTGCGCACCGTCAGCTCGCGGGTCTCCGGAGCCACAGGGCGCGGCACCGAGGCCAGCCGGTTCGCGACCGCTGCCTGGATTTCGGAGCGCCGGATCTCACCGCCCGAGAAGCGGGCGACGACGGCCGCCGGATCGAGCTGTGGCGCCGGAACCGCCTGGGGCGCCTTGGCGCATCCCACGGGCAAGGCGAGCGTGACGAATAGCAGACCGACAACCGAGGCATTCAGTTTCATCCGGAGGCTCCCTGAAGAGAAACGCGGCGATTATATCGGGGCACCGACGGCGAAGCCTGCTCCGCTGGCCGGATGCTTCTCAGAGGCGGTAGCGATCCCAATCCTCGCGCGAGAACCGCACACGTGCGCTGCGCGAGATCTGACGCTGCGCCTCTTCGAGAGCCGGCAGCAGCTCGGGCTTGCGCCCCGCACGCGCGAGCGTCTCGGCCGATTCGAGCAGACGCCGCGCCGCCGGATCGTCTCCGGTTTCCGCAGCAGCGGCGGCGAACGCCAAGAGCGCCGCGGGATCCTGGAAGCTCGTGGCGCGCGCTGTCCGTTCGGCGAGACGCAGCGCCTCGGCCCCGTCGCGTACTTCGCGCGACTCGCTCGTCGACAGGATCATCGCCTCGAGGTAGGGCAGCAGCATCGCGCTCGGAAGCCGCTGCCTGCCGGCGCGGAGAACGGCGAGCGTCTCGGCGTCCTCCCCGCGCGACAGGAGCGCTCGCGCCAGGGCGCCGACCGGTGCCCAGGCTCGCGGCGCGGCCTGCACGGCGGCGCGGCAGAAAGTCACTTCGTCGCGCCAGAGCGCCACCTGGAAGCGAGTGGCACACGCCAGCAGGCCGGCGAGAACCACGACGACGAGCGCCGCCGCGAGCTGCGCCGGCAGCACCCGCAAGCGGCCGGCCCGCATGACGATGCCGCCGATCAGCAGGGCGAGCGACAGACCAGCGAGGTAGGTATAGCGGTGCGCGGCGAGCTGCGGCCCGGCCTGGAAGAGCCCGCTCACCGGCAGCACGAAAAGGGTGAAGACGGCGAGAGCCAGGGCGGCTTGGGGCCGGCGCCACTTCGACCAGGCGAAGACCGCCAGGCCTAGCAGGGCCAAGAAGGCCGCCCCGCGCGCTGCGATTCCGGGATCCGACTCCAAGGAAAGCAGGTCGGTGGTCGGAATCTGGAACGGAATCGACCACGGCAGGAACGACTTCTCGAGATAGAAGGAGAGGCCGAAGGCGGCCGCCAGGAGCCGGTGCTCGATGCCGGCGATCGTCGCCTCCGACATCACGGGCGAGATCGCCCACAGCGTGATCGCCGAGAACAGCGCTGACAGAAGAAGAAACGGCAGCTTCTCGAGGAGGATGAGGCGCCAGGCGGCCAGCCGCCATCGGCGCGGATCGGGATCGAGCCGGCCGAGCGGGCCGGCGTCGAGGGCGAGCAGGGCCGCCGGCAGCACGACCGCGATGCCCTTGGACAGGAGAGCGGCGGCGAAGGCGATGAGCGCGAGAGCATAGAAGACCCTGCGGCCTCCGCCTTCGCGGCGAACGTAGCCGAGATAGGCGTGCACCGCGAGCAGGCAGAAAAGGCCGCAGAGCAGGTCGCGACGCTCGGTGATCCAGGCCACCGACTCGACGCGCAGTGGGTGGAGCGAGAAGAAGGCGGCGGCGGCGAACGCCGCGAGCGACGCCCACATCGCGTTGGGCTGCTCGTCGGTCGGCGCCGGGCCGCCGACTTCCGGGCGGCGAGAAATCTGCAGGGCGAGGCCGAAGAACAACAGGGCGTTCGCCAGGTGGAGCAGGAGATTGGTGCGATGGTAGCCGGCGGGGTTCATGCCGGAGACGAGGAAGTCGGCGCCAAGGGTCATCCACGATAGCGGAATGTAGTGTCCGGCGAGCCGGGTGGTCCACATCCAGCGCAGGTTGTCCCAGCTGAGGCCGCGATAGTGCTCGTTGCGGGTGAAGTTGAGCCCGTCGTCGATCGGCGCCCAACCGTGGCCCAGGGTCGGCAGGAAAGCGAAGACAACCAGGGCAGAAAGCAGGGCGCCCGCGAGAAGTACCTCGAGTCGGCGACTCACGGCACATACCCCTCGCGGCGCAGGAAGTCGGCGATGCCGCCTGCGGCCAACCGGTGCTCGAGCGGGCGCCAGTGCTCGCGACGCTCGAACTCGGTGCCGAGGCGGGCGCGCTCGACGAAGAGCGGCCGCAGCGCGAGGCACGGAACCCTCTCCCGGGCTGCGATCGCCGTGACGAACTGCTCCCCGGGCAGCGGCGCCGGGTCGGCGACACCCAACTCCCCCCACACCGGCAGCAGCACGATTCCCGGCCGCGCGCCGGCGGCACGCGCCTCGCGGAAGATCGCCGTGAGGATCGCGTCGGTCAGGCGGTCGGTCTCGCCGACGCGATCGCCCCAGCGCCAGAGCAGGCGCTCGCGCGCCATCGTCAGAAGGTCGAGGAAACGCGAGCCCCAAGCGTGCCCAGCGAGAAACTCCGCCGGCGTCGGCACCGGCGTACCGTGGAGCTCGAGGCCCGGGCCGGCGATGCGGAACCAGGGCTTGGCGAAGCTGCGGAAGGCCAGCATGTTGCGCATCGAATCGTCGGTCACGTGGCCGACGAGCACGATGTCCGGCTGGTAGAGCGGCAGCGCCTCGCGCAGGTAGAGGAGTTCCTGGTCGTGGCCGTAGCCGTGGACGCCGAGATTCAGCACCTCGACACCGGGCACGAGGCGCTCAAGCTGATGCGCGAAGGTCTCGTCGTCGCTCACCTCCTCGCCGAAGGAGAACGAGTCGCCGAAGATGGCAATACGCAGTGTTCCGGGCCTCTTCTCGAACGGCACCTCCCGGGCGCCCCTCAAGCCGTTCGAGTCGGTATTCAACCGCTTGCCGCCGAAGACCTCGAGATTCCGGACATTCGGAGCCACCGCCCAACCTCGGACGGGGTGATGCACGTCGAAAGAGAACGCATACGGCGCTTCGCCACCGCGATGGCGCTGCACCCAACGCAGGCGCCAGGAGGCCTCGTCGAAGGGCGAAGAGATCCGCGCCAGCAGACTCTCCGAACGCACGACCCAACGCGCGACCCCCTCGAGCATCAGCGTCACCAGGAGGAGGAGGATCGCGCCGCGCACGAGACGAGCGCGATGGCCGGCGGACGGCGCGGAGGAAGAGGGCGGAATCGTCATTCGAGGGGCGAGCGACGATAGTCTAGCCGCCCATGCCCGCTCGCGTCGCGCCCTGGATCGTCGCGCTGCTCCTCGCCTGCGCGGCGGGACTGGCCTGGAGCGCGGCGGTGACCGACAGCGTCACCGTCGACGAGCCGGCCCACGTCGTCGCCGGCTACGCGAGCCTCGTCACCGGCGACTTCCGGCTGAGCCCCGACCATCCGCCGCTCGCGCGCTGGCTGCTCGCCCTGCCGCTGCTCTTCCAGCCGGTGCAGTGGCCGGCAGCGGAAACGCAAGCCTGGCATGCGGGCGACTTCCTGACGATCGGCAGAGAGTTCTTCGAGAGCTGGAACGACGGTCAACGCCTCATCCTCTCCAGCCGGGCGGTCGCGATCGGCCTGTTTCTCGCCCTTCTGCTCGCCGTCGGGGCCGCGGCACGCGAGCTCTTCGGCGACGCCGGAGCGCTTCTCGCGATGGCCCTGGTGGCGTTCGACCCGAACTGGTTGGCGCACGGCCATCTGGCTACGGCGGACGTGCCTTTCGCGCTCGCAGCGCTCGGCACCCTCCTCGCCGCAAATCGTTGGTTGAGCCGGCCCAGCCTGCCGCGTCTGGCGCTCCTGGCGATCTGCTTTGCCGCTTCGGCGCTGGTCAAGTTCTCCTGGCCGATGCTGATCCCGGCGCTTCTGGTCATGGCGCTCGTCGCCCGCCTACAGATGGGTTGGCGCGCGACGGTCCGCACCCTGGCGGTCGGCGCAGGAGCGCTGGCGCTGACAGCGATCCTTGCAATCTGGACTGCCTACGGCTTTCGCTTTCGCGCGACGGACGGAGGCGGAAGCGCGCCATTTCCCATCGCCGTGCCGAGCGACTACGGCCAGCCCCCGCCGCAGAGCGCTGCCCTTGCCTGGGAGACCGTGTTGCACGACCCGGCCACCGCCGCCGATCGCCGCGGTCTGACCGTTCCGCTGCTGCGCATCGCGCACGCCGGCCGCCTGCTGCCCGAGCCCTACCTCTTCGGCATCGCCTTCGTCGAAAAGAAGGCGATCGACCGCGCCGCCTATCTGCGCGGCGCCTATTCGAACCGCGGTTTCCCGTTCTACTTCCTGTGGGCGCTCGCCATCAAGACCCCGTTGCCGTTGCTGTTGCTCTTCCTCGGCGGGCTGGCCCTGACTGCCGATGGGATTCGCCGCGGCACGCAGCGCTGGAGTCCACTCGCCGTCGGCCTCGGCGTCTTCGCCGGCCTCTACTTCGTGACGCTGGCTCGCAGCGGCCTCAATCTCGGCTACCGCCACCTGCTACCCGTCACGGCGGTTCTGGCGATCGCCGCGGGCGGTCTTGCTCCGTCCAGGTTCCCGGTCCGCTGGCGGCGCCCGCTCGTTGTCGCCGTCGGCTTGGCGCTCGGCTGGCTCGCGATCGCAACGTTGCTCGCGGCGCCCCACTGGATCGGCTACTTCAACGAAACGGTCGGCGGCTGGCGTCAGGGGCACCGCTATCTCCTCGACAGCAATCTCGACTGGGGGCAGGACCTTCTGCGCCTTCGCGCCCGCCTGGCGAGCGAGCCCGACGATCGACCGGTCTGGCTCCTGCAGGCGGGACATCCGCCTCTGCCGCAAGGGATGAAAGTGCGCTGGCTTTGGGGAGAAGGCAGCCACATTCCGCATCCCGCGCCGATCGCCGGCGGACTCTACGTCGTCAGTGCCGGCGATCTGCTCGGCCTCACCCGGCCGCTGGCGCGCGCCGAGAGCTGGCGCGATCCGCGCCTGATCGCGCGCTTCGAGCAAGCCGCCGCTGCAGCTCGCGCCTCCGCCGAGTCGACGGGCGAAACGATCGGCGACTTCGAGGCGCTGCGGCGACTGCGGCTGCTGTCACGCCTGGCGCAGCGCTCCCCGGACGAACGCATCGGCACCTCGCTCTTTCTCTTCCGGCTGAGCGAAGCGGAGGTCGCCGAGTGGACGGCTCCATGAACGCCTTGCCGCCTTCGGGCCGAGCGCCGCGCACCGGCTGGCTCGCGTTGTTCGCGGCCGCCGCTCTCTTGGCAGCCGCTACGCTCTGGGCCTACGCGCCAGCGCTCGACAACGCCTTCGTCTGGGACGACGGCGCCAATCTGATCGCCGCGCGCGCCCATTGGGACCGCGGAGCCCAAGGCATCGCCTGGGCTTTCACGACGCCTTTCTTCGGCCACTACCAGCCGCTCACCTGGATGTCGTATCAGCTGGATGCGCTCCTCTCCGGCGCGACGCCGCGCGGCGTGCACGCCACCAACCTCGCGCTCCACCTGCTGGCGAGCGGACTGGTTGGCGCGCTGGCCTGGTGGTTCGTGCGGCGGCGTCTCGAGCCGCTCGACGAACGCGGCCGCTTCGCCCTGGGCGCGACCGCGAGTCTCGTCGGCGCGGCGCTCTTCGCTCTCCATCCGATCCACGTCGAGACCGTCGCCTGGGCAACCGAGCGCCGCGATCTCCTGTCCACCGTGCTGGTGCTCGCTGCCGTGCTGCTGCACCTCGTCACCAGTCCGCGCGACGACTCGCCGTCGCGCTATCGCGGCGTCGTGGCGCTGCTGCATGCCCTCGCCGCACTGGCGCGAGCGCAGATGAGCCTGCCGTTCGTGCTGCTGGCGCTCGACGTCTGGCCGCTCGGGCGGGCAGCTCGGACCTCCGGATCGGGCCGTCCATGGCGGCGGCTCGTCACCGAGAAGAGCCTCTCGTTCGCGGTCGCGGCGGCGTCGGGTGCGGCCGCCCTCTGGGCGCAGGCGAGCTCCGGCGCGCTGACGTCGGCAAGCGAGCACGGCGTCTTCGACCGCCTCGTTCAGACCGGCTACGGCCTGGCCTTCTATCCCGCAGCGCTCCTCTATCGGCCCTGGTGGTTGCCGCTGCACGAGCGGCCCTCGCCCTTCGAGCCATTCGCGTCGGCGTATCTGCTTCCGGCTCTGGCGACCGTGGCGGCAATCGCCCTGCTCTGGGGTCTGCGGTGGCGCCTGCCGGCGCTCGCCACGGCTGCGGCGATCTACATCCTCCTGGTTCTTCCGGTCGCCGGCATCGCCCAATCCGGCATTCAGCTCGTCGCCGAGCGCTACGCCTATCTCTCCACCATCCCGTTCCTGATCCTGGCCGCCTGCGGCATCGCGCCGCTGCTGCTGGCGAGCGCTCGCCCGGTTGCACGAGCTGCTCTCGCGCTGGCGCTGGTCGGCGCACTCGCCGTCGCTGCCGTCGCGACCCACCGCCAGACGCGCGTCTGGAGAGACGACGAGACGCT
>JAGOCP010000321.1 GCA_017998715.1 Thermoanaerobaculia bacterium | reverse complement strand
GCTGTCCGGAGAGAACTGCAGTTCCCAGCCGGCCCCGGGGAGCCCTCTCGCCGCAGCGCCGCCGCTGGCCCGCGAGACGGCGACCGGCTGAGCGACCTTCGCGTCCCCGGCCGAAGCCGGAGTCGCCGACATTGCCGATCCAGAGAGCAGCAAGACCGTCAGTGTCGTCTTCAAGGGTCACCTCTGGCCAACGATTGTCGCACAGCCTCTTCACGACGGCGGCGCGCCCCAGGGCGCGATGCTTGCGGAAACTCCCGGCGCATCCGTCGGCAGACCCTCGCCGGTCATCTGCCAGCGGATGAGCGAGACCGGGATCATGCCGGCGGCGTGAACGTCCACAAAGAAGGTTTTCATTGATCACGCACTCGCGCGTGCGCATCAGGTTGTCCGAGGTCTGCCCCATGCTGCCGAGACCGAGCATGCAGGTCCAGCCCAGCCACCAGGCCGACGACATCGGCGCGAGGTTCGCGCTGCCGTCTAAGTTGAGCGTCGATATGAGGGCGACAGGGGTACCGAAATAGAGGATGGTCGGTTCGATCGTCTTGTGCATGCAGAGAGGCTAGTCGCGCCTCCCAGGATAGGTCTTCCGGAAAGCTGCGCTCAACTCCGTTACGTTCGAAGTCATCTCATCGGCCGCGACCTCTCACCAGACCCGACAGCTGTCGGGTCCTCAGGCGGCGGTGAGCTTCACCTTGCTGACGCCGCGGAGCTTCACCCGCTCCCGCGCCTGCCAGAGATCGTAGGCGAACTGCAGCGCGAGCCAGCTCTCCGCGGAGCGGCCCAACGCCTTTTCGAGGCGCAGGGCCATCTCCGGCGAGACGCCGCTCGTGCCTCGCAAGATGCGACTCAACGTCGAAGCGGCGACGCCGAGCTTCGCCGCCAGTTCCCGTCCGCTGAGGCCGTTCGGCTCGAGGTAGACGGCGGTCAGGAACTCGCCGGGATGAGGTGGGTTGTGCATGCCCATCAGTGATAGTCCTCGTAGTCAAGGATGAAGGTGTCGCCGTCGCGGAACTCGAAGGTGAGACGCCAGTTGCCGTTGACCCAGATCGACCACCGGCCCGCCTCCTGGCCGACCAGCGGATGCAGCCGGAAGCCGGGAACGTCCATGTCGTCGATCGAACGCGCAGTGTCGAGAGCCGCAAGTTGCATTCTCAACCGCCCAGCGTGCTGCGGCTGGATGCCCGCCTTCGTGCCCGACTCGAAGTACCTTCGCAGCCCTTTGTGCCGGAAGGAGCGGATCACGCGACGATTGTATCGCGTTGCGCATCGCGCAACAATGTCCAGGCTCTCCACCGCTTGCGCGGACGAAGTGAAGCCCTGGTGCGGCGATCGCGTGCAGGAGCGAACGTCACCGCATCACGGCTGAGCTGCCGACCAATGCCCCGTGCCGCCGCTCTCGAAGCCGTCGCGGAAGAGGCCGGCGCAGGGGTCGTCGACGCGCTGCACGACGAGGTCCTCCTGGGTCGCGCCGAGGACGTTGAAACCGTAACCGACCAGCAGCGCGGCGGCGGTACCGCCGCCCGCCGGCACGGTGAGGGCAGCGTTGACTCGCGCTGGCACGAGCGAGCGCGGCGCGCCGCAGGCGCCGCCGTCGCGATCCCAGGCGGCGAGCCAGAGCGGTGTCGGGCCGGGGTTCGGGTCGGGGAAGAGCGTGCTCGCGACGAGCGCGCCGCCATCGATCGCGGCGACCTCGGCGCGGATGCCGGTGGTCGCGCCGGCGAAGACTCTCGCCCACTGAAGGGCGCCGTTCGCGGCGTCGAAGCTCACCGCGATCGAATCGAAGCTCGCGCCGACGCCGGCGACATGGCCGACGCCGCTGCCAAGGATGCGGTCGCCGTCGAGGGTCACGCCGTCGGGCGTGAAGCTGTCACAGTTCGGCACATCGTTCGGCGGCCAGGTGGCGCCCCAGAGCGGCGCGCCGGTCGCGGCATCGAGAGCCCATAGGCGCAGCGAGAAAACGCCGCAATGCGTCTCGTCGTCCGCCCACAGGCGCACCGGATCGGCGGAGAGCAGAAAGGCGCCGGTGAAGATGCCGGCAACCGTCCCGCCGTCGTCGAACCGCTTCCAGACCTCGGCGCCGGCGGCGTCGAGCGCCACCGTCCACCAGCCCGGCGGGGAGAGGGTCTCGCTGAGGCCGGCGACCAGCAGCCCGCCGCCGGCGCGCGGCAGGACCGAGGTCGCACGGCCCTCTGCCGTCGGTGGCGACCAGACCACATCGGGAAGCGGATCACCCGCGGCGGTGAACGAGAGCACTGCGAAGTCGCCGCCGAGGCCGCACGGAATCCGCCAGGCTCCCGCACCTCCGCCGGCGCTCGCATCCCAGATCGGCGACGACTGAGGGCCGTTCTGCGCGACGTCGGCAGCCACGCCGCTGCGACTACGCGACCAGGCGAGCGTCCCCGCCGCGGTGAAAGCGGTCGCCCGGATGCCGGAGCCCTCCCGACCGATCGCGAGCGTGGAGCCGTCGTCGCGCAGCGCCAACGCTTGCGGCGCATGAAGATCCGGGTCGCCCACCGTCCAGACGATTCCGCCGTCGGGGGCGATGCGCAGGAGCTCGGCGTGCGGCGACACCTGCCCCTGGGCGAAGGAGGACGCGAGCACAAAGAGGTCGCCGGCGGCGGCGCCGTTCGCACCCAGGCGCGCCGCGACCGGATCGTCGCCGCGACCGTCGAAGTCCCAGACGAGAGGCCATTCGGCGCGCGCTGCGGCACCTCCTCCTAGAAGCGCGGCGACCAGGAAGATGAGTCGAGCTCCCGCCATGGATGTCCCTCCCTCACTCTCCACTAAGCGGCAACGGCTCGCCACGGGGGACAATCGCTTCGGCCGATGGTCCGCCCTCGCCGGTCATCTGCCAGCGGATGAGCGAGACCGGGATCATGCCGGCGGCGTTCACCTCGGTGAAGAAGGTCTTCATGGTGAAGGCGTCGCCCAGTTGGTGGGCGCGGACGCGGATGAGGTCGTCGATGAGGTGCTTGCCGGTGACGTAGCTGGTGCCGTAGCCGGGCTGACGCAGGTAGAGCTGCTGCTCGAAGCCGAGAAGATCGAGGTCGGGGCGCATCCAGCCGCGCGGCGTCCACTCGACCTGGAACGCCTTCGCCTGTTGAATATCAAACTCATTCGCCTGCAGGTAGAGCGACGCCAGGCCACGCGCCGCGCGCTGCGCCAGCATGATCCAGACGATCTCGCGCAGGCGCGGCGTGTCGTCGTAGAGGCCGGCGTGGAGCAGCAGCTCCTCCATCGCCGTCGCCATCCCCTCCGAGCGCGAGTCCCAGATGTTGTACCGCAGCGCGCCGCGCCGCACCGGGCTCGGATGCGGCTCCTCGCGCATCCGCGCCGTGTCCCACCAATGCGTGCCGTGGGTATAGAGCGTCAACGGGTCGTAGTGCATGGCGATGGCGAAGAAGTTGCGCGTCGCGAGCGGCACGAACGCGCCCAGGTGAGCACGCGACGCCGGCTCGAGGTAGGCGCGCACAGGATAGAAGTCGCGCTCGCCCACGAAGGCGAGGAGCTTCGTCACCGCGAGGTTCGCCCGCCGCTGATACTCCGCGTCGTCAGCCGCGGCGACGAGCGGCGGCAGCGAACGGTTCCGCTCCTCCTCGAGCTTCAACGCGGCGTGGGCGCGGGCGAGCTCGCGCTCGAGGAGAGCGACCTCCTCCTCCCAGCTCATCGGCACGAGATGCACGTGGCGGAGGTTCCAGGTGTAGTTCTCCTTGCCGATTCCGGAGGGTCCGGTCTTCGACGGCGTCTGGGTTTCGAGCCAGACGACGAGTCCCTCGGTCGCCTGCCGTGCCGCGGCGACGGCGGCGCGCAGCTCCGGCCCGTTCGCCGCCACCCGCTTCTCGAGGTCGGCCAGGTCGGCCGCCTGCTGGCGCATCGTGGCGGTGCCGGTCGTCCACAGATCGCGCGCGTTGCCGATGAGATTCGTCCGCGCCTGGGCGAGGAAGGCGGGGATCGGGCGGAGCTCCGCGGCGAGCTTCGCCTCGTCCGCCGGCTGAAGCGGGAAGCTGTACGTCCACAGGTCGCAGATGCCGGCCGGCACCGGCCCTTCATGCGACGGCGTGTCGCTCTGCTCGGTCCATAGCGTGGCGTAGAAGGCCGGATCGCGCACCCACGGCTGCAGCACGCGCGCGTCGAAGTCGAAACCGTTCATCTCCGCTCGCACCAGCTCGAGGTCGACCCGCCGGTCGATCGGCCAGGTGGC
>JAGOCP010000320.1 GCA_017998715.1 Thermoanaerobaculia bacterium | reverse complement strand
TTCTTCGCCAACGCCTCTTCGGCGGCCACGCGCACCGGCCGGTCGAGCCCGGCGCCCCCGGGTCCTTCCGCCTTGTTCCAGCGATAGGTCTTGTAGCTCTTGAAGTCGGCTGCAGGATCGTGATTCGTCTGGATCTTCGCTGCGCCGGCGACTTGCGCCAAAGCGAGCGGCAGGACGAGCGAAAAGGCGGTGGCGAGAACGGCGAGCTTGTTGCGCATGGGACTCCCTTCGGTCGCAGGAGATTCTACGTCGGCTACTGTCTGCGCGCCGCCTTGACCTTCTCCAGACGCGCGAGCACCTCGAGCCGGTCGGGATGATCGGCCGGCAGATTGGCGTTCTGGATGCGAAGCACATGCTCGAATTCGGCCTGCGCTGCGTCCAGCTTGCCGCGCTCGAAGTCCACCTCGCCCAGCGAAAGGAGGATGTAGCTCGTCTGGATGTTCTCGGCGCCGAAGAGCTGGATGTGCTTCTCGAGCGCCCGGCGCAGGGACTTCTCGGCGTCGTCGAGCCGGTCCATCGCGAGATAGAGGTCACCCAGGCCGTAGAGGCCGTGCGCGACGGCCGGATGATCCTCGCCATAGGCGGCGGTGTCGATCGCCAGCGCCTGTAGATGCAGGGGCTCGGCAAGGGCGTAGCGCTGCTGCGTCTGGTGCAGCAGTGCCAGGTTGTAGAGCGTCGGCGCGACCCGCGGATGGTTCGGACCGAGGGTCGCGCGGCGGATCTCGACCGCGCGCTCGAGCAGCGGCTGCGCTTCGTCGAACCGCCGCTGCTGCATGAGAAAGAACCCGAGATTGCCGAGCGCGTCGCCGACGTCGGGATGGTCGGGACCGAGCGCCTTCTCGCGGATCTCGACGACACGGCGGAAGCGCTCGCCAGCGGCGTCGCGGTCTCCGAGCTCGACCTCGATGATGGCGAGCATGCGCAGACTCTGCGCCACCAGCAGGTCGCTCGCGCCGAGAGCCTTCTCGCGCAGGGCCAGCGCCTCGACCGCCAACGGCCTGGCCTCGTTGTAGAGGCCCAGCCGCTGGTAGACCCCGGCGATCGTATGCAGCAGTCGGGCGCGCACCACCGGCGTCTCGTCGAGCTCGCCGCGGATGCGCGCAGCGCCGCGATCCAGCAGCTCGCGCGCGGTGATCTCCCGGCCGCGGCTGTTCTCCGGGTCGGCCTCGGAGAAGAGGCCCACGAGATAGTCGGCCACCTTCTCGGTCTCGGCCCGCGCGCTCTCGGCAGCGAGACGCGCCTGCTCCGCCTCGGCGGCCGCGCGGTTGGCACGCGCCGCTTCGACGCTGCGGGCGATGAAGCCGCCGACCAGGGCGAGGGCGAGCAGCAGGCCCGCCGCGACGGTGCCGCGACGCCGGCGAACGAACTTGCGTGTGCGGTACCAGAACCCCGGCGGGCCGGCCGCGACCGGCCGGTGAGTCAGATAGCGCTCGACATCGTCGGCGAGAGCGGTGACCGAAGGGTAGCGGGCCTCGCGGTCACGCGCGATCGCCTTGAGGGTGATCCAGTCGAGATCGCCGCCGAGCGCAGCGGCGAGAGCTCGGCGCGCGAGGCTGCGCTCGCCGGCGACCTCTTCGCCTTCCGCGGCATCGAGCGCCGCGAAGCGCGTCGAGGGTGCCGGCGGATCGAGATCGCGGATCCGGCGCAGCATCTCGGCGCGCGGCACATCGGTCGCGAAGGGCATCGCGCCGGCGAGGAGCTCGTAGAGCAACACGCCCAGCGAATAGACGTCGCTGCGCGTATCGGCTTCCGTGACACCGGCCAGTTCGGCGATCGACTCCGGACTGACATATCCCGGCGTTCCGACGAGTCCGACGGTGCGATCGTTGTCGACCAGAGGCTGATCGAGCGCCTTGGCAATCCCGAAATCGATGACTTTCGGCAAGGGGCGTCCGCCGGGCTCGGCGACGAGGATGTTCGAGGGCTTGAGGTCGCGATGCACGACCCCCTTTTGATGCGCGTGCTGGACTCCGTCGCAGACCGCGAGGAAGAGCCGCAACCGTTCCGCGAGCGACAGCCGGTGCTCGTCGCAGTAGGCGGTGATCCGCACCCCCTCGACGAGCTCCATGACGAAGTAGGGGTTGCCCTCTGGCGTGGTGCCGGCGTCGAACAGCTGCGCCACGTTCGGATGCGCCAGGCGCGCGAGCGCCCGGCGTTCGCCTTCGAAGCGCAATTGGCGCTCGCTCGACGAGATATGAGCAGCGCGCACGACCTTGAGAGCGACCCGCCGCTTGACCGGTTCGAGCTGCTCGGCAAGGAAGACCGTGCCCATGCCGCCTTCGCCCAGAAGGCTGACGATGCGGTACGGACCGATGGCGGTGAGGCCCCCCGGCGGCGGCAGGGCGCGCCCTTCACCCCGGCCGTCGACGATGGTGGGGAGGTCCTGCGACGACATTGGGTTTACGCTCGGGTGGCGCTCGTCGGCGGGCATGTTCGAGGCGCCGCACGATACTACAGCGCACCCGTCGCGAGAGGGGTTCCGGGCCGAGCTTGATAGAGTCACGCGCTCGGCCCGGTGCGTCCCGGCTCGAGGTCACCGCCGCCCTTCCCGGAGACTCCCGTGCAAGCGATCCGCGACTTCCTGCATCTCCTCTTCTCGGTCGAAGGTCTGACGCAGCTCATCCAGTGGGGCGGGCTCGTCGGGCTGATCATCATCATCTTCGCCGAAACCGGACTGCTCATCGGCTTCTTCCTGCCCGGAGACACGCTCCTGCTCACCGCGGGGCTCCTCTCGGCCGCCACCGGCAAGCCCGACCTCGCCATGATGCTCATCGCGCTGTCGATCGCCGCGATCGTCGGCGACTCGACCGGCTACCTCATCGGCAAGAAGGCCGGACCGGCGCTCTACCGGCGCGAGGACTCGCGCTTCTTCAAGCAGGCGCACCTGCAGCGCGCCAAGGCGTTCTACGAGCACTGGGGGGGAATCACCATCGTTCTGGCGCGCTTCGTGCCGGTGGTGCGCACCTTCGCGCCGATGGTCGCCGGCATCGCCGGCATGAACTACCGCCGTTTCATCATGTTCAACGTCGTCGGCGGCATCCTGTGGATCTTCTCGATGACGCTTGTCGGCTACTTCTTCGGCCAGATCCCGTTCGTGCAGAAGCACCTCGAGAAGATCATCCTCGGCGCCCTCCTCGCCCACGTCCTCATCATCCCCGTCGTCGCCACCGTGATGAAGAGGATCCGCCTGCGCAAGGCGGGCTGAAGGGCACTCGCGTACAATGACGGCGTGAACGTCGCCGAACCGCAGAGCCCGGCCGAGTTCCACGCGCAAGTCGTCCAGCTCGTCGACGAAATGCGCTCGCGCTGCCTGTGGTTTCTGCGTCCCGACTACTATCCCGAGACCGCCGAAGAGATCGACCGCACGTTGCGCGCCATCGAGCGCGCCGGGGATCAGGCAGCTTTCCAGCGCGCCCGCGCGCTCCGTCAATGGCACTCACCGACCTCCAGCGCGACGTCTGCCGTCTCCTAGCGCAGCGGCGCATTCAAGGGGGCGAGAGCTACCTCGCTGGCGGCTCGACTCTCAACGAGCTCCTCGGCGCCAGTCGGCTTTCGCGCGACCTCGACCTTTTTCACGATACCGAGGCGGCCGTCTCGCTCTCGTTCGAAGCCGATGCGGCGCTGCTTCTGCACGCCGGCTTCTCGGTGGCGAAGACGCGCGAAGCCAGAGGTTTCGTCGAGGCCGAGATCCGCAGAGATGGAATGAGCGCCCGGATCGAGTGGTCCCGGGATAGTGCTTTCCGGTTCTTCCCTTTGCTGGCGCATTCCGAGCTCGGCCTCGTCCTGCATCCCTTCGACCTCGCGACCAACAAGGTCCTCGCCCTCGTCGGCCGGCTCGAGGTTCGCGATTGGGTGGACGTGATCGAGTGCGACCTTCGCCTGCAGCCGTTTGGTTACCTGGCCTGGGCGGCGAGTGGCAAGGATCCGGGGTTCAGCCCGTCCTTTCTCGTCGATCGCGCGGCGCGTCAGGGGCGCTATTCCGCCATCGAGGTGGCAGAGCTCGACTTCGCCGGGCCGCACCCGGACGCCGGCGAGCTCTCGCAGCGTTGGCATGCGATCCTCGACGAGGCTCGCCAGGTCGTCGACCTGCTTCCGCCCGCCGCGGCCGGATCGTGCATTCTCGACGGAAGCCTCGCGCTGTGCCGCCTCGAGTCACCGGCCCTCGCAGCGGCCCTCGCTTCCGGCCAGCTTCACTTTCACCCCGGCCG